>JBDTZO010000177.1:0-17474 GCA_040005135.1 Acidobacteriota bacterium | reverse complement strand
GACGAGTTCCTTTATCTCGCGGGTATGAGCAGCTATTACCTGGCTGACAACAAAGGCAGGCAAAAGGTCGATCTCAAATCCGAAAAGGAAAAGGTTAAATTCGCTCCGGAAAAACTCCGCGAGAACGCCGCACTTTATCTGGGTATGCTGGTCGATAAATATCCGGAGAGTAAATACAGATCCGAAGCCGAATCAACATTGCAGAAACTAAAGGCGGCACAAACCTCTGCCGCGGCTCCTCAGAAATAACGCCGCTTTTAAAACTCTTCATTTAGCAAGCCGTGGTCCCGACGGATATCGATCCTTGCTGCTTTTCTGGCCACCTACAAATTTTGTGATTGATTTTTGCGTGCCATACATGCAACACTATTCCATAGTAGCGTCCCTACGTTTATCGGAAGCTGCAATTCACGAATGTTTGGGTGCGATCGATCCACGGACAAAAAATAAAGGAGACAAGCCGTAAACCTCGCTCAGGAATGAGACAAAAGTGACAACTTTCACAAGGAATAAGCACTTCAAAGTGTAAAGTTATTTCAGGACGAGTCAGTCACGAGGCACAGACGACAGAAATATGAAAAAAGAGCGGGACAGTGGGACAAGAACGAGTTATACGAGTGAAATCAAGAAGTTAGCTTGTCCCACCTTCTGTCCCACTTTAACTCGAGCTGGGACAGGGTGTCCATTTTTCACATTTCAGAAAAATGGACATGTTTATGAGGGTTAACTTCCCTTGATGCAAGCATTTAGACCTGTCCATTTTGCTCACAAAGTGGACACCCCGTAGACCATCCGAGCAGATAGCGGAAGAGGCACTGGTCGCGCTGATATTTGAAAAAATACTATTATGAGACGCCGCCAACCGAGACGCACGGTCAGACGAGATCTCTGGCGATCAGCGTCCGACCGCCGAATTTTCCATTTCGCTGCTGCTCGTAAATCGCAAAAAACCTAAAGCCTGTGTAAAATAAGAGTTTTCGTATTTCTAAAATCGGAGACTTTTTCAAAACATGTCACTTACTGTAGTTGGTTCGATCGCATTCGACGGTCTTGAAACGCCGTTCGGTCAGCGCGAGCGGATATTGGGCGGTGCTGCAACACACTTTGCTCTGTCGGCGAGTTTTTTCACAAAGCTGAATGCGGTCGGCGTGGTCGGCGGCGACTTCGGGGCCGAGGAGTGGGCCGTTTTCGAACGGCACGCTATCAATACGGATGATGTTGAGGTCGTGCCTGAGGGTAAGACTTTTTTCTGGAAAGGCCGCTATGACTATGACATGAACACGGCTCACACGCTGGACACTCAACTGAACGTCTTCGAGACGTTTCAGCCCAAGCTTTCCGAGCAATCGCGTAGTGCCGACATGCTCTTTCTCGCCAACATTCTTCCGATGTTGCAAAAGCAGGTCCGCGAGCAATGTGTTAACGCTAAGTTTGTCGCTATGGACACGATGAACTTCTGGATCTCGAGCATGAAGGACGCTCTGATCGAGACCATAAAGGTCGTTGACTGCATTATTATCAACGATGCGGAGGTACGTCAGTTGACCGGCGAGCCGAGTATTTACAAAGCCGCTCGCACCATATTGGACCTTGGACTGAAAGCGGTCGTGATAAAACGCGGCGAATATGGCGCAACTCTTTTCACCCGCGACGGTTATTTTGTAGTTCCGGCGTATCCACTCGAAAGCGTTTTTGACCCGACCGGTGCCGGTGATACTTTTGCAGGTGGGTTTATGGGCTATTTGGCGAGCCACGACGAGATCACGGACGAAGTGCTTCGCCGAGCGATGATATACGGCTCGGTAATGGCGTCATTTAACGTCGAAAAATTCGGGACGGAACGAGTCGATGGCTTGGACTATCAGGAGATCAACGAGCGGTTCAAGGCGTTTAAGCAGATGACGCAGTTTGACGATATTCCGTTTGAGCGGGCGACGAGCGCGGCATGATCTGCGGCCCACGCGACTATGGCTGACACCAACCAAAATTCGCTTGAGCGTTTTGAGCGTCATCCGACCGACTATGCACAGCTGTCGGTGGGCGTCGCAGTCTTTGTTTGCCTGGCGGCCGCAGTCATTTTAACGCTCAAGGCTGAATCGTGGGCCGCCGCTGTCGTGGTCATCTTCGGCATACTGCTCCTCGCCGGGTTCATCTTTCTGACTGTCGCCCGCGACCGCCGACTTAGAGCTGCGAGCGACCGTCGTCTCGTTAAATGGGACGCGGCAATGCCCGAACTGCAGCGGCAGAACGTCAATCTCGAGGTCAAGGAGCTCGCGCGGCTTCTTTCCGTTGACGGTGACGGCATCGGCGAGCTTTTGTCGGCGTACATCGTCGCTCAGGACCTCGCACTGCGGCAGATCCAACAGGAGGAAAACCTGCCGCTGCTCCGCCACGTCCAGATAGGGAACACTAGTTTTGACGCGGTCCTGGTCCAGGAAGATATGATCACATGCGTCGAGGTTGCTTTCCTGGTCGTGCCGGACGTCCGACAGGACAAGATCGAGTCGATGTTGAAACGCGTCGGCCAGGTAAAGCGGGACCTTGCGGAAATGAAGCTTCACCTACGGCTGAGACTCATGCTTTTTCTGGTGACACAGCTGACCGTTGAAGAGGAAGAACATCTGCGCGGCATGCTCGTTTCGCGGCGTTTCACGGATACGCCCGTCGATATCGACATCCGCCTTCGGGATTTCGAAGAGCTGCAGCGGATCTACGTAACCGATTAACGGACAATTTTCGCGGCGCTTTCGCTCCGCCACAACAAATGCATATGTTGGAAAACAAAGTAGGAATGATACTCGGCGTCGCGAACAAGCGTTCGATCGCATGGGCGTGTGCCCAGGCCTGCGCGGATCACGGAGCCAAACTCGCGTTTTCATTTCAGGGCGAGCGGCTGCGGGAAAATGTCGAAAAACTTGCGGCGACGCTGCCGGACTCGTTGGTCGTACCGTGCGACGTGAACGAGCAAGAAACGGTAGATGCGGCATTTGCTGCTGTCGGAGAAAAGTACGGACGCCTGGATTTCGTGATCCACTCCATCGCTTTTGCACCGAAAGAGGCACTTGAAGGAAATTTCCTCGATACGACCCGAGAAGCGTTCCGAACTGCACTCGAGGTCAGCGCTTATTCTCTTACACAGGTCGCACGGGCCGCTGCACCATTAATGACCGACGGCGGCAGCATCGTGACGATGAGCTACTACGGAGCGGAAAAGGTCGTGACAAATTACAACGTAATGGGCGTCGCGAAAGCAGCACTCGAGGCGTCTACGCGTTATCTTGCCGCTGATCTGGGAAAAGACAATATCCGCGTGAACGCGATCAGCGCGGGGCCGCTTAACACTCTCTCGGCTCGCGGAGTTAAGAATATGGGCTCCCTGCTCAGTTACGTCGGCGAACGGTCCCCGTTAAAGCGAAATGTAACCCCGGGTGAGGTTGGCAGCACCGCCTTTTTTCTCGTTAGCGAACTATCAAGCGGCATCACGGGCGAAACGATCTACGTCGACTGCGGCTACAATATTATGGGGATTTAGGCGAACTCTTTATAGAATATGTCTGATCTGCGGTGCCCTGCGACTCAGACGGCCCTTCCGCCTTTCATAACATTCTTTTTATGCCAATTACTAAACCAAACAAATCCAAAGCGGTGACCGTAACACGTAAGAAGCGGGCCGTTCCTAAAACAGTTGCCGAGGCCAAGAAGCGTGAGGAGGAGCCGGGATATTGGCATCTGACCGAGGATGAGGTCCTTCTTCGCTCACCGGAGCCGGAAGACGAATACAAGACGTCAGATTCATGGCGTGTATTTCGGATCATGAGCGAATTTGTTAATGGTTTTGACCACTTGGGGACGATCACTCGCGGCGTTTCCATTTTTGGTTCTGCCCGTACACATCCTGACGATCCGATGTACAAGGCTGCTCACGAAACGGCTTTGCTGCTGGGTACCGAGGGGTTCGAAATTATTACGGGAGGAGGTCCGGGAATCATGGAGGCCGCGAACGGCGGAGCTCATGAGGCGGGGGCCGTGTCTGTCGGCTGCAACATCGAATTGCCGTTTGAGCAGATGCCGAATCCGTATTTAACGAAATCGTTGACGTTTAAGTACTTCATGGTCCGCAAGACCATGTTCATAAAATACAGCAACGCGTATGTTATTTTTCCGGGCGGATTTGGAACGATGGACGAGTTGTTCGAGGCGTTAACGCTGATCCAGACGCGTAAGATCCGTAATTTCCCGGTAGTGCTCTTCGGGTCGCAATACTGGCGCGGACTCCTACAGTGGCTAACTACCACGATGCTCAACGAGAAAATGATCAATTCAGAAGATGTTGGCCTACTGCATATGACTGACTCTCCAAAGGACGCTTGCGATTTTATCGTGAAAACCTGTTATGCCGGCATCGACAATGGTAAGACCTAATTGAGGCCTTGTCTCGATCACTTAATCTCAAGTATTGACCGGATCTGACGATGATTTCTCGCTGACCTCAAACACTTTCATCATCCAAGCGAGATAAGGAGAAGAAATACTTTCAGAGCGGATCGCGACTATCTCTGGCACCTGATAGCCGTGATTCGAAGTGATAAATGCACTTAATTCGTCGTATTTCTCCTTCAGCGTCTTTATCAGCAGCAGGTGCTCGCTTTCTTTTGCTAAATCGTTTCCCCAAACATAAATGGAAGTCATCTTCGGTAAGATCTGGACACACGCCGCAAGTTTTGCGTTAACGATCTTCTCGGCGAGTTCCTCACCAGCCGCCTGGGTCGACACGGTTGTTATTACGATTAACATCTTCCAGTTAGTCTCTGTCCATTAGGCCCTGGTACTGACCACTTTCAACCCACTGAAGTATTTCCGAGACCCGCCAGACCGGAAACGGATGTGAGAGGCCCGCATTTATAATGTCGGCCCAGAATTTATCAAGCTTGTTCTCATCGTAGTTCTTCTGGAATTCGCGTGCCTGTTCGAGGAACAGGTCATAGTCGATCTTGGACGCGAAGGTTCCCCCGGCGAGCTTCATCATCGTTCGGCCAATAACGTGTGGATCCTGTGTGACCAAAAGAGCGGCACGATCACACGAAAGTTCGGCTCGACGCGACCAGGCGAGAAGTGCGCTAGAGATACCGGCGGAGACGATGAATTTGACGATCTCGCTGCCCGGGATCAGTCGGGCGATCGAGACGTTCGCAAGTGCTTCCATCAAGCGGGCTGCCGTTAAATAGAGCACGTGTTCAGAATGAATGTGGCCGACCTCGTGTGATATTACAGCAAGCGTCTCTTCGTCGGTGAGGCGTTCCAGCAAGGCCGAATGCAGCACGATCACGGGACGTTCCACGCCGCCTGTAAACGCATTGACCATTGGGTTCTGCTGAATGAACATGTCCGGCATGTCGACGCCAAGAGTGGTGCAGGCTATCTGGAGCTTGGCGTGCAGGTCGGGGCACTGCTTGTCAGTGACCTTTATGGCCGACGCCATAAATGAAACGCGGATCGCAGACTCGCCCGTGACCGCGAGCAGCTTTTTCAACGCCGAGTCGATACCCGGGATTGCTCGGAGAGCGGCAAGAGCCTTACTGTCGGCCGGGTGAATATAATCGTGTTTATTGAGATCGGCAAACTTTTTGTGCGGCTCGTTGGACAACGGAAGCTTGCAGCGGCCGCAGTTCGCCGAGCGATTAATGTACCCGTCTTTCACCCCATTCTTCTGACCGCAGTAACGGCACCGAACCGATAGCGACTTAATCACGCCTTCCGACGAAGGCTCTTCTGTTTCCGGATTGTTATTGACCATATAAGAATTTTATTCGTTGGTGCTCGCTTTAGCTAGTCAAAACCGAGACTATTCTAATACGCTTGCGACCACTATTTGTTCGCCAAAAGCTTCAAAATTGATGCAGGTAACCGTCGCGATCACGCCCTGCTAAGACGCGCCACCGTCTCTACGTGGTGCGTTTGCGGAAAAAGATCGAGAGCTGTAATGTTGTCGATCTTGTAGCCCGCCGTGATAAATACCGCCAGATCACGCGCCAGGATCGATGGTTCGCAAGACACGTATGCGATCTGTTTCGGTTTCAACCGAGCGATATCGCGAATAACGTTCTTTTCGGTTCCGGACCGCGGTGGATCAAGCAGAACCATGTCGGTATTACTTAATTCGTGACTCTCCAAAAACTCGCCCACGCTGCGTGAGACAAAGCTTAAATTGTCGAACCGTGCAGACCGAGCATTCATTCGGGCAAACCCGATAGCATCGGAATTGCCTTCAACCCCGATCACCTGCGCGAAACGTCGGGCCATCGGGATCGCGAATAGGCCGACGCCGCAATAGAGATCAAGCGCTTTGTCGCCTTTCGATGAAGTGAGAGCAGAATCGATCAGTTTCCCAATCAGCAGCTGGTTGCCTTGGAAAAAGCTTTGTGCTGAAAAGCCAAATTTGTCATCGTGGGCCGTGACTTCGATCTCCCGCGTCTGTTCGAGCAGTTCAGCTGAGTATACAGAGGTCTGGTCGCCGTCACCGCTCGCAGCTTCGATCTCGAGGCGGTCGCTCCACATCGTATTCCATTCAAGCGTCGAACGCAGGCGTGTCAGCTCGCCCTGCAGTGTCGGAGTAAGAATCGGGCAGGTATCGACGTCGATCACCTCGTGCGAATATCGCTTGAAATAGCCCAGCTTACGAGCGTCGCGATCGACGTGCCATTTAGCTCGCGAGCGGTATTCGAGTGGCTTTGGGCTGGGAATCATCCGGATCTCACCGGCAAATTCGATCTTCGCCAGCCGATGAAGACAATCTCGGATGATCTCGACCTTGGCGGCAAGCTGAGCCTCGTAAGTAAGCTGCTGAAAATCGCAACCTCCGCAAATGCCGAAGTAGGGACAAGGTGGTTCTGTACGCACCGGCGAAGCCTCAATTACTTCGACGATCTCGGCAAAAGCAGTTCGCTTTTTGAGATCATTTATCCGAACACGAACGTGGTCACCGGGTGCAGCGAGCGGTACAAAGATCGTTAACTTTTCAGCGAACGCTAGCCCAAGGCCGCGCGGCACTATCTTTTCAATTCGAACGTCTAATTCGTCTCCGATGCTGTAGCATTTCTGTTCAATTGTCATTTAAGGTCAAAGTTCCCTTCGTCCAGGACGCGCCGCATGGTCGCAAGATCTGCGTCGGACGAGTAAGAAAGCGTAAAAAGTATCGCGAAACCATTTCGGACAGTGGCATACATTCGTTTCTTGCCAGCCTTGGAAGTAGCATCGAGGTACGCGAATTGCATAGTACCGAGCTGTTCTGCCTGCGTCTCAGAGTAATGAAAGTCTGCCGGCAGCTTTAAAGTCTTGAACGACGCGCGCATTGCGTCAAAATAATCGACGGCGTCCTTTATCTGTGGATTGCCCGATAGATTTTCGACCGAGACTCTCATTATGGCGTTGTCGGCCGTGCCCGGCATCGATCGATACGCCGTCATCAGGATCGAAACCCTTTTCAAAGCGGCGTTGATCGTCGCCTTGCCCGCGGTCGTCAGAGTATCCGGCGCCTTTAGGCTGAGATCGTACCCTTGCGACTTCATGAATCCTTCAAAATCGTCGCCAGGTATTAGCCAGGTGTCGGGGAACGTGATCTCAAATTGGAACTTCGTGTTCGTATACGTCCGGCCGGCGACCGTGCCTTTGTCTACAACTGTATCCGCAGGTCTTGAGCTGTTTTTCATCGGAGTACCGGACTCGGCCGGCTTTGAACCCGCTCGCGGCCGAGGCTTTGTTTGGGCTGAGGCGGTCATACCGATTGCAGCAATTATCACAAAACTTGTAAGAAACGTATTCATAAATAAAATAGCCCGAGTCGCGGAATGCCGGCCTCTTCGCGAAGCCGTTTCAGCAGCATAAGGTCGAACGTCTGCTTATAAGCTTCAGGTTCCATCGACGCTTTGTACCCCTTCAGCTGATCGGCGATCTCCTTCTCCAACACCTTTAGATGCTCTTTCTCCCAGTTGGATCGCACGCTGCGATCAAGCATTTTTTCGATATCGCTTAGCGTTCCGTCGATCTGCTCAAAATCATCCCCCGGATCAACGTTAAACTCATTTAGCCGCTCGACCGCCCGGCCGATATCTTCAAGCATTGCCTCGCTATTGATGGCCTCAAGTTGTGTAACCGCCCGCCCGATGTGCTCGCGCACGCTTTCGATCGAAAAGGCCGCAACTTCGCCCGCCGCATCGCCCGACGACGCTCCCGCCTGTGACCGGATCCACTCGCCGTGCTGGATCTCGATCTCCTCGCGGCAATAAAAAAGGCTCTTGATCGTTCGCGTTCCAACAGGCTGCATATTAAAAACGTCAAATACCGACTCGATCGAGCGTATCACTATGTGAAGCGGAATTCCGCGGTCCTGCCACGTCTCGATCAACGCCCAGTCGAGAGGACTCAAGAACAAACTCTTGCCTCGTCGCCGTATGAACGTGTCTTCGATCTCTGTGAAATAGTTGTAATAATTCAAGTTATGCTTCCACCGTATGTGGTCGATCAATACTGTAAACTGAAATGCTACGCATCCGGCACCCTCAAGTCAAAATCCATTCGGATATGATAATCTAATGCCGATATGGCTCAGCGACGTGACAAGTTTGTGACATCCTCGGGCATCGAACTTGCCGAAAGCTACCGTCCGGAGAATACGACACCGCTTAACTATAGATCTGATCTTGGCGATCCGGGTGAGTATCCGTACACGCGGGCAGTTCGAAAGGACCTTTATCGCGGACGCTTTTGGACGATGCGGCAGTATGCCGGATTTGCGACGGCCGAGGAATCGAACGCTCGTTACAAATATCTGCTTTCGCAGGGCACGACGGGCCTGAGCGTCGCGTTCGACTTGCCGACGCAGATCGGCCTCGATTCGGACGACCCATTGTCCGAAGGCGAAGTGGGAAAGGTCGGCGTCGCGATCGATAGCCTCGACGACATGCTGACGCTGCTCGACGGTATACCGCTCGATCAGGTCTCGACGTCGATGACGATCAATTCGACGGCCTCGACCTTGCTGTGTTTGTATCTCGCGGTGGCCCGCAAACAGAATGTCGCGTTCGACAAGGTCAGCGGGACGATCCAAAACGACATCCTCAAAGAATACATCGCACGTGGAACTTATATTTACCCGCCGAAGCCGAGCATGCGGTTGATCACGGACACCTTCGCGTTCTGCGCGGCCGAGGTGCCCAATTGGAACACTATTTCGATCTCGGGCTACCACATTCGCGAGGCAGGCTCGACCGCTGCACAGGAGATCGCCTTTACGCTGGCCGACGGCATAGCTTATGTTCAGGCAGCGATCGACGTCGGCATGAAAGTCGACGATTTTGCGCCGCGTCTGTCGTTCTTCTTTAATTCACATAACAACCTGCTTGAGGAGATCGCCAAATTCCGGGCCGCCCGGCGTCTGTGGGCAAGGATAATGAAGATCCGATTTAGTGCCAAGGACCCGAAGTCGATGATGCTGCGCTTTCATACTCAGACCGCCGGATCGACACTCACGGCTCAGCAGCCCGAGGTAAACATTGCCCGCACGACTATCCAGGCCCTCGCGGCGGTCCTCGGAGGCACCCAAAGCCTGCATACCAACTCGATGGACGAGGCTCTGAGCCTGCCGACCGAAAAGGCCGCTCGCATCGCTCTCAGGACTCAACAGGTGATCGCATTCGAGTCCGGTGTCGCCGACACGGTCGATCCGCTTGCGGGCAGCTACGCGATCGAAGAACTCACCACCCAGCTTGAAAACGCCGCCATCGAATACATCGAAAAGATCGATGCAATGGGCGGAATGCTGCGAGCGATCGAAACCGGTTACGTACAGAGCGAGATCCAAGAAGCCGCATATCAATACCAACGGTCGGTCGAGTCGCAGGATGCCGTCGTCGTCGGCGTGAACCGCTTTCAGACCGAGGAATCTGTCACTATCCCTATCCTCAAGGTCGATGAAAAGATCGAACGCCAGCAGGTCGAACGGCTTCGGGCGATCCGTGAAAAGCGCGATGATTCGATGGCGAACGCGGCTCTCTCGCGGATCGGGGACGCCGCCGCGACGGACGGGAATCTGCTGCCCCACATCCTTGCCGCCGTCGAGTCGTACGTGACGGTCGGCGAGATCAGCAATGCCCTCCGCAAAACATGGGGTGAATTTCGCGAATCCCTCAAGATCTGAACCACTTCTCTTTCCGATAATTTTACTGACAAACATTGTTTTGCTATGTTATTCTTTTTCTGCGGCCGCAGAGGCCTGTGATCCGCTCGTCAGCTCTCCTCCCGTCTTATGACCCCGAAATCCGCGGGGACACTCTTCATTTCTATGGATAAACTTAACGAATACCTCCAGGCATTGCTCTCGACCTGCAGCGAAGAGCTGCATCTCGAACCCGACTCCAAGCCATACCTTGTTTCCGGCAACAGTATGCGGAGCATTGCCAACGTTCCGATACTTGGAACACAAATAAGCATGATGGTCTTCCCGCTGATCCCGCCCGAGGCAAAGGCCGCTCTGCCCCATAATCCTGAGGTCGAATTTGTATACGAGCACACCATTGGCAAATTTAATTTCGTCGTCCAAAAATCCCCGGCGGGTTTTAATGTTACCGTTCGGCCGATGATGAGCGAGGTAACCGCGACGTCTGGTTACCGGCCTTTGCCGGCGGAGGCCCCGGTAAATGGTTCTGGGTCCGACGTGCCATATCTCACCGCCGATCCCGAGCCGGAGCCCCAGCCTGCAGCGAAGCAGGAATTTGTTTTTGAAAGTTCGTCGGCCGGTATGGAATACAATGCCGAGCTGCCGGCTGTATCGAGCTTTACACCTGACCTCGTTTCTGAGATGCCGCTGACCGAGCACACGTCGGTCGAAACGTCCGATCGAATTGAGATCGTCGCCGTAAATGATCCCGAATTCACGACCGTTTTTTCTCCGGCGGCCGAAGATGAGCCGCCTTCGCGTTTGGATCGTTACGAAAGCGGAGAATATGTACCGCAGCAGGGTTCGGCGGCCGTGCCGATATTCGAATCGCCAATCGAAGCAGTACCCCCGCCGATGCCATTCGAACCGCCTGCTCCGGTTTTGCCGCCGCCGGTCGATCCGCCCGCTCCCGAACCTCAAACGGCCGACTTTGAGCCCGCCGCCGTTGATGGCCCAATGAGGGAACGTATGGATTCGTTGTTCCGACAAATGGCAGAGATCGGAGCCTCCGATCTGCATATGTCGGTAAGCGTTCCGCCGATGATCCGAAAGGATGGCCGCATGGCGTCGCTCGGATCCAGCGAACCGACCCTTACGCCCGAATCCATTCGTGAGCTGCTCACCTCGATCATGCCGCCAGCAAACCAGCAGCAGTTCGCCGAAAAACGCGATACCGATTTTGCATACGAGATAGCCGGGCTTGCCCGGTTCCGCTGCAACATCTTCATGGACCGAAAGGGCATGGGAGCCGTGTTCCGTATAATTCCGTCGAAGATCCTGACCGCCGAACAGCTTAACCTGTCGAAGGCGATCATGGACCTCTGTACACTTTCCAAGGGCCTCGTCGTCGTGACCGGTCCCACTGGTTCGGGTAAATCGACGACGCTTTGCGCGATGGTCGACTCGATAAACAAGGAGCGCGAAGAGCACATCATTACGATCGAGGACCCGATCGAATTCGTCCACGAAAATCAAAAATGTCTCGTCAATCAGCGTGAGGTCCACAATCACACAGACGGGTTTAAGCAAGCCCTGCGCGCCGCTCTTCGCGAAGATCCCGACATCGTTCTCGTCGGCGAAATGCGCGACCTCGAGACGATCTCGATCGCCATCGAGACGGCCGAGACCGGTCATCTGGTTTTCGGTACGCTTCACACGACGACTGCGGCGTCGACGGTCGACCGCATCATCGATCAGTTCCCTGCCGACCGTCAGCAGCAGATCCGAGTGATGCTCTCCGAATCGCTTAAAGGCGTCATCGCCCAGACACTGCTGCCAAAGAAAGGCGGCGGTCGAGTCGCCGCTCTCGAGGTATTGATCGTTACGCCCGCAGTCAGCAATCTGATCCGCGAAGGCAAAACGTTCCAGATCCCATCGGCCATGCAAACAGGTAAGAACCATGGAATGGTGATGCTCAATGACGCATTGTTCGAGCACGTTCAGAACGGTACCGTCGAGGCCCGCGACGCTCATCAAAAAGCGGTTGATAAAGGCAGCTTTGAAACTATGCTCACACGTGCGGGAATTACGCTTTAGGCGAATTTGCGGAGCCAGATCTTTTACCGTCGAACTTAAAGTAATACAGCAGATTTGTGCCAGATTTGACATGAAGTGAAAGAAGCTAACTGTTGTGTTAGAGATTGTTATCACATTTCTTATCCCATTTAGCTTTTTGAAGAAGCTAAATGGGATTTTTTTAATGTGATCTATGCGATTCATGCGTTTAAGCTGCTGCACTCAGGAGATTTAGGCATCATCGTTATTGCGAAGACCGCCTGTACCAAATGGGCCGAAAGATGCAACTCTCCATGTGTCCGATTTCGCGACGGTATTGATCTTTGATCGTTCTTTGGGATGGTAACGGCAAACTGAATTCTGAACTCAAAGCTCGCGATTCGATCGACGGGATGGGCGGAAATTCACGATCGTCTGTCGCTCTCGGCATATTTTGCGTCTTGCATTGCAGGCTTTGCGTTTGTCTTCTGAAGTGAGCCATAAACAACTCTTAACACCCCAAAGTCAATTGCAATTACTATACATCGTTGCATAGATAGTACATCTAAGTCAAAGGCTTTCCTGTCGTCCCAGCGGCGAATCGCAAGTCCAACTCAACGAAAGGATCGTTCAGATCCGGCCATTATTTGGTGACGGTAACGTTGTTTACGTCGAGGGTCTTTCCGATCGAGCGGTTAAATTCCGAGATCGCTTTGTTAAGATCCGTCCGGCCCTGGATCTCGCGGCCGCGGGCGGCGAGCAGATCAGTCTGGCGTTGGGCGACAAGATAGAATGTTGTGGTTCCGGCTCGAAACTGACGCTCTTCGCTTGAGTAGAGCTCTTCGGCAGCGACGCGGGCGGCGGTGGCAGACGTGAGTCGTGCCTCAGCCGAACGAAGGGCCTGTGTGGCGTTTCGCACTTCGGCTTCGATCGTCTCTTCCTGTTGTGACTCCAGGTTTTTCAACCTGTCGCCCTCGACGAGCGTCCGGCCGAGATTGGCCTTAGCGACGTGATTGCCCCACGGAAGAGAAACATTCACACCGATACGATACGTCGGAAAATCCTGCTGGAGCAGATTCCCGAGTGAATTTACATATCCGCCTACAAGATTGGCCGGCACATTGGCCGAACCCGAGGAGAGCGGGTTGCGTGTCCCCGCGAGGCCAGCGGCTGTATAAGATCCAACGAGGTCAAGCTGCGGCCTCGTCTGATCACGGTAATATCGAAGGTTGATCTTGTTGATCTGTGAGTTGACCTCCAACTGAGTCAGTTCGGGCCGGTTCTTCATCGCTTCAGTCAGCGCTACAGCGAGCCCGATCTGCGGCACGTCCTGCGTAATCGGTGAAACGGGTGTGATCGGACGACGCCATTCAGGCGACGAGCGGTTCGGCAGGAGCAGCGTCTTTAAAGTATTCTCGGCCCGCGTGACCGCTTCCTGCGCAAGAAAGATCCCTTGCTCGTACGTAGAGATCTGAGCATTTGCAGCGACGATCTCGATCGGAGCGAGTACGCCCTTCGAAACGAGCCGCTGATTGCTCTCGAGCTGATCCTTAGCCTGCTTGAGCGTGTCCGTCTGTACTTGCAGGTTTCTCAGGGCAAAGGTTAGGTCCCAATACGCCTGTTCGACGCCGTTAACGACCGTTATTGCCTGCTGACGAAGCTGTGAATCGGACAGGTCGATATTCTTTTTCGCGATCTCGATCGTCCGGCGATTATTGTCGAACCTGAGCCCCCGCAGCAGCGGTTGAGTAAAGGTTGCGACGAGCGACGTCGGAAACTGCGGGTTAAGCGTTGAATTTCGATTCGTCGAGAACACGCGGGCTGAATTGAACGAAAAATCGTAACTGCCTCCGCCTACCGGTGAAAAGCCAGATATGTCGCCTGTGCCGAAGAATTGTCGCTGCGTTACCGCTCCATTGACGGCTCCGCCGATCGTCGACGCGGTCGGCGTGGTGCGGCTCTCGTAATAGCCCTGTGAGTTGATAAGCGGGTCATACACGCCGCGTGCTCCCTTGAGATCAAAGTCGGTAATATGGACGTCCTTTCGCGACGCCTCGATATTATTGTTGTTCTTCAGGGCCATTTCAACCGCTTGCTCGATCGTGAGCGGAAGCTGGTCGGAATTGTCCACGCCGACACGCTCAGTGCTCGGCATCGGACTCGGAGGTGTGTTGAATGTCGGAGCGACCGGCATCGCATCGTTCGGGGTCGGCGCGGGAACCGGAGTGGGTGTGGGCGACTGCGCCTGAGCCGCCGAACAAAACACCGCCGCTAAAAACAAACCCGCGACAAACGGGCTTATGGACCGACACTTTGAAATAATTTTAGGGAAAACAAACATCAAATACTATTTATGCCCTGTCTTCGTCAGCGGCGATCTCGATATCGGCTGCTGCGTTTTTCTGCCTGCGAAATGATGTAAAAAATCGACGGATGCCGCCCGACATAGACCTGAAGATCGTCGTGTCCTTTGCGTCGTCGAATAGCGAATAAAATACGGGAACGGCCAGCAGCGTCAGCAGCAGACACATCGACTGTCCGCCAACGACGAGAACGCCGATCGATCGGTTCGTCGCCGCTCCGGCGCCGCTGCCGACGATCAGCGGGATCATACCTGCGACGAGCGCGATCGTCGTCATTAAGATCGGACGCAGCCGGTCGCGGTTCGCCTGGATGATCGCGTCATAGCGGTTGAGCCCATGCGAACGGAGCGTATTTGTATGATCGATCTGCAAAATTGCGTTCTTCTTAACGATTCCGAATAGCAAAAGGATCCCGAGTGCCGAAAAGATGTTCAGGGACTGTCCGGCAATAGCCGTCGAGAGTAGAGCGAAAGGCACCGAGAGCGGCAGTGTGATCAGGATCGTGATCGGATGAATAAACGATTCGAACTGAGCCGCAAGGATCAGATACATGAACACGAACGACAGCAGGAATGCGAGCATGAACGACGTATATGCGCGCTGCAGTTCCTTAGACGAGCCCTGAACGCCGGACGTGTATTCGGGCGGCAAGTTCAAGTCTTTTACATACGTCTGCAGCTTGGCGAGAGCGTCGGATTCAGACGCGTTCTGCGGCAGGCTCGATGAGATCGTAACGACGCGTTGGCGGTTTAAGCGTGCGATCGACGACGGGCTACGAGCCTCTTCGATCGTCACCAGGCGAGAAAGGTCTACAGGGGTCCCCTTGGTCGAGGCCACCGTGAAGTACTGAAGGTTATCGCGGGAGTGCCTGAAACGTTCGTCGGCCTGCACGATCACATCATATTGCTGAGTGCCCTCGCTAAAGGTAGAAACGCGCTGACCGGCAGCGGCAATATTGAGCGTCCGCGCAATATCCGTTGCGTTCACACCGAGATCCGCTGCTTTGGTCCTGTCGATCAGGAATCTGACCTCTGGCGTTCCGATGTCGACCGAATTGTCGGGGTCGCGAAATGTCGGGTCAGCCTTCATCTTTTCGACGAGCTGGTCGGCATACTTGTTGAGCTGGTCCATATCGGGGCCGGAAATGAAATAACCGACGCCCGAACCGCCGCGGCCAAGTCCGATGCCCTGTGCGATCGCGGATGCTGCGGACACATTTATCTTCCAGTCGGCATTTGAGTAGGGCTTGACCATTCCGCGGGCCACGTTGATGAGCTGCGCCTGAGATTGCTTTCGATCGCCCACCGGCGTGAGGTTTACGCTGATGCTGCCCGAATTTCCGGTGCTGCCGCCCCCATATCCGCCAGCGTTGACGACCGTGTTGAGCACGCCCGACATTTGCTCACGAACATCGCGGGCAATTCGATCTAGCTTAGACTGGGTCGCGGCAAGCGACGTGCCCTGCGGCCCACGAATACTGATCTGAAAACTCGACTCGTCCTCATCGGGCAGGAACGCCATTCCGACGAATTTATACAATGGCACGATAGACGCGACCGTTATTATGCAGATAAGCACGACCACCCAGCGGAATCGCATTGAAAGCTTAAGCAGGAACGTATAGACCGAATCGACCCTATGATAGATCCAGCCGGATTTTGAATCCTTTTCGACCGTGGAGTGGTCATCGGCCTCTTCGCCAACAAGGGCTCCCGTGTCGGCGTCGAACCGACCGGCATCTTCAACTTCCTTGACGTGCGGCTTGATCCAACGTGCCGCGAGCATTGGCGTCAGAGTAAACGATACGATCAGAGAAACCGCGATCGCCGCTGCCGACGTCAGGCCGAATGACGACATGAACCGGCCGACGATACCGGTCATAAATCCGACCGGTATGAACACCGCAAGAAGCGATAGCGTCGTCGCCAGCACGGCAAGTCCGATCTCACGCGTGCCCTCGACGGCGGCACGGAACGGATCCATTCCCTTTTCCTCGACAAATCGGTAAATATTTTCGAGCACGACGATCGCGTCATCGATCACGATTCCGACCATCAGAGTGAGCGCGAGCATCGTCATTTGATTGAGCGAATACCCGAGAGCGGCAATGAGGGCGAACGCCGCGATGATCGACGTCGGAATAGCGAGTGCGGCGATGAGCGTGGAGCGGAAATTCCAAAGGAACAGGAACACGATGACCGCGGCAAAGATCGCCCCGAGCACGAGATGCTCTTCGATGGCGTGCAGGGAATTTTCAATAAATTCCGATTGGTCGCGAATGACCGCGATCTTAAAATCGGAAGGCAGTGTCGGGATGATCTGCGCCATGCGTGCCTTGACGTTCGCGATCAGCGCGACGGTGTTGGCACCGGACTGTTTTCGAATCGCGACGGCTACGGCCGGGCTGCCGTCGAGCGAAAGGGTATTGGTCGAATCCGCGCCACCGACGACAACGCGGCCGATGTCCTTAAACTTGATCGGAAAACCGTTCTTCGTCGCAATGACGATGTCGTTGAAATCATCGGTCTTCGTGAGCTTAGAGATCGTGCGCAGGCCGACCGTCTTGGAGCCTTCGATCAACGTTCCGCCGGGCAGCTCCTGATTCTGGGCGGTTACTGCCGCTGTGACCTGACTTGCGGACAGTCCGTAGGCTCGGATCCTATCCGGGTCGATGTACAGCTTGTTCTGCTTGACGCGGCCGCCGAACACGACGACCTCGCCGACGCCGTCGGCTGACTCGATTCGGTCCTGTATGAGCGTCGTGACCATATCGGTCAGTTCGACGACGTCACGCGGAGAGCTAACCGAGTACATCAGAACCGGCGTAGAATCGGGATCGCTCTTGCGGGCGGTCGGCGGATCGGCGTCGTCCGGCAGCCGGCCAACGATCGTGCTCAGCTTTTGCT
>JBDTZO010000223.1:0-17702 GCA_040005135.1 Acidobacteriota bacterium | reverse complement strand
TCAAGGTGCTCCGCCTTTAAAGATACTTCTCGCGCCTGATGATTGAATAGATCCCAGGTCAAGCTTGCGATAGCGTGACCCCAAATTTCTCTGATTTCTCTCACATAGGATATTTTTCAATGTTTGGCGGTGCGCAGGACCCAGTTTATGCCGCCCTGACATTGAATGTAGCCGTGGGCGTGATCGCACAATATTCTCATACGGTCCGCGTCGTATGCTCTCTCGTTTTCGCCGATTTCAACAAGCGAGAGTACGGCTCCCCCATTCGGCAGGGTCATATAGGAGATAAACTGATATTTTTTTGTGGAGCTTCTGGCGCCTCCAGTGAACTTGACTATGATATAACCGCCCGACAACGTGATTATGCCATTGGTCACCTCATGAAAAGTACTATTCGAGGAGCGGCCGGCAGATTTGCTATCGAAAGTGCCGTTTGCTTTGATCGTGTAGCTCTCCGCGTAAAATGATGTATCCGTGCCCGCGTAGTTGCCGCTGCTCGAGTTGACGTATGTAGTGACACTGGCACCCCCTTCGTCCCAAGTTCCGACAAGATCAGCCATCGTTATCGATTCTTTTACCGTTCCGGCCAATGGCTGCTGCGGGTCATATCCCGGCTTGTCGGGGAATGGATCTTTTTGAACGGTAAGGCCCGGATCGTTTTGAATAGGCAGGTTCGTTTTCGCCATCACTTTGGTCTTATTCAATTTTATCCCGTCAATTAATGCGCTTGCCTGAGCCAAATGTGCTTCATCGTTAGAAATCACCAGAATGCTGGCGGTTTTTCCAAACCCAGTAAAAACCGTCAAGATCGAAGCGGCTTTGATCCCGCCGTCCAATTCGATTTGGGACCCACCTGCCGTTGCCTGCCAGCCGTCAACCGTGGTTTGTGTTTGGGTTTTGGGACCTGGTTCGGCCTTAAAAGGTTTGACAACGAATTCATTCCATTCTTTGGCAAAATCCTTCTGCGGGCTGCCAGAGCTTAGCGTCCCGGCATAGACGGTTAGGACACAAAAGCCGTTTGTAGCCTTGTTAACGTCGCTGTAGACGACCGCACCTTCCTTGAGTGTTTTACTCCAGCCCTTCGGTGGCGTGTAGCTCACTATGTCAAGCGTTTCTGTCTGACAAAAAATCGCCTGTGCCGCGAAAAGACAGAAAAGCTCCGCGATGAACAAAGCTAAAACGGCTTTACGAACTTTCATGATATTTTCCTTAGTTTCAATCGCAGTCAGTGAGGGCCGCGGCGTTATCTGGCTGCGTTTTTAACCTGATCGATTTTCCAGACGCCGGCTTCTTTTGTTAGGGATACCGCGATCCGAGGATATTCTACCTTCCCGAACGAGACGATCGCGGTTGCGGCCGTTCCCTTAACCACCGCTTTCGACACTGTCATGCTTTCAACAAACCCGCTGCTCCATTCCTGGGTCTGGAGAAAGGCATCGGCCTCGGCGCCGTTTTCCTCTTCGCGTTCGATCTGTTTGATGAGCCGAAGTGTCACATATTTCCTGAGAGTAGCTCTGCCTTTTACAAATGGATCGATCTCAGCGTCAATGGAATTAATATACCAAGTGTAAAAAGCTTTTATGACCGCATCCGGCGTTTTTGTGTCGGCACGCACCGCAGCCACGGAATTTTCAACACTCCCAACGGCCAAGATCATCGCAAAGGTAATAGCTAAGAATTTCATACAAAGGCTCCTTTTAGATAAAAGTGTCGATCATCCGCCCCCGCACTCGTTTCCGTCGAGCGGGGTCAAGACTATATGGACGTCGCCTCTGCCGCCGGATTTTTTCTCCGCAAGGGTCAGAGAGCTGTTCATATGAAGTGTGATCTTATAACCGCTGCCGTCTGCGGCGACCGTGTATGGGCCACTGCCAGTTCCACTCGGGCCGCCGTAGGTCGCCGCCCAACTTGCGATACCCGAACTCGCGTTGTCGGGTACAAATTTGCTGGAAAACGTTACTGGCCCCATTGTCGTTGTCACGGAGAATGGTTTCTCCAGATCGCAAACGACGCCAGAATAGGAAACGGGGCCATCCTGTCCACTCGCTCTGAATCCCCGGTCAACGATCGTAATTTCGGCAGTGCGAACATCGACTATATCCGGTGATTCCGGCGAGCCGGGTAATCGATACGCAAATCGAACTATTGCGACATTAGGCGACGGCTTCTTTGCCGGTGCTTGATACACGACGGCTCCGGGCGTTATGACGGTTAGCGTTCCGACATTGACTGACCAGGATGGTTGCTCCGGGCTAACAAAAACACAATGCTGAATTCCGAATAGCGTTCTGAGCCGTTTAACCCAAGAGCCTTTTTCTATGCATCCGGTCAGGCTGATCTCTTTCGTCTCTCCGATATGCACCGTCGCTTTTTCAGGGGAGAGCCGAAGTGACCACATCGAAAAGTCAGTAAAATGTGTGGTCGCAACAGTCAATGTCTTGGCGGCGTGGTCGATCTTCGCCGTTTCAAATGATCGCCAAGAGCCTGACGTGTCCTGAAAGGCAACCGCCATGGATTCCGGGATGGCGTCCGATAGATCCGCATCTCCGTAATTAAATGACAAGTCAACGGGTACCGCGAATTTCATTCCGTTGGGTTCCAAGCGATAAGCGCTTCCAAGACCGCCTACTGCTTGATTAGTGATCGGCTGGATACTGAACTGGAGGTTTGCGGCTACTACATTTGGCGGTATTCTGATGGTTATCCGTCCATCCGGCGAGGCTATCGAGCCGCCTTCCGGGCCGATGCTCTTAGTCGTCGCAGGGCCGGTCGGGGTGCCGACATCGGTCTTGGGAAACGTAATTTCAGCGTCCCTGGACGATCCTGAAAACAAACCGCAAGCCTGGCTGAGAGTGAGAAAGACAAAAGCGAGAAGTAACGGTAGTTTTCTGAACATACCTACATCCTCCAAAATAGTCGACTCGACCGGTGATTTATTCCGCATTGAACCAACACCGCACGAAAAAAAGAAATAGTTTTCGAGTGAAAGTAGACTCACTATACGCCTAAACTTCAGATTTTAAATATTTTATTTGAGTCTAAGCATGAATGTGATCGCTGATGTTGAAGAGGCATCATTGACAGAATTTGGTTCACGGGCCGCAACCGGCGAGGAAATCTTGGGTGTCTATGGAGCGACTGTGCTTAAAGTCAATTTTTTGGAAAAGCCATGGACCGTCGTTCCGAGTCCTGGAAGTTAAATCGACAAGCAGTTTTCTGGCACAGACGATAAGGGCCACCTCTTTTAGTTTGCCTCGGTTACAGAGCGACTGGTAGTAAGCTTTTGATGACAGGGTTGAATCTCGTGGCACTGCTAGTGGCCATATAGAGAACTTCTGCGACTCACATTTCTACCGCCTTTACAAAACCGTTTGCCGCATGAGCCGCGGGCGAGGTGACCTGCGAGTTGAAATTATGCCACGCGGCGGTCAGCGTCCTTGGGCAGAACGCTTGCAAGCGAGGGCTCCTGCGTTCCCGGCGAGGGCGGCGGCGTTTCGGACAATGCGGAGAACCTGTGGCCGTTCGTGTCGTGAACGGCCTGGGGCGAGCTAACTACTCCCTTTCCTCGACGGTCATCGCCGAGATCCTGCGGTCTGGGGTGGCAGCTACGCGCCAGAGCGAGGCACCGTGTTGGGTCTCGGCTCTGTAGAGGTAGGTCTTAGTTCCGATCTCATCCTGGCTTCCGACCAGCGTCAAGGCCTTTATCGGGCCGGCCGCCGCGATGATCAAATTGCCTTCTTTCGCTCTTTCGCTCGAGAGTGCACGTACCTGCTCGGCGGTGAAGACGTCTTCGGACAGATGGTTGTCGGCACGCTGCCGAAACGCTTTTCGCACGAGATCCGTCAGCCATTGCTCACCAGCGACCTCTTTCATCGCGCGGATGGACATCGCGGGTACGTACATTTTGGCGATCGCGGTCGCCATGGCGGTCGTCGGGCTCTGGCCCTGATCGGTAAGAATGATGACGTCGACGCCGTCATCTACGAACCGAAAATTAGCTGACGAGAATCCGGCCGTTTGGCCCGTGTGGCCAATCAGCCTGTGCCCGCGAATGTCCGACAGACGCCATCCGAACCCGTATGGCGAGGGCTTGCCGTCGTTGAAGATATAGTTTTTCCATATCTCGGCGCGGCTCGACGGTTTGAGGAAAGTGCTCCCTCGCAGTGCCTGGTCCCATTTGATAAGGTCTCGGACCGTGCAGACGATCGTGCCGGCACCTTTGAGGTCGGTCAGGTCCCAGCTTCGGCCGGTGTAATGATCGGACGCCCATTCATAGCCGACAGCGCGGTTCGGGATGATCAAGAGCGGATCGCGGTCGGTCGCCGTGACCATGCCGAGCGGGCGAAAGACACGCTCCTGCATAAAATCCATATAGGGCTTTCCCGCCACGCTCTCAATGATGTACGCCAGGAGGCTAAATCCGCTGTTGCTGTAGATGTTCTTTTCGCCGGGCGTAAATTCGAGCGGATACGGCGATAGAGCTTTTATGAAGTCCGCCGCCTTCATACGCTTGATCAGGCCAAACCCGTCGAGGCTCGTATAGCTTTTCACGCCCGAGGTGTGCGTCAGCAGATGCCTTACGGTCACGTCCTTCCATGCGTCCGGTGTATCGAGGAGGTATTTGGAGATATGCTCGTCGAGGTCGATCTTGCCGTCTTCGACAAGCAGCATGATGCCGGCAGCCGTCATCTGCTTCGAGACCGAGCCGATCTCAAACGCCGTCGCGGGCGTTACCGGAACGTTAAACTCGAGGCTCGCGACACCGTAACCCTTTTCCTTCACGACCTTACCGTTCTTCAGTACGGCAACGGCGACACCCGGAATATGCCGCTCCGCCATCTGAGCCCGCACAAATTCATCGACGCCATCGGCAAGCGCCGTGAACGGGAGCGCCAGGAAAAGTGCGATGAGTAGAAGTTTTGTCGGACGGATGATTTTCATATTTTGGACGCTCCAGTTCGGTACAAAAATAATAAGCGCAAAGTCTGTAATATGTACATTCTTTCAAGGGAATTAATAGGAGTTCTCGAGGATGTCTGAAAAGTCGAGAATTGTAAGCTTTTATAAGTTTTATTGAACACAAGTTGGGCAGATCAGGCGAATTAGACCGATTTTTTACAGAGATCTGTCCAATATTCGCTTAATTCTAACGACAATTCTTTCCGGACTACCTCCTCGGCGATGGCGGCGAGCTGCAAGAGCTTCTTTGTTCCGCATGAAACTTCGCTCTGTGGATACCGGTATCGCGACTGTGGTTACTACGCCTGCCGGCTGTGGTCGCAGACGTTAAGCTCAAACTCTAATATCAATATGATCACTCTCGAATAACTATTCCGGCCGCTAAAGGAAGGCCGTTCTTTGAGGAGCTGATCATGTCAAATACACCACTTAGGCTCGGATTTCGGGCCGTTATGTTTTCAATAATTGCGATCGCCGCGGTCTCTTATTCGGCGTTTGGACAAGCCGATGCGGACAAGACGCTTTCGCCGTATTTCTTTGTGAACGGAGACCCGGCGGTCGATCATCTGCCGCTTAAGGACACGCGGGTCGAGATCGCCGTCACGGGCGTCATCGCGGACGTCAAGGTTACGCAGACCTATCGCAACGAAGGGTCGCGGCCGATAAATGCGACCTATATGTTTCCGGCGTCGACGCGTGCCGCCGTCTACGGGATGAAGATGCGGATCGGTAACCAGGTGATCGTCGCCAAGATAAAGGAGCGCGAGGAGGCGAAACAGGACTTTGAGGCCGCGAAGAAAGAGGGCAAAAGCGCGTCGCTGCTCGAGGAAAGCCGGCCGAACGTGTTCTCGATGAAGCTCGCGAACATAATGCCGCAGGAACAGGTCGAGATCGAGCTCCGCTATACCGAGCTGCTCGTTCCGACCGACGGCCAGTATGAGGTCGTTTACCCGACGGTCGTTGGGCCGCGTTACCCGAGTGCCGATGCCAAAAAACAGGCCGCGGTGAACAGCCCGTATTTGCACGAGGGTGAACCGCCGAGCAGCCATCTGCATATCACGGCGCGGATCGCGGCCGGGCTTCCTATTCGCGAGCTTGCCTGCACATCACACCAGATACAGCCCGAATGGGAAAATAAGACTGTCGCCACGCTGGATATGGACGACGGCGACCCGTTTAAGGGAAACCGTGATTTTGTGCTGCATTACCGACTCGCCGGCGATCAGATCACTTCCGGGCTGATCCTCTATCAGGGCGACACGGAAAACTTCTTCCTTTACATGGCTCAGCCGCCGCAACGCGTGCAGGCCGCCGATATTCCGCCGCGCGACTTTGTATTCGTGGTCGACGTGTCCGGATCGATGGAAGGGTTTCCGCTCGATACCGCCAAGCAGCTGCTAACGGACCTCGTCGGCGGCCTGCGTCCGACCGACTATTTTAATGTCGTGCTTTTTGCCGGCGATTCGACGGTGCTTTCCGACAAACCTCTTCAGGCAAATCAGGAGAATATCTCGCGTGCGCTCGATCTGCTGCAGCAGCAGCGAGGCAGCGGCGGCACCGAGCTGCTGCCGGCGATCAAGGAAGCGATGAACCTCAAACGCGAACCTGACGTGACGCGGAGCATCGTATTGGTGACCGACGGCTACATTTCCGGCGAGCAAGGCGTCTACGACTATATTCGCGAAAATCTCGGCGAAGCGAATATGTTTGCGTTCGGCATCGGAACATCAGTCAACCGCTACCTTATCGAAGCCGTGGCAAAGGCCGGCATGGGCGAGCCGTTCATAGTCGAAAAAGCTTCGGACGCCGCCGCTGCCGCCGCGACATTTCGCGAATACATACAGTCGCCCGTTTTGACCGATATTCAGCTCAAAGCCGTCGGGTTTGAGACGTACGACGTGTACCCGACGCATTTTCCGGACCTGCTCGCAAAGCGGCCGATCATAATGTTCGGGAAATGGCGCGGGCCCGTCGGCGGAACCTTTGAGCTGACCGGCCGGACAGGGCAGGGCCCATACTCGTCGAGCTTCGACGTTGGATCGGTCCAGCCCGAAAGCTCCAACGTGGCCCTCAGGTACCTATGGGCTCGGTCGCTGATCGCCGAATTGTCCGACTTCGGGTCGCCGGACTTGACGCCCGACAAGATCAAGCGCATAACCCAGCTCGGGCTCGACTACAACCTTCTGACACGCTACACGTCGTTCATCGCCGTTCGCGAACAGATAGTTAATCCGGACGGCACTGCCCAGGAGGTCAACCAGCCGCTGCCGCTGCCGGTCGGAGTGACGGACATGGCAGTCGGAAGCGAGCCGGAGCTCGTGTGGATGTTCGCGATATTCGCGGCCATCGGGATGTGGATGGCCGTACGTAAACGCGACCGTCTGCTAAGCGTCCTGGGCTTTTATCTCCCGCTGAGGCGAGGTTGACATGCGTCCCAGGCAAAACGTCAACCTTATTGCTCAAGTCGCGGCCGTGCTCACGAGTGCGGCCGCACTCAAATTCTTTTACTCGGGAACAAGCGTCAACGGGCTGCGATGGGTACTGGCCCCGACCGCCTTCCTAGTCCAAACGGTCGGCGACCAGTCGTTTACGTTCGAGCCGTACGCCGGTTATATGAGCGCCGACCACTCGTTCATCATTGCCGCGTCATGCTCGGGCGTAAATTTTCTGATCGCGGCTTTTCTCATGCTGACGATCACAAAATTGGCCCGAAATTGGCGTGGTCAGACGTCTTGGATGTTTCTGCCGATCTGTGCCGCCGCGGCATATCTGACAACGATAGTGGCAAATGCGGTCCGTATCCTCGGCGCGATGGAGCTGCAGCATCGTGACACCGAGACGATCTGGCTGAATCCGGCCGAATGTCACCGGTTCGAGGGCATAATCGTTTATTTTGGCTTTCTGCTGCTGCTGTTCGTACTTGCCGATCTAGCCCGCGGCGAAGATCCGCTCTCTTCGCGGCATTGGGGCCGATTGGCCATCCCATTGCTTGCGTATTACGCGATCACGCTCGGGGTTCCGCTGGCAAATGGTGCGTTTCGTCCAGATGCTGCGTTCGTCGAGCACGCTCTTTTCGTTCTCGTCACTCCGCTGATGATGGCCGCGCCCGTCGGCCTGCTCATCTTTATTCGCGGACGGTTCTCCGTTTAGCGTTCGGACTAACTTGCCGCAGATTCGTCGATCCGGAGGGTGAAGCTGTTTCCTTCGCGCCTGGCGCTCCATGAGACACTAGCGTTTATCATCGACGCCCGTCCCTTTACGTTATTGATCCCGCGTCCGACACCATTACCGCCTGCGGGCTCGAACGGCGCTCCGTCATCGCGTATCGCGAGGCAAAATTCGCCTGTCGCATCTATCCGGACCGACATTTCAACAAGCCTGGCGTTCGAATGTCGTTTGATGTTAGTGAGTATTTCCTGCGCGATGCGATAGATCTGAAGCTGTGCGTTCAACGGCAGATCAAGCCGCTCTTCGATGCCCGCATCAGCCGCGAAACTGTGGTTTTCGATCGTCTGCGACAATAAAAATTCCAACGCCGGAACGAGCCCGACATTTTCCAGGACCGACGGGCTGAGGTCTTCGCAGATGCGTCTGATCTCGGTCGAGACCGACTCGATCTCATCACGCAGCTCAGGTTGGCTCAGCTCGCCCTTGTCGGACCTCATCATCAGCGTCCGAAGATCCGCAAGCGTCTGATCATGCAGATCACGTGCAATACGGCTGCGTTCACGCTCGGCCTCATTGGCGAGGTCAAGTCTCGCCGCTGCCAATTCGCGATTCCGCTGCCTGATCCGGCGATGTTCGAAAACCGCCCACACCAAACCGATCACAGCGATCGCTAGCAGCACGCCCAACGCCGTTGCGGTCAGCGGAAACGGGGCCTTCGCGATCGATAACCTGATGAGCAAAGGATCAGACTCATTGAGATCGCGATCGAAAGCAACCGACTCGATGGTGTAATCGCCCGGCTTCAGGTCTGTCGGATCATATTGCGGATCGTTCGAAAACCTCTGATCGACAACATCGCCGCCAGCGTTCTTTAACAGGAATGAATATTGAAACTCCTCCGGGAATGTCCGACTGCTCAGGCCCGCGACCTCGACCAATATCGAATTTTGCGGATACTCGAGAGCTATCGTCGATTTCAATTCGCTCGGATCATGCGACCTCTGGCTCAGTATCCGTATCGGGATCAGTTTCGGGGCGATCTTGTGTGGATAATAGTAGACGAGGCCGCGATTGGTCGCGGCAATTACTTCGTCGGCCGCGGGCCTCACCACGAACGCCTTTTCCGACGGCATGCCTTGTTCAAAACCCACTGAGCTGACTAGCCAGCCGAGTCTTTCGTCGCGTCGGGCACGTAACAGTCCCTGGGTCGTTGTGGCCGCCCACACCTGCCCATCGCGGATAGAAACATCGCGAACGTCCTCGGCGGAAATGATTCTTTCGACCTTGCCGCTATTAAATAGAAAAACTCCATGTTCGCCCGCGATTAGTAACTCATCCGGCCCGCTGTCAAATATGTTCCAGATCGTACCGCTCTTTAGCACGTCTGGACCGGCCTCAAGAGTTGTCGTTGTTCCATCAAATTTGAACAACCCGTGTCCCGCCGTGCCGATCCACAATCGATCGCCGACCAATTTGCTGACCGAAGTCACCGTCGTGTCAGCAAAGACCAAGATTGGGTTTCCTTTTGAAAAGTCGACCAGTCCCCGACCGAAAACAGCAGCATAGAAATGCCCGCCGAACGTCGCGAATCCGCGAACGTCACCATCCAAAACCTTCTTACCAGAAAGATCGAACATACCTTCGGGTGTCCCAACCACCATCGCTCCGTCAGTTAGATTACCGATGGTGTAGATCACCTTGTTTTTTAGGCCTTGGACTTCTTTCCACGAACCGTTTTCGCTTCTCGCGAAGAGTCCGCGATTGGTCCCGACAAACGCATTGGTGCTCCACATTCGAGTGAATGTCCGGATGAAATTGCTGTTTGGAATGTCCGAAAAAGTCCGCTGATCTATTCCCTCTGGGTCGTAGCGGTTGACGCCGCGGTTCGTACCGATCCAGACGACGCCCTCGCGGTCGGTAAAAATGGAATAAATGGTGTCGGAGCGCAAACCGCCGGACGTGTTGCCAAAGGTAAAGCTTTCATGTGGCTTTCCTGCTTTGACATGAAATAATCCGTACCTCGCCGTGCCGGCCCAAACGCCGGTGTCATCAGCCTCGAGCGGCCAAACACTGGCCGTCGACGCAGCGATGCGTTCGGCTTTTGCATCCTGCAGACGAAAGATGCCGCTGAGCCCCTTGCTAGCGTCGGTTCCGACCCAGATCCCACCCGAATTGTCGACGGCGAGTGAATTGATGGAAAGGGGCCGCGGTGTCGAGCTAAATTCGGAAAATTTGCCGTCACGAAAGATTAAAACTCCGCGTCCATAACCAGCGACGAGTAAAAGGCCGTTATATTTAACGATGCCGGTTACCGGAATTGGTTTAGTGTCCGGGCCTGTTAACTGCTCGTCGGAGATCCGCCGCGTGGTCGGAACGCCGGTGGACTCGTCTACGCGATAAACATATCCGCTGTCAGAACCCAGAAAATTCTCGTCGCCGATCAGAATCGACTGAACACCGGCATTTTCGGTTCCCGAAATGAGCTGGGAACGGTTTTGCGAAAACACGAACGCTCCGTTTTGCGTTCCTATCCAGATGCGGCCGTCGGCGTCGGCCTTCATCACGAGGACGCGGTTTGAATCGCCTTCGCCGAGTGTAAAATTCTGCACACGCCGGCCGTCGAAACGGGCCAGGCCGTTATCAGTGCCGAACCACATTATTCCGTCCGGCGTTTGAGCTACGGCGCGAACGCTGTCCGACGGCAACCCGTTAAAAACTGTGATCGAGCCCCAGCGGTGAAAGTTTTGCGCTCCCGGCAGCGGTGTCGGCGTCGGTGACTTAACAGCCGCGATCGTCTGCGATGAAGTCGGTGGGACCGCCGGTGTGAGCTGGTCATCCTGAGCAAACAGAGTGGTCAGTTCGATGAGGAACAGTGACGCTGTGATGACCAGGACGAAATGAACCTTTTTCGGGGTGAACATTGATATCGGCGGCCGAAAATCGTTCGCAGCTATTCCTTATCTCGTGTGTATTTTTGTATGTCGCGCTCGAGCCAACCGGCTAGGTCATTCTCAGCTTGTTCGAGCTCATCACTATTTATCAGCCCGCGCTTCAAAGCCTGGAAAAATGCTCGCGTGCGGGTGTTGAACGCAAGTTTGTCGTACGCCGCACCCTCGGTTCCCGCGGAATCCGTCGGGAAAAGCTTTTCGTACAATGTCGCCAGCCGGCTCTCAACACCGCGGAGGCTGAGGCTGCATTTGCGGGCGATCGCCCAATTGGATAGGCCAAGAGCCAGATAGCGCAGTGCTTCGGCTTCGAATTCCGTCAGCAGCGGACGCTGGAACGAATCCTTGAACGCGGGGTCGATCATGTCCGCGCCGTCCTCGAGCACAGCGGAAATGAAACGGACCAGACGTTCCTCGGGATTGTTCTTGTGAATAAAACCGTATGTCGCCTGCGGCTCGGTCGAGCGAACGATCTTGCGTATCTCGTTGATATATATCTCGTGCGGAAACTGAGTCCAGAAGATGATCCGCGCCGCCGGAAATTCACGCCAGATCGCCCTCGCGGCTTTGACGCCGGAGAGTTTCGGCATTTGAATATCGAGGATCGCGAGCACCGGCCGGTGTTCGAGCGTAAGTTTTATAGCCGACTCACCGTCGATGGCCTCGATGAGCGGTGTGTGGCCTGAGAAACGCTCTGAAACCAAGTCTTTCAGGTATTTGCGTTGAGCTTCGTTATCTTCGGCGATCAGTATGGACACGAGTTTGTTTCTGAATAGATATCGACATGGTTCAAATCAGCGTCCATGCCGAGTCCAATTCTACGCGTAACAGTATCGCGATTAAAGGGTAAGTTCGACATTGGCGGACTGTGGTTGCCCACACCGCACTCTAAAATGTCTGAGCTTCGCTTGTGGGAGCCGAGATCAACGGGATCATCCGCTTTCCGCTCAACCCAAGTATCCCGCATAATGTTATGAACATGGATCGACCATCATCTGACAATCTGTTGCCTTGGGGGCTGATCGGCGCCGGCGATATTGTGCGGCGGCGGGTCGCGCCGGCGTTGAAAGCCCTGGAGAACTGTGAGCTGGTTTCCGTGAGCCGGGGGCAAGCCGAGCTTGCTGAAAGTTTTGCGGCGGAGTTTGGCATTCGAAAATGGTTTGCCGATTGGCGAGAGCTTTTAGCTGACGGAGAGATCGATGCGGTCTATATCGCAACGCCCGTCTATTTGCATGCCGAGCAAACTATTGCGGCGGCCGAGGCGGGAAAGCACGTACTTTGCGAAAAACCGATGGCGCTTAATGTCGCCGATTGCGACCGAATGATCGCGGCTTGCCGGGCGAATAACGTCCGGCTCGGGATCGCATATTACCGCCGCTTTTATCCGGTTCTCGCTCGCGTCCGCGAGATCATCGGTAACGGCATTATAGGTAAACCGGTCTTTGCCCAGATAAATGCATTCGAATTTATTCCCCCGACGGACGAAGCAACCCAAAGCTGGTTCTTCAATAAACAAAAAGGAGGCGGAGGGCCGATGATCGATTTCGGCTGTCATCGGCTTGAGCTGCTGACGCACTTGTTCGGCAAGGCAACGGCAGTCGAAAGTATCGTTACCAACGTCGCCTTCGACCGCGAGGTCGAGGACACGGCCGCCGCCCTGCTGAAATTCGAATCGGGCACGTGCGCGAGCGTCATCGTGACCCACGCCGTCCGCGAAGCGCAGGACACACTCGATATTTTCGGCACCGCCGGATCGATACATATTCCGGTTCTCAATGCAGGTCAGCTCAGGCTCGTCAATATCGAAGGCGAGAGCACCGAGATACATTCTGCCGCTGCAAATACCCATCAACCTCTGATCGATGAGTTTTCTGAAAGCGTCTTGTCCGGCCGAGATCCGGCCGTCGGCGGGCTCACGGGACGTGCCATAGCCGAGCTCATCGATCGGATCTATGGAAATTGACCTACGTGGATCATTTCACGAAAAGTACAAGGCGGCCGTAAAGCCGCCTTGTACTTCTGATAATTGAATAGGATCTTGGTTGTCTGGGCTCTAAGAAGTCCGTCTCCACGATTTTCGTATGCTCCAATTCCCTATTCGCTTTCTGCCACATCTTCAGCTATATCTTCCGATAATTCGGACGCTCCCGGATCATAGTCGAGATCCAGCGAACTAGCGTCATCCGGGATATTCCCGCCCGCGTTTCCCGAATGGGTATCGCTGCCGGTGATATCTGCCGCACTATTAAAGGTTTCGCGGTCCTGATCAGAGATGATCGTCATAATGCCTCCGTAAATTGCCGGTTGAATACCAAAACCCCACACCTACTTCATCTTGGCTTTAATTTCTTTGATCGCCGCGAGGTGTTTTTTAAGTGTCGGTAGCGTCTTGGCTGCAAACGCTTTAACGTCGGGGTCTGACGAGCTGTCTGCCTGCTTTTCAAAGGCTGCCACGTCCTCTTCGTGGTCGTCGACCATCATGTCGACATACTGTTTGTCGAAATCAGCTCCTGACAACTTGCTCAGCGAGTCCATGCTCGATTTGTGTTTCGCACCGATATCTGCCGGAACGGGCATGTTCTTTTTGCCGGCGACTACCTTAAGCTCATTGTTTGCCGCCGTATGGTCGGTCACCATCATCTGGCCAAATTTTTTGACTTCGGGGCTCTGTCCTTTTTGCTCAGCAAGTTTACCTAGCTCGACCTCGGCCATTCCGCCCTGCGCGGCTTCGGCGAGGAATGTATTCGGACTAGCGGCGGTCGACATGTTCGCCATATTGCTAGCTGTATTCGCCACTGTGTTCATGGCGTTGCCGATCGAATTCGCCGCCGAGCCCATGGTTGACCCGTTGCTGTTCGAGTTCATAGCCGATCGGTTGCTGTTCGCATTTATGCTCACATTCGTCTCGCCGCCGCATGCCGCAAACATAAGGGCGCAGGCACACGCCAGCGTTGCTGTCAGAAATAGTTGTTTCATAGTCTTGTCTCCTGTCGTCTTCTCAAATTGGGAACTTTAAACAAATTTAGCCGCTAGCGATCCATTCGAATGTTCGCGAGCGTACATTAGGAAGAGATGAGAATTTCGACCAAACGACGGAAAAGGCGCTCTAGCGCACGCGAACGGAAACGTGATCCATCGCTAGCTCCGAAAACATGAGTAATTTGCGGCTGTTGAAGATACCGATCGTGTATAGCAAGACGGGTTGGCGAGGCTGCTACCGCAAGCTGGAACCTACAGCTTTGAGCCAATCGTATGGCTTTTTGATGATCGAAACGGACTTTGAAAGTATGCTTCTCTTTTCAATATGTCGAACCGTTTGGGCCGCGGCTGGAATCTCATTAGAGGCAAAACCGGTCAATACCAATCGCGGATGCTCGATCCTGGGCGAATTATCCACGGTAATTATCCGAGGCTTGAAAAGTGCGTTCGATGCCCGGACGGCGCGCGGCCCCTTTGCCGCGACCGCGAACTGCCTATCCGCCGTCTGGACGCGTTTACGCCTTTCGACAGTCGCCACAGCACTGTCGTCAGTATCGATCTCTTGAGCAACGCGGGGAACCGCGATCGCCGACGGGTCGGGAGCGGTAAGCGGGAACGTAGAGTTGAGAAACGCTTGATGAACCGCTGAAACACTATTTGCCGCCACGAAAGCATTACTTTCGCGATCAATGGCCGTGTAGGCAATTACGCCCGCCTGCGCCAAAAAAACAGCTAAAACACCTAGCACCGACCATTTCATACTTAGCACCCCGTGAAATGTTTATCGTTGATAAACATTTAATTAGTATACCATCCTGCACAAAAGGTTGTAACGCAAACGTACTTTTGAATCAAAACTGACGCGAAACGCATACTCGTTATCCTACCAAGTCAACCGCTCTTCACGGCGGTTACCTCGAGCATCAACATCTGTCATAATGAGCCCACATCAAAATACCGGGCGTAAAAGACTATGAACAACATTCGCGAAATGTTTGGCGATATCGATATCTATCTATTCGATCAGATCCAAAAGGGACGATTTCCGCCGGGGATCAAGATACTCGACGCCGGATGTGGCGGAGGGCGAAATATCATCTGGTTCATCCGAAATGGGTTTGAGGTTTTTGCGATCGATAAGGACGCGAACGCCGTCGTAACGGTCCGTGAGATCGCAAAAGGCCTCGCTCCGCAGCTTTCCTCCGAAAATTTTAAGATCGCAAGTCTCGAGTCGATCCCATTTCTGGACGAGGAGTTCGATCTCGTGATCTGCAACGCTGTTCTACATTTTGCGAGCGATCTGGCAGAATTCGATCAATGGATCGCTCAATTGTGGCGCGTACTCAAGCCCGGCGGTATATTTTTTTCGAGACTTGCGTCATCGATCGGCATCGAAAAGATGCTCGTCGCGACCGCGAACGGACGCTATCTTTTGCCGGACGGCACCGAACGCTTCGTCGTCGATGAACAGTGCCTAAAAGACACGACGTCTCGCATCGGCGGCGTTTTCCTGGAACCTATCAAGACAACTAATGTCCAGAACCTTAGATGTATGACGACGTGGGTGCTTGCCAAAGACTTAAGCGTGGGCAAACCGCACATATATTAGTTACAATTAAAATACGCAAGTTTTCGGGGGAGCCGTGTCTGGCTGAGAGTTGGTCCAAGCGGACCATTACCCCTAAAAACCTGATGCGGATAATACCGACGAAGGGAGAAAAACGATGAGTGAGAATTTTGAAGCAAGAATTGAGAGGGAAGGATCTAGCAGTGATCAGGTAAAGCTGCCTGCCTCACGGAAGACTTACGTCGAGACCGTCAGTGTTACTAACACTCACGCGAGAAATGGCTCGACCCAGGCAGACGCCTCGACGATCATACTAAGGGTACCGTTCCGCGAGATCGCCCTCTCGCAGTCAAAGGATTTTGACGGGGCCTTGCAGGATAATTTGCCGGTCCGCGTCTATGATACGAGCGGTGTCTGGACGGACCCGAAAGCAAAATGTGATGTTCGGGAAGGCCTTCCGGCCCTGCGGCGCGATTGGATCGTCGGCCGTGGCGACGTCGAGGAATACGAGGGCCGCGAGATACTGCCGCAGGACAACGGTTACCTTACCAAAGGCGCCGAGGAGTATGCACGAGTCAGTAGCCCGCACGTTGATAACGACGGCGCTGACGCCGAGTCAAAGGCAAATGGCACACGAAAAGGTCAACTCGAAGAATTCCCCGGCCTCAAACGCGCACCGCTTAGGGCCAAGCCCGGTTCGTGCGTCACGCAGATGCACTACGCCCGCAAGGGCATCATCACGCCCGAAATGGAATACGTCGCGATCCGTGAGAATCTCGGCCGGAGCCCGGACACTCTTGTCCGGTCTTCCGAACGAAGCGACCGAAGCTCCTTGAACCATCAACATAAGGGCGAATCGTTCGGTGCATCCATTCCCGAATTCGTCACGCCCGAATTTGTCCGTGACGAGGTCGCCCGCGGTCGCGCGATCATCCCGAACAACATCAATCACCCGGAAAGCGAGCCGATGATCATCGGCCGAAATTTCCTGGTCAAGATCAACGCTAACATCGGCAATTCGGCCATCGCGTCGTCGATCGAAGAAGAGGTCGAAAAGATGCGCTGGTCATCGCTGTGGGGAGCTGACACCGTGATGGACCTCTCGACAGGCAAGAATATCCATGCCACGCGTGAATGGATCCTGCGAAATTCGCCGGTCCCGATCGGCACCGTGCCGATTTATCAGGCACTTGAGAAAGTTAACGGTAAGGCCGAAGATCTGACTTGGGAAATTTACCGCGACACCTTGATCGAACAGGCCGAGCAGGGCGTCGATTACTTCACGATCCACGCCGGCGTCCGCCTGCCGTACATTCCGATGACCGCCCGCCGCACTACCGGCATCGTTAGCCGCGGCGGCTCGATCATGGCCAAATGGTGCCTCGCGCATCACGAAGAGAGCTTTCTCTACACGCGATTCCGCGATATATGCGAGATCATGCAAGCGTATGACGTTGCGTTCTCGCTTGGTGACGGATTGCGTCCGGGATCGATCGCGGATGCCAATGACGAGGCTCAGTTTGCCGAGCTCGACACGCTTGGGGAACTAACTAAGATAGCTTGGGAAATGGATTGCCAGACGATGATCGAAGGGCCGGGACACGTTCCGATGCACCTGATCAAAGAGAATATGGACAAGCAGCTTGAGATCTGCGGCGAAGCGCCGTTCTATACGCTTGGGCCGCTGACGACCGACATTGCGCCGGGCTACGACCACATTACATCGGGCATCGGAGCCGCGATGATCGGATGGTTCGGGACCGCGATGCTCTGCTACGTCACACCCAAAGAGCATCTCGGCCTGCCCAACAAACAGGACGTCAAAGAGGGCGTCATCACATACAAGCTGGCCGCCCACGCCGCCGACCTCGCCAAGGGCCATCCCGGAGCGCAGTATCGCGACAATGCGCTGAGCAAGGCTCGTTTCGAGTTTCGCTGGGAAGACCAGTTCAATCTGGGCCTCGATCCGGAAAAGGCAAAAGAGTTTCACGACGAGACCCTGCCGGCCGAAGGTGCCAAGCTCGCCCATTTCTGCTCGATGTGCGGCCCGCATTTCTGCTCGATGAAGATCACCCAGGACGTCC
>JBDTZO010000035.1:0-17820 GCA_040005135.1 Acidobacteriota bacterium | reverse complement strand
GCTTGCATCGGCGAGACGGTCGATCGAACGAAAATGATTAGCTAAGATCCGCGAAGTGCGTTCGCCGACGTGCCTGATGTCAATTGCAAGCAGAAGACGCTGGAGGCCGCGCGTCTTGCTCGACTCGATCTGAGCTACGAGGCTCGAGCCCGATTTTTCAGCGACGCGGTCGAGAGCGGCCAGCTGAACTACGGTCAGAATATAGAGGTCGGCTACGTCCCGGACCATTTTCTTGTCGACCAGAGTCTCGACCATGACCTCGCCGAGGCCCTCGATGTCCATCGCTTTGCGCGAAGCGAAATATAAGATGCGGGCCTTGAGTTTCGCAGGACATTCCGGGTTGGTACAACGTCGAACGGCTTCGCCATCGGGCCGAACTGCCGGGCTGTGACACACCGGACATTCCGTCGGAAATTCGAATTCCGTCTCGCTTCCGTCGCGTTTGGACGTGACGACTGACAGCACCTGCGGGATGACTTCGCCGCTCTTTTCGATCATCACGTGGTCGCCGATCTTCAGGTCGAGGCGCTTGATCTCGTCCTCATTATGCAGCGAAGCCCGAGAGATCGTCGATCCGGCCAGAAGTGTCGGCTCAAGATGCGCGACCGGCGTCAGAGCGCCTGTGCGTCCAACCTGAATTCCGATAGCGAGCAGCCGCGTCGTTGCCTGACGCGCGGGATATTTGTAAGCGATCGCCCATCGCGGCGCCTTGGTCGTCGAACCGAATTCGTCCTGAAGCGCTGTCGAATTTACCTTCACGACGACGCCGTCGATCTCGTAATCGAGGTCATCACGGATCGCTTCGATCTGAGCGACGAATTCAGAGAGTTCTTCAAAATCCGAGCACAGTTTTCGGTGTGGATTAACGTTAAAGCCGTTTCGCTCGCACCATCCAAAGACTTCTTCGTGCGTCGCGAACATCTTCTGGTTTCCCGTGTACGCATCATACGGAAACATGTCCAGCCGCCGCGACGCAGTAACAGCGGAATCCAGCATTCGCAGCGTGCCGGAGGCGCAGTTACGCGGATTGGCGAAGGTTTTTTCACCCTGCATTTCGAGCTCGGCGTTGATCTTGGCAAACCGCGATCTGGACAAAAATACCTCGCCGCGCACCTCGGCGTGCGGCGGAGCGTCCTTAGCCAACCTTAGCGGGATCGTGCGGATCGTTTTCACATTCTGCGTGATCTCGTCGCCCGTCCGCCCATCGCCGCGCGTTGCGCCGGCCGCCAAAATGCCATTTTCGTAGTGAAGCGAAACGCTGAGACCGTCGATCTTGAGCTCCGCCACATAATCGAGCTTGCGCCCCTCCGCCATCCGCTCACATCGTTCGGTAAAGGCCTTTAACTCATTGAGGTCGTATGAGTTATCGAGCGACATCAGCGGCACTGAGTGTGTAAACGGCCGCAAACTGTCGGCCTTGCCGCCAACACGCTGCGTGGGGCTGTCGGGTGTGATCAGATCGGGATGCTCCGCCTCGAGAGATCTGAGACGTTCTAACATCTGATCGAATTCGAGATCCGACACCTCAGGCTCGGCTTTCTGGTAGTAAAGTTCGTTGTGCCGCTCGATCTCGGCACGCAGCGTTTCCAGTTGGGATCTGAAGTCTTTTGAGCGGCTCATTTACAAAGATTATTTCATAGATCAGGAGTTGAGGCGATGAGAATCGCAAGGTGATTGACCTGAGGCCCTCGACACAAGTCTCGATACGCCGATGACTAACAGCGACGGAGAGCGGACGCTCCTGTCCGCGTGAGTGCGAAGCCCGAAAATACAGGCCGAAAACGTTTTACGCCGATCAAATCCCGAAGGAACTCATCGATAAAGACAAAAGTGCTGTATCGTCTTTGCAACATTGTCTTTTACATAGAACCTTGATAACATAATAAGGCACGCTGCTGGATGCTCGTTTTTGGCGGAGCGGTCTTTGATAATTTAAGTGAGGAGATCAATGCTCGTTGCAGGTTCGCCCATTTGGGTGACAAGTACACAGCCGTTCCATTTAAGTGTTACAAAACACTAATGGAACGATTTCGCATCTAAACCTAATTGTTATAACAGTTAACCCGTTCCATTTACCTCACGCAAGTGGAACGGCATCCGGATCGTGCGGTGGTCCGCGATCACGGGCTATTTCATGAATTCGGCGATCAGGCGATGAAAATGATGGGTTCCCTGCTCCCGCGAGGGTGAATATCGACCTTGCGAATAGAACCGCGACCGTATGCCGCGCTGGACACTTTCGACGACGGCCTCGTCCTCGAGTTCAACGGTGTGCAGATCGGCTCCGGCGCCCTCGTCGACTAGCGATTCGTCCCGTACATACGTCAGGAATTCGACCTTCGTGTGCGACGGCGTGATGGGCCGCACAATGTTGATCGATAAGCCCCACGGGTATAAGTTGAACATCATATTCGGGAAAACGAATATGTATCGTGCCGCGACAGTGCCGTTCGTGTCATAGCCGGTTTGCAAGCTCGAATAGCGATAGGTCTCGGTTGTGTAGGACCCATAATCGACGACCTCATTCAGTCCGTGGTGAACATATGGAATGTGAAAGCCCTCGAGATAATTTTCGCAGTACAGGGCCCAGTGGGCGTCGACCTCGTATTCGCGGGTTGCTGTTAGTTTCAGCCCGCCGGTCGCCACCTCGCCGAGTGCGTTCACCACATCGTCAATGAACACGCCGAGCTCGTCGACAGGCCGCACGGAAGCAAAAAGGAATCCACCCTTTTCGCCGAAAGGCAGTTTCGCCAGATCGTCGCTCTCACACGGAAAACCCTCGACGTCCTCGAACTCGGGCATGGAGATGCACTTACCGTCGAGTAAGAACCGTCGGCCGTGATAGGCGCAGCGAATAAGCGACGCATGCGCCGGAGAATCGACGAGTATCTTGCCGCGGTGGGTGCAGACGTTCGAAAAGCATGTCAGCCACTCGGAAGTCTTTACGATCAGCACTGGCTCGTCCAGGAATTCGGGCAGTATCGTGACGGGCCACAGCGTTTTGACCTCGTCCTCTTTTCCCAGAAACTGCCAGGTACGAGCAAAGATCTGCTCTTTTGAGAGTTCGAAAAACGCGGGATCCGTATAAAAGTCCGCGTGCAGCGTCCTGGCCCGACGAATGTCGGGATCGATCTCAAAAATTGACATTTCTATGACCTGTAGAGCAGATATTTCGGATGATCGTTGTCACGATGAAAAGAGCGGCCGACGAGGCCGATGGCAAATGCCGATTCAAATTCGCCGCGAACGCGCATCTGCAGTTCCAGTCCGGCCGCAGGATCAGCATCGACCAATGTCGACCAGTCGTTGACGATCTCTATTTCTGCTGCGGGCGGCCGCTCCTCGCGATAGCTTTCGCCTGCGGCGAGTGCCCGGACCTTTTCGCTATCGAGATGCCATTCGGCAAACAATCTGTCGCTTTGCAGCCCGATCTGTTTGCCGCTTTCAGGCGACACGGCATAATCGGTGCCGTAAAAATTGCGTTGGTATTCCGAAACCGTCGAACCGAGCTTTTCAAGATTGAAGTGTGCATTTCGTGCCTTGACCGGTTCGAAGGTCCATTTGATGAATTTGACGCCTTCGGCCAAAGCTCGGCTCCGCTGAGCCCATTTTAGCTTAGCTCCGACGCCATGGCTCTGATACTCCTGTCGAACGCCGGTCATATGAGAGTAAAATGCACGCTCGCCGCGAGCATACGCGGGAACGCTAAGGACGTAACCGGCCAAGCGTTCGCCGTCATATGCTCCCAGCGTAAAACCGCCCGCATTTCGGGTTACCACGAAATGCCGGACCGGCGAAAGCTCGACCTCCGGAAGTGCAAAGACCTCGCGTTGGAGCCGGACACACTCGGCCAGTTCGTCAAGCGTCGTGCATTCGCGAATTTGAAGAGGATCGTCCATATTTTACACGCCGCTTCGGTGCTCCGATCTACTACTGATGCAACTCTCGCAATTTGTTAATCGAGTGTCAAACCGGAGCAGCGGGAGCTGAAAAGATGCTTAACTTTTACACAGCAGATTTGTTATACTTTGTTTACCCGCTGGCCGGGCGACAGTTTCTTTCTCTCGATTCCTGATGACTCCGCAAAATCAACTATCCGTCGAAGGCAACTTCTACGAGCATCCCTTTGCCGAACTGGTCGCCGAGATCTCGCATGCCACGCTCGATGGCAGCCTAAGGCTTTCGCATGGTGAGCAGAAGTGTGTTGTCTATTTCAAAAGGGGCAAGATCGCCTTTGCCGTTTCAAACTCTCGTGCGTCGCGGTTGGTTGAGAGAGTGCTCGAACACAAGCGATTCTCGAAAGAGGACCTCGCGGGGATCGAAAATATCGCCAATGACGTCGAATTCGCCGATGGCTTGGTAAACAAGAATTTGATCGATAGCGACGAGCGAAATAAGCTGTTCGCCGACCAGATAAACGGAATACTGGTGGACGCCCTTACCTGGCCGCAGGGCGACTGGACATTCAGTTCGCTCGCCCGCATACGTGACGGACTGTCATTTGAGATCGAGTCCGAGAAACTGCTAATCGAATATGCCCGCTGTCTTCCGGTCGATGCCGTACTCGGACGCTTTCGAAGCACCAGCGAAGCCTTTGTTCGCTCGTCTCAACCGAACCTTAGTCTGATCTTGAGACCGGAGGAGATCGAGGTTCTCGCCATATTCACCAGCGAACCGTGGTCGGCAAAGGAAGTGACCGGAGCGTCGAGACTGCCCGAAGCGGTCACGATCCACAGTCTATACTCGCTCTGGCTCGCCGGACTGCTCGAAAGACTCGAGTGGAAACCGGCATTTCCGAAAAGATCCATCGCGGCCATGCGTGGAGCGAAACTCGAGCTAAAACAAGAGGCTCAATTCAAGCCTGGCGTCACGCCCGCTGTACCTGTTCCCTCGCCAACGCCGGAAAAAGTTGCTCCGGCAATTATCGCCGAAACGCCAAAGATCTCGATGACGCTGGAGGACTATTTGAAACGGGCGGAATCGGCTGAGACCTATTATGACCTTCTCGGAGTCGAATTCGACGCGGAGCGGCCGGTTATCAAATCCGCGTATTTCACCCTGGCAAAGTCATTCCATCCCGATCACTATCATCAAGAGGCACCGGAGCTGCTCCGTCGAGTGCAGGACGCGTTCACAGAATTAGCTAAAGCTCATGAAACACTCAAGAACGATGTGACGAGGGAAACCTACAATTTTAAGGTTCGAAAAGCCCTCGACGAGAAAAAGAAAAGCCCCGCCGAGGAGACGCCCGACCAACTCAGTCGACAAATGAAGCAGGCGATCGATAATTTTGAGCGTGGATTTAGTCTCCTAATGGAAGAGGAATTTGACGACGCGGTACCGTTTTTTGCCCGAGCGGTACATCTTGATCCGAATAATGCCCGCTTTCACGCTTACTTTGGCAAAGCAATGTCTGTCGACGACACCAAGCGGCATAAGGCTGAAAGCGAGTTGCAGACTGCACTTCGCCTCGATCCGCAGAACCCGACCTATCGCATTTTACTGGCGGAATTTTTCATCCAAATGAAACTGAATAAGCGAGCCGAGGGCGAACTGAACCGGCTTTTGACAATATTTCCAAGTAATCGAGAGGCTCAAGCATTGCTGGCGTCGCTGAAGAATTAGCCGCGGCCGTCGCCCTCCGAAGCTATTCACAGTTCGCGGCTTTCGCACTTGAATATTTACCGCTAAAGGCTGAAACTAATTAAATGTTTTCCGCGACCGCCGAAGGGCCAACATTTGACGAATCATTGCTCCGGCTCTCGTCGCAGATGGACGTTTTCGAAGGGTACGGCGAATCGCAGGCCCGTCGTCTGGCGACGCTCGCGGATTCCATCGCCTCGAGATTCAATATTGCTCCGCACGACCGTTTCCTGCTGCAACAGACCGCTCTGATCCACGATATTGGCGAGATGGACATGGCCCGGGAATATATTTCCGCATCACGCGTCCTGAGTCAGGAGGAACGCATCGATCTACAGCGTCATCCCGTGATCGGTGAACAAACCACGGCGAAACTCGGCCTACCGCGTGCCGTCCAGCTTATCGTCCGCTGGCACCACGAATGGTGGAACGGCGGAGGCTATCCGGACGGCCTGGAGGGTGATCAGATACCGCTTGCGGCTCGCATACTTCGTGTTGCCGACACCTATGCGTCGCTGATCTCAAACCGCCCGTTCCGTGCAGCTCAAAATGAGGACGAAGCTCTAGAGTATCTTGTCGAGTGGGCTGGGATCGAATTTGATCCTGCGGTCGTAAAAGCGTTTCTCTCGATGCGACGCGGCGTCTGAACCGGGGATCCCATTATGCATGCTGAGCACAAAGTTTCACCGAAATCGTGGCTTTCATTCGAGCTGAATATTCTGCGGCGGATGAAATTTCAAACTGTTTCGATCCCTTTCAGCCCTGATCCAGCTCTCGGTGCGTACCTTAAACGCTGGAACGTTCGCGTGACGGCCAACGATGCCATGCAGTCGTCGTGGATCCAAACGATCGCTCAGATCGCAAACAACAGCGAAAAGCTCGGTCATGACGATGTCAACACTGTACTCGAGGACGCGTACGTTCCAGGTTATCGCCTCGCCAACCCGAGTTTGACGCAGTGGTTCTCTGAGACCGACGCCTGGTGGTTCGACAACGTGCGTCGCCGCATCGACGTTCTTGAGTCACCTACGGCGAGGGCAATAGCGTCGACTATCGCTATGGCCGCAGGCCAGTATGTGATGTCATTCACGGACGACACGCGCGAGCTTCGTCAGCCATTGTCGACCGTGTTCAGACGGTTATGGACGATACAGCCCGAACCTTTCAACAACGGAGCGAAGAATATTTGTCAGAATAAACGCCCTGACGATTTTGTGCTTGACGGACTCACCGACGAGACACGTCCGGATCTGATGTTTCTTCGTTTGCCGGCAGCACATGGCCAGAATTCGCGAACGTTTTTAGGCCGGAACGCGTGGCGTGAAGAATGGCTGAGAGGCGGAAACGACTTTTGGGAAGACCTTGATTCGTCGATGGCCGGACGCCTCGGGGCTGCGACGGAGACGAAATCGCAATACCTTAGGCTCGTCGACGAGATATTGCGAAAAGCTTCGAATATTCAACACTGGGCCGTCGCCCATGTTGAGACCGGTTTTATCTCGACCGCTGATCTCGTCGAGACGATCGGCAAGGTCCGCCGCGTCGATACCGTTTACACCAAAGATTTCTCGGAACTCACCGGCGCCAAAGCTGTGATCATCACGGCCTGAGTTATCATGACAGAACGCGAATTTCACTCTTTCTTTATCCGCGTAAACCAGACCACGCCGGACACGGACGAAATTATACCCGAGATGATCGTTAGCGTTTGTGGCGACATGTAATACATCAGCCCGCTGCCGACGTAGCTGGAAAGCCCAAAAACGGTAAGCTCGGCACCGCGATCGAGGGTCGAAATACGGCCGCGAATGTTATCCGGCAGGCTTCGCTGGAACATTGTTTCCTGGACCGCATATTCGACCCCGACTATCAGCCTCGAAACAAAGACGACGGCCGCCAGCATCCAGAGATTGGGCATCAGGCCGCCGATCGAAAACAACAGTCCATGGATTATCAACGCCCAGCCGATAAACGAACGATGCCGCTTTCGCCGATCGAGATACGCGGACGTCCGATGAGCGATGAGCATTCCGCCGCCAAGCCCCAGACCCATGGCAAACCACAGGATGCCAACCGCTGCGTCCGGATTCCAACCTTCGAGTGCCGCGAAATGGACGCCGCCCAGCCGCTCGAAAATGATGTTTATCGACCCTCCGCCAACCGCCCAGATAATATTCATCGACAGGATCGTGAGAGCAAAACGGTTCCCGAGTGCGTACCGCACGCCTTCGCGTAGTTCGGTGATGAATGGTTCGCGATTTGCCTTCGACCGCATACGTTCGCCCGTCGCCTCATCGCGCGTCGCTTCCTCGGGTATAAGCCAAACGCTGTACGCCGATACGGCAAACGACACAGCGTTGATCAGGAAAGCGATCTTGTATCCAAAGATCGCTGCGGCCGCCCCGCCCAGAGCGGAGCCCACGGCCATGAGCAAAAATCGAGTTGAAAACAATAATGCCGTACCAGCGAGCAATCCTTCCTGACCTGTCAGATTCGGCGCAGCGGCGTTCTTGGCACCTTCGAAGAACGCTCCTAGCGATGAGAGCATTCCCGTGGCGAGATACGCGATCCAGAGGTTCTCAGGAGCGCTCACGAGCAGGAACATTAACGCGACCAAAACCCGTGCAAGGTCAGTTGCGATCATTACAGTGCGTCGCGAAAATCTGTCGACGAACGTTCCCGCGATCGGCGAGATTAGTGCGAATGGAACAACACGGGCGACAAAGAAAAGTCCCGCGGCCATCGGTGACGCATCGGACACAAAACGCACAATACCCAACCCGGCAATAAAATTGAACCAGTTGCCTAGCTCGGATATAAATTGACCGGCCAACAAATTGCGAAAATTTCGATTTCCGCGTATCAGTTGACCGTACGTCAGCGATTGCATCCAAATAGAATAAACGCTCGCGGCTCTTTTGTCAGAGCTTCGCGAGCGTTGCCGCATACCATATCGAATTTATTTCCCGGTGAAATTAGGCCGTCGTTTTTCGAAGAATGCAGCCACGCCCTCTTTGAAATCATCCGATCTGCCGGACTGGATCTGACAATCGTGTTCGAGGGCCAATTGAGCATTAAGGTCGTTTGAAAACGACGCGTTGAGCATTCGCTTGATCCGGCCAACCGAGCCAGTCGGGGCGGCCGCGAGTTTTTCAGCGAATTTAGCAGCCTCGATCGCGAGATCATCGACGGGAACCACGCGATTGATCATTCCGATCTGGAGAGCCCGTTCGGCGGTGACGGTCTCGCCCGTCATAAAAAGCTCCGCGGCAAGTTTGTCGCCGATCGCACGTGGCAAAAAGAATGTTCCGCCACAATCAGGCGACAGGCCTATACGAACAAATGCCTCGTTAAATGTTGCGTTGTCCGCGGCAACGATCAGGTCACATGCGAGTGCGAAGTTGGTTCCGGCTCCAGCACAAACTCCATTCACCGCTGCTATAAACGGGATGGGCGTTTCGCGGATCAGAGTAATAACGCGGTGAAGTTCCGCCAGTGGATCCTCAAGGAAGGCCTCGATACGGCCTTCTTTCTTCCACATCGATTGCATTTCACGCAGATCGCCGCCGGAACAAAACGCTCGGCCATTGCCCGTAAGCACCACAGCTCTGGCCTCACCTTTGATCGCGCGATCAATCGCTGAACCCAGATCGATCGTGAGTTGCAACGAAAGCGCGTTTAGCGCTTCGGGGCGATTCATCGCGATCGTCGCGACGCCCCCGATGCATTCATATGTGACAGTCTCAAAGTTCATTATTTAAGCGTTCCTGGCGCGTGACCGGCTGGCTTCGTGACAGTCGCGGCAAAGTACGGATCTGCCCACTTTTGGCTGGAACGGAACCGTGTCGTGGCGCCCGCAGTGATCACAAACGATATCGAACCTCGATGGAGCGTCCTCGCGGGATGCGGCTTTTTTGGAGCGGCACTTGGGACACCGTTGAGGCGGCATCATGTTTCGCTGATAAAAGGTTTCCTGGTCTTTCTCGCTAAAAACAAAGACCTCTCTGCACTGAACACATGGGATCTCGGTATCGGGCATAACGTTACCTCGTCGGTCCTGGGACAATCGGGATGTACGGAATTGCGGTAAGTTTACCACATGACATCCTAGCTGTTTAGAGCCGAAACGTGGTTCTTAACCGTCTCGCCGAGTGTGTCGAGATTGTAGCCGCCCTCGAGACACGAAACGACGCGGCCCTCGCAGATATCTCCGGCCCAGTCCATAACGCTGCGCGTCATCGAGTCAAAGTCGCGATCTTCTAAAAGCAGCTGTCCAAGCGGGTCACCCAGATGAGCGTCAAACCCTGCTGAGATGAGCACGAGATCCGGTTGAAATTTTGAGGAAATATCGCTCAAGGCAGCCTCGAACATCCGCGTTTGCTCGATTGCCGGCGTGTTCGCCTTGACCGGAATATTCATTGTCTTGCCCAGACCGCGGCCAAATCCGGTCTCGCCCCTTGTGCCGGAGCCTGGATACCAAGGATATTGATGCATGGAGAAAAAATAGACCGTCGGGTCGTCATAGAATATCCCTTGTGTGCCGTTCCCATGATGTACGTCCCAGTCGAGAATGGCCACGCGTTCGACGTCTTTGTAATTATTTTGGGCGTATCGGGCGGCGACGGCCACATTGTTAAATATGCAGAATCCCATCGCATGTTCGCCGGTCGCATGATGCCCTGGTGGGCGAACGGCGGCGAATGCATTCTTTGCTTCGCCCTGCATTACCGCGTCGATCGCGGCGCAAACTCCGCCGGCAGCGTAAAGGGCCGCGTCGAACGACTGCATTGATATCGTAGTGTCCGCGTCGAGTCGATCGAGGCCATGATCCATCGCCCCTTCCACGCGTTTGAAGTGCTGAGGCGAGTGTGCCGCGAGGATCAATCCTTTCGACGCTTTTTCCGGCCTCACCTCCTTGAGTTCGCCCCAGAGATCGCTGTCGCTTCGCAATGCGTCCATCACCACGTCGTATCGCATAGCCGTTTCCGGATGTCCGGGTCCGGTGTTGTGTTTTCGAAACACAGGATGATGTACTAACGCGGTTGTCATATGAAAAAAGTATCACACGCGAGGTCGATAATTCGATCCGTTGAGCGAACGCTGCGTTTTTTCGTGTGCGGGGCGAGAAAATATTCGATAATCATCACTAGATTATGGAGATCGAACTTCGAGGTACGTCGATCATCGGATCGACACGTGGTGCGGAGTCGGACAACGGCTTTCGTGCGTTCAACCCGCGAACGGGCGAGGCGGTCGAACCGCATTTTTACTCCGCGTCGAATGTCAACTTAGAGACCGCTGCCGACCTCGCGAGTGCCGCACGCATCCCGTTCGCCAACACATCCGGAGCATCGCGTGCACGCCTATTGGATCTTATTGCGGGGAACATTGAGAAACTGGGTGATCGACTCATCGAACGGGCGTCGCTTGAGACCGGGCTGTCCGCTGCCCGCCTTACCGGCGAACGTGCACGGACGTGCGGTCAGCTTCGTTCCTTCGCCAGACTGCTGCTCGAAGGTTCATGGGTCGACGCCCGCATAGATCATGCCATCCCTGACCGTCAACTTTTCCCAAAACCCGACATCCGTTCGATGTTCCGGCCGATCGGCCCGGTCGCGGTGTTTTGCGCGAGCAACTTCCCGCTTGCTTATTCCGTTGCTGGCGGCGATACCGCTTCGGCACTGGCCGCCGGGTGCCCTGTTATCGTTAACGCTCATTCTGCCCATCCCGGCACGGCCGAGCTCACCGGAAACGCCGTCGCCGCCGCAGTGCGGGAGTGCGAAATGCCCGAGGGCGTGTTCAGCCTCCTGTTTTCCGCTGGCTACGAGATCGGCCAAACACTCGTCGGCCATCCCGAGATCAAAGGGGTCGGCTTCACCGGATCTCGACGTGGCGGTCGAGCACTTATGGATATCGCTTCAGCCCGCCCCGAGCCGATCCCGGTGTATGCCGAGATGAGCTCGGTCAACCCGACTTTCATTCTCAACAATGCGATCGATGAACGCGGCGAAGACATTGCGAGAGCCCTACACCGCTCTGTCACGAATGACGCTGGCCAATTCTGCACCAAACCTGGCCTCGTGTTTATCGAATCCGGCGAGCAAACCGAGGACTTTGTCCGCCAATTCAGGTCGCTGATCGCCGAAACGCACACTTTCCCGCTTCTGACCGCTGGCATTCAGAAAAGCTACCTTCAAACGAGTGGTAGACGGCGTCAAAAGGTCAATACTTTTATCGAAGCGGATAACACCGAACTCAATGGATTCAGCGTTCGGCCCGCGGTATTTGAAACATCCACTGAACAATTTCTCAGCACCGACGATCTTAATGACGAGATCTTCGGCCCCGCAACTCTGCTCATTCGATCTAATGACCACGAAGAGATTCTCGCTGCTGCGCGAGCTCTTGAGGGTCAGTTGACGGCTTCTATCCATGGTACCGAAGCGGATCTTGCCGCGTATTCCGACCTCATTTCCGTGTTGGAAACTAAAGTCGGAAGGCTCATTTTCAACGGATTTTCGACAGGTGTCGAAGTTTGTCCGTCAATGGTCCACGGCGGGCCGTATCCTGCGACATCTGACGGACGCTCGACAGCAGTTGGAACGCGGGCGATCGAACGCTTTTCGCGTTTGGTCTGCTATCAGAATTTCCCAGAGGCGTCCCTGCCTGACGAACTGAAAGAGGCAAATCCCCTGGGAATTCGGCGAATGATCGACGGCCGAGTTGAGAATTCGTAGAAGCTGATCTCTGGTTCGTCAATTAATTCGCGAACACTGACGAAAAGTCAGTAAAACCCTTGAATTCCAACGCATTCCCGCTTGGGTCGACAAAGAACATCGTCGCCTGTTCGCCGACCTCACCGGCAAATCGTATTCGCGGCTCGATCAGGAATTTAACACCTTTATTGACGAGCTTGTCCGCGAATGCCTGCCATTCCTCCATTTGCATGATCATCCCGAAGTGCGGGATCGGAACATTGTCGGCATCGACTTGATTAGCCGCTCTGGTCCCGGCAGAGTCTTCCACCAAATGTGCAACGATCTGGTGGCCGAACAGATCGAAATCCACCCATCGGTCCGAACTGCGGCCTTCGGTACAGCCCAGAACGTCTCCATAAAACCCACGGGCGGCGGCAAGATCGTTTACTGGGAATGCGAGATGAAATAGTGTTCTTACAGGCATAATTTTAGTATCGCGAATTCCGATCCGCTAATTATCGTTGTCGTCGACCGAGCCATCGTCATCCGATGAGCTGTCGTCGTCCGCGTCGTCCGGCGGATCGCCGGCATGACGGCGTTTATAGATCTCGTAGTTGTTCAGGCTGTCGACGCTGCGAAAGTCGGGTTTCAGTTTATCAAAAATCTCCGATTTACTGTCTATCATACTATCCGCCTCGATCTCGGTATCGTTCTTGACGATCACCCACTCGATATCACTCGCAAGCACGCGTTCGCGAATCTCATCCGGCGTGTAGGGATTATTTGTAACGTCGAACAGCATCACCGGAAAATGCGGATGGCGGCCCGTCGTGTAAAAGAAGAGGTCTTCGCCCGGAAGATATAGTACGCCGTCGCCGCGCGGTATCTTCTCATCAGTGTAGCGGACGAGCTCGTCAAAATCCGGGAGCCAATCGCCTCTCATCGACATGCCCTTTAGCTGAGGCAGTGTGGAATGCTGCATTTCACCGTCGTCGAAATTCACGTAGTCGAGACGCTCGTTCGAATAGATATAAAAGCCGCCCGCGATAGTGATCGCGATCGCTGCTACTGCGGCAAATATTTGCAGTTCGGGCGCCGAGGGCCGCCGGTCGCGGTCGACAAGCATCGTCAAAATCAGACCGAGCAATATTATCAAGATAGGCCAAATGCCGTATGTCGAGCCCCACAATTGCTGGGACATAAAGACGCCATGCGTGGTTGCGACCAGAATGAACGGCAGTGCCGCCGCGATCCCACGTTGCCGGCGGACAAAAATATAAGCGAGTGCGAATGATGCTATCAGCACCAGCGGCCAAACGCCGACAAGCCGTTCCGCCCTTTCCGACGGGTCAGCGTCTATCAGCAGGTAAACGACCGGCCAGATGAACGGTATCGAGATCAATATCGTGGAAATGACCGCGGGCCATCGCCGGATCCCTGCGTTTTGCCGCATTAGAAATGCTCCGGCGAAAAAGACCGCGGCCCACAGTAATACCGACGGGTCGTAGTAGACCGAAAGCATGTCAGCGATCGACGGAGTGCGCCGCATTGCGGCGAACGTCAGCGTCCAATATCGATATGTCTCAAGGCCAACCGTAAACTGAACTATCGCCGCCGCTAAAGCAAGTCCACTAACGGTGCCTAAAAGTAGTAATACATAGGGCCGCACTCTGGTCTTGCGGCGAAGCCCCGCGATGATCATTGCTAAAAACGCGAGTCCTGTTCCGCAGAGGAACGCGAGGCCGATGTTCTGCTTAAAAAACAACGGCAGCACGAGTAAAGCTCCAACGAGCAACGTCGCGGTCGGTGGAAAACCCTTTCGCTCCAGCCTTAGCAAAAGATAAACGCAAAGCAAGACAATAAACATTGCATCGGGATCGTAGAACGGATGCGGAAAAACGCAATAGATACCGAGAACGATCAGCGGGACCGATAGTATGAATGCCGTCAATCTCGGCCAAGAGAACCTGTCCGCGAACAGGCTAGCCAGGATCCGCCAGGTGAGCACGGTCCCGAGTCCGGCAACGATGCAGCAGTAAGCAATGTGGTGCCAATATACGGCTCCGAAAATTCGGATCACCGCTGCCTGGGTTACAAAAGTCAAAGGTGCGTATGGGAATGGAAAATCCACATAGGGCATGTCTCCCTGAGCGATCCGCGTCGCCGGTTCGAGTACGCCGCTGAGATCGTACAGCACGGTCAGCCGCGAATTTTGCCACCAGACTATCGCCGCGGTGCTGAAAAATAAAAGTGTTCCGCAGAGCCACTGGAGCAACGCATCGGAGCCGATTTTGTGATCTGTCTCGCCCGTCATTTCTTCCACCAAGGGCCTTGAATTCATATCCGCGAAGTTAATCCAACACCTGAGATCTGTGCCAGATCCCACTTTAAGTGGGACAGCTTAACTAGACTGTATATTGATGTTAGGCATGATCTCATCCCATTAGCGTTTCGGAGATAGCTAAATGGGATAAGTTTAAGGTTGCACATTAAGCCATTCATCACAAATCCTCTGAACAATGGAAATAACATTTGAAACAATATCTGCGCGCCGATGCTCTCATCTTCGGTTTGGCTGCTGCTTTTGAACAAAGACAGGTCGGCCCGTTTGGCCTGACAAGATCCGCCGGATGGCGTCTTGTATATATTACAGTATTGCATAGATAGGACGACGGAATCAACGATCCTGAGTCTCGATCTCCGCTTTTTCCTCACCGAATGAGATCGCGAGACCTATGCCGCGCGACTCTCGAATGAATCGCAAATGTGCGATGAAGATGCCGGCGAGGATGGCCGCGAGAATGAATAGTTCGACCAGATAACGTGGTTCCGGATTTTCGAGCGTTCCGAAAAAGGCGATTCGCGGTATGCACGTCAATAGGACCAACAGCAGCCACATCCTCGACCGATACGCGGCAGAAAAGCAAAGTGTAATTATCCCGCCGAATGCGAGCACCGAAAATATCACATTGAGTGCGGCAAACAGCGGGAGCCATATTTCTTGTCCCGTATTTTCATCGAGATCCTTTAACGGAAACAATTCACCGGCAAATGGATAAAAGTCCGAGTGAGTATCGAACCACATCGCATAGGCTCGTTTCGCCGGCAGCCATACGTAGAAACGAAATGGCTCGCGCTCGATCCGTTCGGACGCCAATTGCTGAAAGCCGGCGTCGACCTCAGGCGATATCTTGAGATCCCATTCTTCGTCCGTTGAGTGGTCGTCGTCGCCCGCGTCCTGGTTGTTGGCCGCCTGATCGTCCTGGCTTTCCGAGTCATCGTCGGCACTATCGTCGGGCTCGGCCTGCGGTGTCGGCTTTGCCGCCGGATGATCGGGGTCGGAGTTGTTATAACTGTCCAGAAGCTGCTGTACTCGCGCTCGTTCATCGTCCGACGCGAACGCGTACGGCGGCACCGACTTGATATCGATAGGTTTGAGCTCGAGGTCCCACAGCATTGGACTAATGTATTTCGGATCGTCGATCCAGGTCCTCAGCCATAGGAAATATCCGTGTGAAACAAACTCGCCGGGCATTTCGGCGTGAGCCGGAGCCAGAGGCTGAAAAACACCGAAGACCTGCTCATTCCTGATCGTCCATGGGACCAGCGGCATTAGGAACGCGATCGAAAATACCAGACCCTTTACGATCCGATCGCCCAAGCGTATTTTCAGCCGTCCGGGACCGAAGAGCGTAGACACGACGATCGTCAGGCCGATCCCGAAAGCAAAGAGGCCGGCGTCGGGACGAAGCATGACGTTCAGCCCCGCGAGCAGGCCCGCAGTGGCCCACCACCAAAGCGACCGCGTACTTTTGCGCGATCTTAGAGCGAAGGTCGCCGCCAGCAGAGTTCCGATCAGGAATGTCGTCGTGAGCGTCTCGGTCAAAAGGGCCGCGGTGTAAACGAGAGTGAATGGACACACCGCCGCGAGCAGAAATGTAAACATGGCCGCACGTCTGCGTCTGCGCTGACCATTGGTCCATGCCGCAGCGAGAATACCCGCCAGCAGGCACGTCAGCGTGTAAATGAGGCCCTGCGATACGCGCACCGCGGACTCGTTATCAATCCCAAAGGTCGAATATACGGCTGCCAAAAACAGCGGATATCCCGGTAAGCGGATCAAAGTCGGGGCATATGGCTCAGCGGTGTCGATGGAAAAGCTGCCGTGCTCGATCAGGTTTTTCGCCAGCTGAACATACATCGTACTGTCGGGCGGCTGTTCACTGACAAAGCGCGTTGCGGCCCAAACGTGGAAAGCGGCCGCCGCAGCCACGGCAACCACAGCAGCCGCGATCCGCAGTTTTCCCAACCGGCGAAACTCAGCCAGTCGACGCCGTAAAAACCTTTGGATGAGCTTAACGTTCAAGGAATTTTCTGTTGGGCGAACGAACCAAATTTAATTATGCTAACCTCACATTCGGATGAGTGAGAATGTTGAAAAGTTTATCGAAGAGTTGGCCCGGAGCCTAAAAAGCTCAACGTTTGTAAAACTGTCGCTCGGCAATTATAGAGGCAGCGATCCGCACCTGCAAAAGCTGCTCGTTCGGCTGGTCAATACTAAGAAAGGCAACCGGCTGTATTTCCTGTTTCGAAGCGACACGCGGGACATAGCAAAGAATTTTGACTTTGAGACGGGCATCGGGATGATCGCCGATGCACTCGACAATGGCTTTTTTAGCGGCCATTTGTTTACGACCGAGCACGATCATCAACTCGAGGTCGGCAAAAAAGGAAAGTCGCGTCTGAATGTCGGAAAGCCCACGTTCAAAGTTCTGCCTTCGCTCGATCACGACCGCGAGAAGACGGCTCAGGTCGATGTCGGCAGCTTTTACTTAAAAGCGCTCGGGATCACCGACGACACCGGCCGTGTCCGTGACAAACAACAGGATAAATGGAGGCAGATCAATAAGTTCGTCGAGGTGCTTTCGAGTCTGGTCGACAGATCATTCATTAAAGAAAAGCGCGAACTGAAGATCGTCGACATGGGTTCGGGCAAAGGCTACCTGACCTTCGCCGCGTACGACTATTTCAAGAATACCCGCGGCACTGACGTCACTGTGACGGGCGTCGACACTAAAGACCATCTCATTGACCTGTCCAATGAGATCGCCAAGGCATGCGGATTTGATGGCCTCAAGTTCGTTGAGGGCACGATCGCGGGCCATGACGTCGGGAATGTCGATATCCTGATCGCTTTACACGCGTGCAACACTGCGACCGATGACGCCATCTTCAAGGGCATAGCGTCTAAAGCTGAGCTTATCGTCGCCGCCCCGTGCTGCCATCAGGAGCTGCGGCCGCAGATCAAACCGCCCTCGATGTTTCGCGACACCTTGCGTCACGGCGTAATGGCCGAACGCATGGCCGAAATGATCACCGACGGTATCCGCTCGCTGCTCCTCGAGGCAAACGGCTATTCCACACGCCTCTTTGAGTTTGTCTCAACAGAACACACGCCCAAGAACAACATGCTCGTCGC
>JBDTZO010000008.1:0-1593 GCA_040005135.1 Acidobacteriota bacterium | reverse complement strand
ACCGAATCCGAATTTGAAAAGCCCGCCGAAATTATTTCACTGGCGGAACGACGCGCGACGTAAGGATCTTTCGGTCTCGGGTCAGAAGTGGAATTCGCTCAACGACGCTCGTGGCCGCGATTATCTCGTCCGCCGGATCAGATCTAAAGTCTAAAGCAGTGCTTTGTCGGGCTATTTGGATCGTGATCGGAATTATCAAGAGATGTCGTAGCGAACGGCGAAACGCTACGCTGTCCATATCGAGTTCCAGTCGCCCGAGCTGAACCAGCTTGGCTAACTCCCACAGCACAATATCGGACACGGCAAGGCTATCGTTCGTCACCAAAACACGTTCTCGCTCTGTCAAGTCCCCTCCCAGAGCCGCGACCAGGATATGCGTGTCAAGATTCAGCATTCCATTTGACCCCTGTCGAAAAGATGTCGCCCGATATCTTTATCGCTCCTTTCATCGAGTCTATCAGGCCCGAATTATCCTCTGTCACGAAAGGTATAACCTTGGCTACCGGCTTGCCGCGTTTCTCAACGATGATCCCCTCGGCTCCAAGTTCATCGAAGATCTTTAAACACTTGGCCTTAAACTCCGTTGCACTGATCGTAACTATTTTATTTTTCATAACAAATTCAGTGTACTATATGACCAGTCATCTGACTAGTACTTCTCTCTACTCCGGCAGATTCACGCGTTTCAGCAGATCCTTAAATCATATTCCTTCTGATCAGCGAGAATTGATCTAATCAATGTTGAGATAGATATACGAGAATCGACGCAATAGCATGCCTGTCCCCGAGATTCTGACCCCGAGATTCACGGATCCACGCAATAAAGACTACCGCTTTGATTTAGGACTCGGCTCGACCATCGGAGGGATCGTTGGAATTACAGCAGGAGTTCCCGAACCTTTGGGCTGGGTTTGTCCGGGGAAGATGATGTCGGAGGACGGGATCTGATAGGTGCATTCGATGCCAGTGAGTTTTTCGGGGACAGCGGGTTCGTCGGTGGAATTGCAGGGAAAGACGGCGGAGAGCTCGGCGGAGTAGAATGACGTGGGTTTGGCGGTGGCGAATTCGGGGAGGTCGAGGACTATCGCGGGAACGGGCGATGTTAGATCGAAATAGACCCGGTCGGCGGGTGTGCGGCCGACGATGTAGTCTTTGGTCGTGGCGGTGCCGGGCAGCCAGATGAAGCCTATCTGTCCCCAGATCGCGTTTTTGAGCTTGAGCGTCCAGATGCCGCTGCCGACCTTGGCGGCGTTCGTTATGGGCAGACGGATCTGTTTTTTGCGTTCGAACTCGGCAGGGAATTTTGCAAAGCGGATGTTGGGAACCTCGATCTTGTGATAATAGGTCGTCCCGCTCTTGGTGAGCGTGAGCATACCATCGTCGGGCGTTGTCGGGAAGAGCTTGCGAAAGCCCGAAACAACGAGCTGCGTCATGAACTCCCCGCCGGATTCGACCGCGTTGATCGGCTCCATGTCGGTACCCGCAAAGGACATCTTGTCGGGAGTGCCTATATTCAATCCATCAGCGTGGCGGCCACCGCGGCGAAACTGGACGCGAAGCTCGGTGTTCGTTTCGTTTACTGTAAAGTCGTAA
>JBDTZO010000105.1:0-17924 GCA_040005135.1 Acidobacteriota bacterium | reverse complement strand
AGTTGATCTGCGGCAGGCTCAACGCGCCTGCCAAGAAGCTAATTGACAACGGTACCTCTTGCTCGGGCTATATTGCCCGGGTAACGGGATAATTGATCTTTAGAAAGAGGGCTTTCTAGACAGATCTATTGAGGCATAATGAAAAATTCATACAGGGCACTTTTTCTCTCTTTATTACTATCGACAGGAGTTTTCTCACAGGCACTTGGGTCGGCAGGCTCTATTTCCGGCGTCGTTTCGGATCCAAACGGAGCGGTGGTCGCGGGAGCCGCGGCAACGCTCAGCAACGCGCTGACGGGCTATACGCGGACAGTTTCGACTGCAACTGACGGCAGTTATCGCTTTACCGATGTTCCTCCAAATATTTATACACTTAAGGTCTCGGCCGCAGGTTTTGGCAATGTCACTCAGGCAGTGAATGTCCGATCCACGGTGCCGATGACGGTTTCGCTTTCGCTGGGTCTTGCGAATGCCGCGGCGACAGTGGATATAAACGCGACCGAGACGATCGTCGAAAACGTGCCGACGACGCACGTCGATGTAGACGCGTCAGAATTGCGCAGGCTGCCTCTGAGTTCGCCGGGGAATGGACTGAGCGACGTGGTGACGATGAAATCGCCAGGTGTTGTGGCCGATTCAAACGGGTTCTTTCACCCGCTTGGCGATCATGCTCAGACTCAATTCACTATCGACAATCAGCCAATCACCGATCAGCAGAGCAAGGCATTTTCGACCCAGATACCGGTAAATGCGATCCAGTCGCTCGAGGTCATCACGGGTGCGACGCCGGCCGAATACGGCGACAAAACGAGTCTGGTCGTAAACGCGATAACCAAATCTGGCGTGAACCAAAAGCGTCCCACCGGAAGTGTATTTTCGACATTCGGCAATTTCGGCAGTTTCCAGGAAGAGGCGAGTCTGGCGTACGGCGGATCGAAATTCGGCAACTTCGCGGCATTCAACTACGACCGTTCGAATCGATTTCTCGACGCTCCAGAATTTACGGTTATCCATGATAACGGAAATTCCGCGAGTCTTTTTGACCGTTTTGATTTCAACCCTTCGAGCAAGGACTCGCTGCATCTGAATCTTTTCTTTGCGCAGAACAAATTTGAGATACCGAACACGTTTGAACAGGATCTATTAGGGCAGGACCAGAGACAAAGGGTCAGATCGGTGAATATCGCTCCGGGATATGTGCATGTCTTTAATAATTCAACCGTTCTCTCCATCAATCCATATTACCGGCAAGATCATGTAAGTTATTTTCCGAGTGCCGATCCGTTCTCAGACCAGACGACCACGATCTCGCAAGACCGCCGGCTTGCTAACGCGGGTATTCGCGGCGACGTCTCGTACGTAAATGGATTCAATAACTTAAAGGTTGGCGGCCAATACCAACGGACGTATCTGAAAGAGAGCTTTCAGTTCGGGCTGACCGATCCCGGCTTTAACGCGCTTTGTTTCGATACCGGCGGAGATCCGGTCGACGGAACGGCCTGCGGCCCAGGGACGACGCCGAACGAAAATTTTCTGCCGGGATTGCTGCCGTTCGACCTGACGCGCGGCGGGCGGCTCTTTTCGTTTGATGGTCGAGCAACGATAAAACAGGCCGCTGCGTACATTCAGGACAGCTTAAATTTTAAGAATGGACTAACGCTGAGCCTCGGCCTAAGGTACGACAACTATCACGGCCTAAGCAGCGGGAGTCTGGTTCAGCCGCGTATTGGTGTGTCGTATCTGCTCAAGCCGACCAACACGGTCTTTCGCGCGTCGTACACCCGAAATTTTGAAACGCCGTACAACGAGAATCTGGTACTTTCGAGTTCGACGGGCGGAAACGGTTTGGCGGACGGAATCCTCGGCGACGTTTCCACATCGCCGCTAAAGGCGGGCAATCGCGATCAATATAACGTCGGGGTTCAGCAGGGTGTTGGTAAGTTTATCGTCCTCGATGTCGATTATTTTTATAAGCTGACGCACAACGCCTACGATTTCAACGTCATCCTGAACACACCGATCACCTTTCCGATTTCGTGGAGCCAGTCACGAATTCACGGGATCTCGTTCAGGGCAAATTTGGCGAATTACAAGGGCGTGACGGCCTTCTTTACCGCCGGTCACAACGTCGCTAAATTTTTCCCGCCTGAGACCGGAGGCTTGTTCTTCAACTCCGATCTTCCCGCAGGGCCTTTTCTGATCGATCATGATCAGAAGTTTCAACAAACAACACAGGTCCAATATTCGTTCGATCAGTTCATGGGCTTTCACAAGTTCAAGCCTTTTGTGGCTTTCACATGGCGATACGACAGCGGTTTGGTCTCTGGCGAAATTACCGACTTCGCAACCGCATTGGCGCTTAGTGGGGATGAGCAGCAGCAGATTGGGCTATTCTGCGGCGATCAATTGGGCACGGTCGCGAATCCACTGACTTCTTGTTCTTCGGCGGTCCGAGGTGCCCTGAGATTGCGCATCCCGGGTGACGGAACCGAGAACGATGTAATCAATCCGCCCCGCATTGCACCTCGGCACCTGTACGATCTGGGTTTCGGAAGCGATAACCTGATACGCTCGGACAAGGTCAAGCTGTCGGCACGTCTTACCTTTGTAAACCTCACTAACAAGGAGGCATTGTATAACTTTAATTCGACATTCAGCGGGACTCATTTTGTGACGCCGCGTTCGATCCGTGTTCAATTCGGCATCACGTTTTAATGAACAGGTGAGATCCAGGCGGCGTCCCGATGAGGGCGGATCACGGTTCGCGGTTATCTGCCCATCGCAAATCAAAAGGCTTCATCCCGATCGAGACGAAGCCTTTTTTCATTTTGTAACGCCTTTCCGGCTCGGTCTAATCGTCCTCTTCGTCCACCGCCAACAGCGAAGCGCTTGTGACGAGATCGTCTTCGCCGCATTTTATGAGGGTGACGCCCTGGGCGGAGCGGCCGGTTTCGCGGATCTTGTCGACGCCGAGGCGGATAAGTTTTGCCTGCTGCGTGATGATCATGATCTCGCTGTCTTCCTGGATCGGAAACGACGCGACGACCTTGCCAGTCTTTTCGGTCGTCTTCATATTGATGACGCCGATGCCGCCGCGTTTTGTCAGACGATAGCTGCCGACCATGGTCTGCTTGCCAAAGCCCTTTTCCGACACGGAAAGGATCTTTTCGGTTCCCTCTGGCGAAACTGCACAAACCGAAACGACGAAATCGCCCTTTCGCAAATTAACACCGCGGACGCCGCGGGCGACGCGGCCCATTGGCCTCACGTCGGATTCGTTAAACTTGACCGCCATGCCGTCGTGCGTGGCAATAAAGATCTGACATTTACCGTTCGTGCGAATGACATCGAGCAGTTCATCGCCTTCGTCGATGTTGATCGCGTTGATGCCCGAGGCACGAATGTTCTGGTAATCGGCAAGCGAGGATTTTTTGATGATTCCCTGCTTGGTGACCATCGTCAGATAGATCTCCTCGGCAAAATCGCGGACGGGCATGACTGCCACGAGTTTGCGTTCCTGTGAGAGCTGAACGAGATTGACGACTGCCTTGCCGCGGGCGGACGTGTCGCCCTCGGGTATCTCGTGGACCTTCATCTTAAAGACCTGGCCGTCGTCGGTAAAGATCATCAGATAGGCGTGGGTCGACGCGATAAATAGATGCTCGACAAAATCTTCGTTCTTCGCCTTGGCCCCGAGCCGACCTTTGCCGCCGCGGCCCTGACGCGTATACGCCGTGACCGGCGTTCGTTTGATGTAGCCGGCGTTGGTGACCGTGATCGCGACGTCCTCGTCAGGGATCAGGTCTTCGATGCTTAGTTCGACGCCGGCATCGACGATGACCGTGCGGCGTTCGTCACCAAAAACGCGTTTGACCTCGGTCAGCTCATCAACAATGACCTGACGGAGAACGCCTTCGTTTTGGAGGATATTTTCGAGCTCGGCAATGTACTTGATGATCTCAGCATACTCGTCGAGTATCTTTTGACGTTCGAGAGCCGACAGCCTGCGAAGCTGCAGATCGAGGATAGCCTGTGCCTGAATTTCGGAAAACTCGAGGCTGGCGATAACCTTGTTCAGCTCTTTAACGAACTGCTCCTTGGTCTTGTCGCCGGTCACACCGCGCCACGCCGCGATCTCGCTCGCGGTCGAAAGATTTGCCGTCAGCCACGATCTCGCTTCATCGACCGAACGCGAATTGCGGATCAGCGGAATAATATAATCGAGTGCGTCGATGGCCTTGTTCAGGCCCTCTAAAATGTGAGCGCGTGCCTGTGCCTTGCGGAGATCGAACTCGGTGCGGCGCCTGACAACCTCGCGGCGAAACTGGACGAACGCCTCGAGCATCTGCTTGAGGTTCAGCAGCCGCGGCTGGCCGTCGACGATCGCGATGTTGATGATGCCGAATGACGATTGCATCGGCGTCAGCTTATATAGTTTGTTGAGAATGACCTGCGGGATCGCATCGCGTTTAAGCTCGATGACGATGCGCATGCCTTCGCGATTAGATTCGTCGCGGATCTCCGAGATGCCGTCGAGGCGTTTTTCGTGGACGAGCTCGGCGATCTTTTCGATCAGGCGTGCCTTGTTGACCTGATACGGAATTTCCGTGATGACGACGGCGTCGCGGACACGGTCGCCGCGGCCGATCTCATCGACGACCGCGCGGGCACGCATCTGGATAATGCCACGGCCCTCGCGGTATGCACGATGGATCTCTTCGCGGCCGTAGATAAAACCGGCGGTCGGAAAGTCAGGGCCAGGAACGAACTTGATCAGATCATCGATCGAGATGGCCGGATCGCCAAGCAAAGCGATCGTCGCCTCGAGTATCTCAGTTAAATTATGCGGCGGGATCTTTGTCGCCATTCCGACGGCAATTCCCTCAGAACCGTTAACAAGCAGGAGCGGAATGCGGGTCGGCAGCACTTTGGGCTCAGAAAGCGACTCGTCGTAGTTCGGCTGAAAATCAACGGTCTCCTTATGGATGTCGTCGAGGACCTCGTTCGTGATCTTGGCGAGCCGCACCTCGGTGTATCGCATCGCGGCTGCGTTGTCGCCGTCGATCGAACCGAAATTGCCCTGGCCGTCAACGAGCGGATAGCGCATCGAAAAATCCTGCGCCATTCGGACGATCGAATCATAGATCGCCGAATCGCCGTGCGGGTGATATTTACCCATCACGTCGCCGACCGCACGTGCGGATTTGCGATACGGCTTGCCCGCCGTATTTCCCTGCTCGAACATTCCGAACAGAATGCGGCGGTGAACCGGTTTGAGACCGTCGCGGACGTCCGGCAATGCACGGCCGATGATGACCGACATCGCATAGTCGAGATACGAACGGCGCATCTCGTCTTCGATATTTATCTGATTGCGTTCTAAGAGTGAATCCATTGCTTATCGCTAGAATCTGCTATCGCTTTACGAACCGTTTGCCTGGATAGTCGAAGGTGAGGCTGAAAAATAAATGTGGAACAAAAATCAATTTACCTGTATATTTATTTTACAGGCATCCGACCTGTTTCGCAAATCTGCGGATCCCCGACACAGCCCCAGGCCAGCTCCGATCTATATACACAATGATAGCAACAACTAAAGATGAAACTCGTCCGGACGCGGGCGCAGAGTCTAAAGCTGTCCCAAAAGATGATCGCCGAATTCAGCGCATTTCGCTCCCTCTTCCGGTCCGCGTCGAGGTCAAGATCGACCGGTCGTCGAATTGGAACGAGATCACGCGACTGACCGACATTTCGGCCTTCGGTGCCGGATTTACGCTCAAGCGCCCGGCCAAACGCGGCCGCGTCGTACAGCTAACGATACCGATGCCGCGGCAGCTGAGATGCTATGACTACGGCGAAGCACAATACAAGGTGTGGTCGCTGGTCCGACGGTGTATTGAGGTTGAGAACCGAAACCAGGAAAACACGTTCGCGGTCGGCGTCGCGTTTCTCGGAAAAACGCCGCCTGAAGGATTTTTCGAACATCCGTCACGTCTTTACGACATCTCACATCGCGAAGCGCAAGGCGAAGGCCTCTGGCAAGTAGTCGAATCCGATCTGACCGCAGACGACAGCGACCTTCCGTCAGACCTTCGAAAACAGTCGCGCTTTCACATCCCCGAGGCGTTGATACTTGAATTGATGGACGCCGACGGCAGCGTTTCCGCATCTGAGTCAACGGTGACCGAGAACATCAGCGTTGGCGGTGCGGCTGTGTTTACACAGTTTGACGTCGAACCCGGAACATTTTTCCGCGTGACGAGCGAACGTCATGATGTGAAGATCATCTCAGTCGTCAGAGCCCGACGGCTCGGGCCGGACGGAATGACGCGTCTCCATCTGGAATTCATCGACCGTCTATTCCCGCTCCAAGGGGTCGAATAGATCTCACGAGCCACATACCTGAGCTTCGCATCAAAACCCCACGAAATATGAGCAGTACACAACCCAAAGAAGAAAGCCGGAACACATGGCGAAAGGATATTGACCTCGAAGCGATCGTTCAGGTTAAGGAGAGCGGCGACGAGGCCTGGAAAGAAATAACCAAGGTTACGACCGTTTCCCGCAACGGTGCCGGCTTTAGTCTCACACGCGAATGTAAGGTCGGCCGATTGATCACGATCGTTCTTCCCATGCCCGCCGAATATAGAGTCTACGATCTCGAAGCGGACCTCTATCCCGTGATGGCGATCGTGCAAAATTGCTATAAGACGACAGTCGAAGGCAAGGACCTGTTCCATGTCGGCGTCGGTTTTATCGGCAAAGACAAGCCCGTCAGCTTTCGAAACGACCCGACGCAGAATTACCGCATCGACGGTATGCAGACGAACGGAATGTGGAAGGTGGTCGAGGCCGATAAGCCGTTCAAGATGCGTGCGCACACCAGATTTTGGCAAAGGATGGAGGTGACGCTGACACTGCTCCAAAGTGACACGAAAACCATCTCAAAGGAAACAACATTTACCCAGAACGTAAGTGCCAAAGGCGTCTCGGTCGAATCAGACCTCGACGCCCAGGTCGGCGATAAGGTGAAATTCAAATGCGCTGAATTTGGCTTTTTTTCGCTCGCAGTTGTCCGGTCCAGAAAGGTAAAGCCCGATCTGCCCACTACGCTTCATCTCGAATTCATCGACACACTTTTCCCAACCAACAGTTTAGTTAGAAAAATGCAGGAGATAGCACAGTCAGCGGAGCGAGCATCTGACCAAGTTTGAGATTCGCTCATATTCACCTAAGCTGAAAGCTCGGAGTCTGGACTCCGGGCTTTTTTTGTGGATCACCGGCCTCCGATCAAATATCCTTCGATCATAGTTATGGACGCTCTGCGCCTGATCGCGTATGTGATCAGCAAGGCATGTTGGTTCATTCGATATGAGGGCCGCGAAAATATCCCGCCGAAATCGTTTGGCGGATTTCTGATCGCCGCAAACCATCAAAGCTATGTTGATCCGGTCTGGATCATTCTTCCGATGCGTCGCAAGCTCCGATTCATGGCGGTCGAAAAGGCGTTCAAATGGACATTTATCGGGCCGCTGATCGAGTATTTGGGCTCGTTCCCCGTGTCAGACGACCTCTCCGGTTCACTAAGCGCGATGAAGGAATCGATCCGCTCGCTTCGGGCCGGTGCCGTGCTGACCGTTTTCCCTGAGGGCGAGCGTGAGGCCGCCGACGGTGAAACACTTCCATTTAAGACGGGAGCGGTCCGGATCGCGTATCAGGCGAATGTTCCGATTCTGCCCGTCACTGTCCGCGGAGCAAATCGGATATGGCCCTTTGGCCAGAAATACCCAAATTTCTTTCGGCGCGTCACCATCACCTACCATCCGCTGGTCGTTATGAAAAAAGAACTGAGCGCCAACCGGGGCGACCTCGATCTAAAGACCGAAGAGCTGCGAAGGACCATCGATTCGGTTCCTAAATGACCTGCGAAACTGCGTAGTTCATTGCTTGGGCGGCGTCGGTGGAAAAATTACCGTGCCGTCCGGACGCATGACGTTGCGCAGTTTTTTACGCTGTGCGGGTGTTAAATAGCGCGGATCGAAGCCGTCGGGAAACGGATTTATCGTATCAGGCGCTTTCCGACGTCCTTTTGGAGGGACGCCATTCTTCAAAATGCGCGTCGTCGTCGTCGAGCCATCGGGATTTGTGTGTGTGACGACCACATCGCCAGGAATGTCCTCGTCCGGCGGAGCCGCAATATCGATCGTTTGGTCGCCCGGTTTAGGTTTTGCAACCGAAGGAGCCTTTGGGTCCTTGGAGCTTTCGGAGGACTTTGATAACGTCGCCACCTTCGCTTTTTCCCCGGCTCCAGGAGCGGCCGAATTTGCGTTAGCGAGCGGAGCTTCGGTCGGCGTGACTGCATTAACAGTAGTCGCCGGCGCGGCCGCGGACTGATCAACGTTTTCAACCGTCGGTGCAGCCGACGGCTGTGGGTTCTGGTAATAATAAACTCCGCCCGCGGCAGCGACACCGACGAGCAATAGCCCGCCGACCGTCGCCGCAAGCGACTTTCGACGCCTTAATGCCGAGGCGTTTCCGACAGTCGCGTTCGCGATCCCGTTTTTGGTCGCTGGCGACTGGAGACGAACCGCCGTTTGTTCGGAAATTTGGGCCGGCATCATCTCCGTTTTAGCTTCGACGCCCGCAATTCCGCCGATATTAGTGGTCTCTGGCATCAATTGGGTCGGTTGAGCGTTTACATGAGCCTCAGTATTCGCAGTCGCGAGCGTCGAGTAATCGGCGAGGTGCTCGTACGATCGGCTGTCCTGAAACATTTTACGCATCTCGCTCGCCGACGAAGGCCGGCCGTCAGCGTTCAGATCCAGCGATCTCTGGAGCACGCCGGCGATGCCCCGCGGCACATCCGGCCGAACCGTGCTGGCAGGCACTAGCGGATCGGCACGCTGGCCGAGGACGCTCATTGCCCGTGTCAATGCATCCGCCGGCGCCACACCGGTCAGTAAATGGTAAAGCGTGGCCGCAAGCGAATAGAGATCGCTCCGCGGATCGGTTCCCGTGCCCTGGATCTGTTCGAGCGACGCATAATTGCGAGAGTAACCGAAGATGCTCTTAGCGGCGGTTTGATGTCCGGCGTCAGTAGGATTTCCCTTCGCCAGTCCAAAATCCAATAAAATTATCTGTCCGGCCGAAGTGATCTTCAGATTTTGGGGTTTGATGTCGCGATGGATGACCGGAACATCCTGATTGTGAAGAAAGTCGAGCGCGTCGAGCAATTGATCGGCCCACGTAACAACCTGATCGACCTCAAAGGGCTGCTGCTGTTCGTCGAGAATATGCCCAAGGTCTTCGCCCTGGATATATTCCATCACCAGAAACTGGCTGTCATTCTCCTCGAAATGGTCAGAAACGCGAGGCAATGCGGCGTGGCGAAGGCTGTTTAGAAGCCGAGCTTCGCGCTCGATGGCCTTGCGGAAATTGTCGTCCATGCAGAGCGTTTCCTTGATCGCGACGATGCTGCCAAAGCGCTCGTCGGTGGCAACATAGACCGCTCCCATACCGCCCTGGCCGATCTGTTCGTCGATATGATAACGCTGCTGAAGTATGTTTCCCGCTTCGATCATTTACGCCGAGTCTCCGCTCTTTATCCTGCCATATTACTATAGAAAGCGGCATGCCCGACAAGAAATGACCGCTAAAATCGCCGCGAAATAAATACGATACAAATGCCGAAAGGGTTCATCGTTTGTTTAAATTCCGTGTGCGCCTAGGCCGCTTCGAACCATCGTTCTGTCATATCACACCATATCGCAAGGCCGCGCCATTCGCCAAATTTCTCATAATGCTGCTCGATCGCCTTGTCGGGACAAACTGTCCCCGAATTGTGACGTTTATAGTATCCGGCACGCAGCCACGAGTCGAGCGCCAGTCCGTCATAGCGGCCAACAAGCTTTAAGAGGTTTTCCGCGGCGTAATCGCCGACGCCTTTGACAGCTTTCATCTGCTTTTTTAATTCGGGCGTCGGCAATTCGGCGGAGAGCCATGATTCCGGGTTGATCGTGCCGTCGGCGACAGCCCGGGCAAGTTCGAGCAGATACGGACCGCGATAGCCCGCGCGGATCTCGTCGCGGTAAAATGCCTGATCTACGGCGGCCATCGCCGCGGCAGTTGGAAAAGCCCGGTCGCTCGATGACGACACGCTGCCGAGCTTTTGGACCAGGTTCGCGACCATACTTCGCGTGAGGCTCCAGGAACAATTTGTCGTGCAGATCGTCTTTATCAGATCTTCCCAAACCGTCGGCGATCGTAGCAAACGTCCGCCGTTGTTAGCGACGACCCAACTGAGTCCGTCCTCGGCCGATGCCAGAGCATAGAACTGCTCGAGGTCGTCGTCCATTCTTAGTACGTGCCGCACCGATCGCTCGATCTCGGCATGATGAGCCATGCGATCTAATTCGACCTTAACACGCGTCTTTTCGTCGGTAAGAGTCACTCGCACAGCTACGCTGTCGATCGTAAGAACGTGTGTCAACTGCATAGCCGTTTCATCGAATTGGAAAGGCAAAAGGTCGTACCAGCCGTGGCTCTTCGCCGTGTGAAGAAAGCTATAATTTTTCGGATAATCGATGTAGAATGGTCGAGTCATATAGTTTCTGCCGTAAGTTGCGATCCAGCTTAATTATCGCATGTGCATTTTGTCGGCCACCAAGACTTGAGTTGCGTCTAAACGGAAGCGATCAAGAACATCTTTGCATAAAAAAAGATTGTATCTTTGGCGGTAATAATATATCTTGGAATTGTAAAACAACTTTAAACGACGCGGGCGACCATTCCGTCATGCCTACGTTCCCGTTACTTTCGTTTCATTCGTTTCAGTCACATCAGCAGTTGTACAGGAGAGAAGGTATGAAAACCAAGATTTCGCAAGTTTTTTTGCGAGTGTTGACCTTGGCTTTGGCTCTGGGCATTTGTCCACTGCTCGGGTTGGCTCAGGAGGATCCTGACCCCAATTCCCCAACGCCTGTCTTATTGAGCGCTCCTGATTCGACGCGTGCCCTCGCGGTGTCGGCCAGAGAGTCCTCGAGAATCGCTCTATACCAAATAGCGCCGCAGGCGTTCGCACCTGATTCGAAGATAGTTATCTATGTTTCGAATATCGACGTCATGAAAGACGAAGGTGCGAGCGCCTTTCGCGTATATGCGGAAGATTCGCGTGGGCGGGAATACGTGTTTCCGGTCGATGGACTCAAATCGGTGGCTAACTATCGCAACGTCTACGCGGTAACATTGCGGCTGACCGACCAGGCCGGATATTGGGAGCCGCCGTTGGCTGACGGTGACATTCTGCTGAGACTGACTTGGCGCGGCCTAACGAGCAATCGCGTTCGCCTCGGCCTCGGCAGTATGGGCGGCACGATCCAGGACGATCCGGGTGCGGTCCCAACGCCCGTTTGGACCAAGGGTTCGTCTTTGCCGACTATTCCGACGGAACAGCCTAGCTACGTTGGCTATAAATGGTCGGGCGATCGGTTGCGGTTCATGGAGCAGGCGACGTTTGGGCAGACCCCTGCACTGGACAGCCGGATCCGACGGATCGGTTTGCGTGCTTGGCTTTCCGAGCAATTTCAGTTGCCATACCCTTCGGCGGGCAATCCCTATCCAAACCAACCCCTTAAACCGGGCTCGGCTCCCGCTGATTGCGACAACGATCAGGTCACCGTACCTGATGTGCCCGTGACATGCTACCGCGACACGTATTCGATGTACCAACCGCAGGCATGGTTCTTGCGAGAGGCTCTTTACGGCGATGCTCAGCTGCGTCACCGCATGGCGTGGGCACTCGCTCAGATCTGGGTAACCTCAGGAGTCGACGTTCAGCAGGGCCGGCACATGGTGGAATATCACAAAGTGCTGTCCGCCAACGCATTCGGAAATTACCGCACGCTGATGAAACAGATGACGCTCAATCCAACAATGGGCGACTATCTCAGCATGGATCTCAGCACAAAGAACAATCCAAACGAGAATTACGCTCGTGAGGTCATGCAGCTATTCACCGTAGGTCTGTTCATGCTCAAACCTAACGGAACGCTCGACTGTCTTGAGCATCCGTTTCCCGACATGACAACGTGTGCGTCTACCGACACGCCGATCCCGACCTACGACCAGACGACGGTCAATAACATGACCAAGGTGCTGACCGGCTGGACGGAGTGCAACAATGGTTGTCCAAATTCGGTTTCGGGAACACCCAATTATATCGATCCGATGGTTCTCGTAAACGGCAACCACGATCTAACGGCCAAAACGCTGTTGAATTACAATGGGGCAATCCCAGCGGACCGCGACATTGCGGCGTGTACTGGATGTACTGGGACGGCGATCGCCGCCTACGCCAGTGCATCGATGGACCATGCCCTTGATAATATTTTCAACCATCCGAATTTGCCTCCGTACATCAGCCGTATCTTGATCCAGCAGTTGGTCACGAGCAATCCCACGCCGGCGTATGTCGGACGCGTCGCCGCTGTATTCGCTAACAACGGTTTCGGCGTCCGGGGCGACCTGCAGGCGGTGATCAAGGCGATCCTGCTCGATGTGGAGGCCCGCGGTGATGTTAAGACTGACCCGAATTACGGCAAGCTCCGCGAGCCGGTCCAGTTGACAACGAACGTCGCACGCAATTTCGGTGTCGCGTCGTACGACGGCACCTCGCTTAGCGATGGTGTGTTCGTCGGCAGAGGAGACTTTAACGGAATGTCACAGATCCCGTTCTTTGCTCCGACGGTATTCAACTTTTACCCGCCAAGTTATGAAATTCCCGGGACCGGCTTAAACGGGCCTGAGTTTGCCTTGATGACCACGAGCACGTCTATCCAGAGGGCAAATTTCATCAACACGCTTATCTTTAATCGCATCAACGTCTCGAATCCGAACATTCCGAACGGAACGTCGCTAAACTTTACGGATCTGCAAGCGATCTCGACGTCCGATCCGACCGGAAACCTGCTTCTCGATGAACTGAACCGGCGGATGATGCACAGCACCATGTCGTCAACTATGCGAAGCACTATCCTAACCGCGGTAACGAATATCGCGGCGACAACTAGTGAAAACTACCTTCAGCGGGCAAAACAGGCCGTTTATCTGATCGCGACGTCGTCGCAATACCAAGTCCAGAGGTGATGAAAATGAAAGGATCAAGACGCGATTTTCTTAAAAAGTCGGGTTCATGTGCACTCGGAATGACCGCACTTGCGACCCAGATGCATTACTTCGGGACGATGAGCGCGATGGCTCAGCGTGTAATGGATTCGCAGCAAAATTCGCCCGACGCCGGTTACAAAGCTCTCGTGCTTTTGTTTTGGTCGGGCGGTAACGACGGCAACAACATGGTCGTCCCGAATCACAGCGATGGGACCATAAGCAACTACGCGGCATACAGTGCAGCACGCGGCACACAGGGGCTCGCGATCCCACAGGCATCGCTGCTGCCGATCGCCGTTCCACGCCTCGGCGGGCTGTCATACGGCCTGCACCCGAATCTCGGCCCGCTTACCCAAAATGGGACAACGATCGTAAATAACGGCATTTACGATCTGTATAACCAAGGAAAGCTTGCCGTCGTAACTAATGTCGGAAATCTTGTTCGTCCGCTGACCAAGGCTCAATACCAAAGCTCGGCATATCAAAAGCCGTATCAGCTGTTCTCTCATTCGGACCAGGTCAACCAGGCACAAACAAGCATATCGAATACGCAGGCCTTCACCGGTTGGGGCGGGCGCGTTTCCGACAAAATGACGCTCGCGAACAACCCGTCGGGCCTCATCCCAATGATCACCTCGATCTCCGGTTCTCAGCTGTTTACTGCCGGCCAGACGACTCTGCCGCTTGCGATCAATGACTCAGGCACGCCGCTCGCCAACGTCCTAAACCCCGCGGGTTTCACGAACTCCGGCGGGGCGGCCCGATTGACCGCCTTCAACGCACTTCGTTCGCAGGACCTTTCGTCCAATTACATCGCGGCCGCGAGCCACGTGACGGATCTCGCGATGCAGGCCAATACGGCGCTCGCGTCCGCTCAGGACGTGTCCACGCTCTTTCCGAACACGAGCATCGGCCGTCAGCTGAAGCAGGTCGCCCGACTTATCAAAGATCGGACCGATCTAAATGTCACCAGGCAGATCTTTTACGTGCAGATCGGCGGCTTTGATACGCACACGGTCGAATTGACGACACATCAAACCCTTTACACGCAGTTTAGCCAGGCGATGCGATCGTTTTATGATGAGCTCTCGGCTCAGAGCGTTCAGAATGATGTGACGACATTCAGCCTTTCGGACTTTGGCAGGACATTCAATCCGGCCGGCTCCGGGGCCAGCGTCGGAACTGACCACGCGTGGGGCAACCATATGTTCGTCATGGGCGGCTCGGTAAACGGCGGGGATTTTTACGGCAGTCTCAGGCCGGACGGCTCGGGAACCTATTTTCCGACGCTCACGCTCGGCGGCCCAGATGACACGGATACCAGCAGTCCGAGAGGCCGCTGGATCCCGACCACGTCAGTCGACCAGTATGCCGCCCAATTGGCACGCTGGTACGGACTCGCACCTGGAGATCAAGCCGCGGTCTTCCCGAATCTAGTCAATTTTCCGGGCTCGTTCTCGCAACTCGGATTCCTACCTTGATGCTTTGACTTATTAAAGACGAGAACGGGCCCAATGAGGGCCCGTTTTTTTGTTTGGCCGCAGTCTAAACAATAGCTGCTGAATATTGAACTTTGTCAGGTCTCCACTTAAGATTGTCGTAATAGCGTGAATCTGCCAAATTACATAACACTCGGCCGAATACTTTTCGTACCGCTCTTAGTCGTGGCACTGTTGACACCGATCGGCGAGAGTTGGCTCGGGATCAATGGCTACGCTCTCGCGATCGTTATTTTCATCATTGCGGCCGTCTCCGATATCGTTGACGGCCAGCTCGCCCGCCGTCGCGACCAGGTCTCAACGTTGGGCAAATTTCTCGATCCTATCGCTGATAAGCTGTTAGTGTCGGCCGCGCTTATCGTCCTTGTCGAAAAGCATCTCGCTCCGTCCTGGGCTGTGCTGATCATATTGGGCCGCGAATTCATAGTTACCGGGCTTAGGTCCGTCGCCGCCAGCGAAGGCATAATCATCCAGGCTCAGATGCTCGGTAAGATCAAAATGTGGGCCCAATGCATCGCGATCGTCGCCCTGCTCGTCGCGGCTGCGAACGGTAATCCGCCGGTATCGAATTTCGGGCTCGACTATCCTGCCTTCTTCTGGCGTGTTGCCGAGGTCCAGATCGCGTTCACCCATCTCGCCCAGTTTTCGCTCACCTCTAGTGATTGGGAGGTTTTCGGATACCTTGTCGGCCGCATCGGTCTGTGGGTCTCGGTGCTGCTCTCGATCTGGTCGATGTACGATTATCTGGCCTTCTTTTATCGCGAACGAGGCCGTTCCGGAACGCAAAAAAATGGCGGATAGGCTACTCAGCCCATCCGCCTAGTTTTCCAGGAAGGAATCTTTGAGCTACTGCAATTCGACCCAGTCGCCGGTATGTATCTCTTGGGCGGTTCGCGTAATGACGATCGTCGCGGTTCGTTCTTTTACGTTCAACACAACGGCCTCGCCAACTATTTTTCTGAGATTCGGACGGCCTTCTTTGGCCATTGCCGTTGTTACCATACGGCCATCTGCCTTGTCGCCGGATTTGCGGCCGGCCTGATTTGAAAATTTTCCTCCGTGATACACATCGCTTTCAAAACCGTCGTCGCGGGCACTCACGGATTCTTTCTGCGGCACTTGGGTTATGTTTCCCTTGCCAAGCGGCCTGAATACCGTTAGCCGGTCGCCCACCCGAACGTTGTCATCGAGTCCGAGGTCAACGTAAGCGATAAAGTCGCGAGCCAGCATTTCCGCGTGATCACGTGACATCACGATCCGGCCGCGTGCCTTGCCCGACGGATCACTGAACAGGTCCAAAGCAGGACGCATTTCAACGAGCGGGCTATTACGTTTTTCGACGACTTGGACAAGGTCACCGAGCAAAAAGCCGTCGCAAGATGATTTGATCCGTGCGACCGAAACGTCGGATTTGACGCGGACAACTTCGAGCGCCCCGACCTCCTCAACGTAAAATCCAATGTCGGATTTTTTCGTCCATCGACTGCTCACCTTTCCCCGCGGGCGGATCACGGCGAACGTGTCACCGACATTTACACCCTTGTTCGATCCCATATTGATATACATGAGATCGTTCAGATCGTAATTGTACGTTTCTGCTTCCTGGTCAGAACCGATAATTCGATTACCAGTGGAAACAGGGCTCTGCTGAATATAGCCCGCACAATAAAGATTACTCCCGCGAGCGACGCTTACGGGACGGTTGTCGACGGGTATTACGACAGACGGCGTCGGCCCCGCTGTTTGAGCAAATGCTGCGGCCGCCATTGTCATTATGACCAAGCCGATCGACACCAACTTCAATTTGGAACACTGTTGAAAATTCACTATTTTCTCCTTCATGGACTTTAAGGATTTGACAGCCGAATGGCTTCTAAAAGATGAGGGCTAAGAACGGCTGCAAGATCCTGCCGTCTAACATTCCTAATTATACGGCTCGCTGATCATAGCGTCAACAAGTTTTTTTATTGTTTAACGTTCGAGTAATTCTTTGGGCTCGGCGTAGAGAAAAGTTGAGTCTCGTTATTTTCCCAATTCAATTCTTTCCAATCGGATGCTTGGACAGGATTTATTGTTTTTGTTAGTATTTTCGTTTGCAGAACGACGCCCGTCGTTCGCAAATGCCGGTGTAGCTCAGTTGGTAGAGCAGTTGATTTGTAATCATCAGGTCGTAAGTTCGAGTCTTATCACCGGCTCCAGTAAATAGAAGGGCTTCAGCGTTTCCGGCTGAAGCCTTTGTTTTTGTCTTGAGTCCGTTTTTGTTAGGCGGCTTGTTGTTCGGTCCACGTCCCCGGTTTCGAACTAGGCTTTGGTAAAGGCCTGATAGAGTGTAACGAGCCCCGAAATAATAAAGACGGAGGCTGCACCGTATTTGACCATTTTCTTAGGTAGCTTCTTGCCCATGACCTTGCCGACAATTATCGCGATCCCATCTGCGACTACCATTCCAACGGTGCTGCCAAGCCAAACGGCGACAAAGCTCTGCTGCTGACTCGCGATCGTGATAGTTGCCAGCATAGTCTTATCGCCCAGCTCGGCTAAAAAAAATGCTATCGCAACCGTGAGAAACGGGCCGAATCTGCCGGCGTTCAATTTATCTTCGTCGTCAAATTCGTCGCCTCTCAACGTCCAAAGCCCAAAACCGATAAACGCGAGCCCGGCGAGGATCTTGATCCAAAATTCCGGCAATGCAAATCCGGCCGCCTCGCCGAGCGCGACCGAGAATAGATGGATAACGAGAGTCGCTAAAAATACACCGGCGAGAACGACGGTTGCCTTGTATCGCGTCGCAAAAGCGAGTGCAACCAACTGCGTCTTATCGCCCATTTCCGCGATAAGGACATATATCGCCGCGATCCAAAAAGCTGTCATTAAGATCTCCTCGCAGATTACAGTAAAACAAATAAGCCAGACACCGCGACACCCACGGGCAACTTTTTAGAGCTGCTGTCAATGCCTAATGTCTGGCTTACAGTAATTATCGATCCCGACCACAGAGCGGATTACTAATGACAGATGTATTCGGTCATCGGCCGGGACACTTGTGCACGTGCGACTAACTTGCTTCCGTGGTGGGAACAAAAACGAGCTCGGCCGCCACCAACGGTTTCAAAGCTTCCGCTCAGCGTAAACGTCTTCTGATCGCGACTAATAGTTCATGAGTAGGTCATTTTCGGAACCAAACTGAACGGCAGCATAGCCTCCGCTGAGGTTCTGCTGATCGCTGGATCGCAGAATATGCCATACGGTAGTCGAGGTGCG
>JBDTZO010000096.1:0-18112 GCA_040005135.1 Acidobacteriota bacterium | reverse complement strand
CTGAACCTTTGCTTTAACCACTTATCTCAGGCTGTTCGTGCCAATTGGCACGGGCAGCCTTTTTGTACTCTGGCACTGGCTCGTGCGAAGGGGTGGTCCACTTTTTGATCAAAATGGACCGGTTTAAATCATTTCTGCTCAACGAGTTAAGACCCAAAAAGCGGTCCATTTCTGTTTTGACTAAAAAATGGACCGCATTGAAATTTTATTGAAAGTTGTGGCTCAAGTATCAGCTGCCCCTTTCTGTTTTGACAATGAAAATGAACCGCTATGAAATTTAGTTGTTTTGATCCGTTAGTCATCGTAGTCCCTAACGTAAGTTAAAAAATGATCGCCGCACCGCACAAGCGACATTAGCTCAGCGTACCATTTACGCAACACTTGACTCTCCGTGCCCATTTCGGGCCGCTTCGCTGATCAATCCGGGAACTGCAGCTCCTCGATTATCTCCTGGAAATACTGACGGCCGAGATCGACATCCTCGGGACGGAGGCTGACGGCCCCAACGACCGCATGGCCGCCGCCGCCATATCGTTCGCAGATCTCGGCGATATTATGAGTGCGCGGACGCGGAGCCCATGGATTGGATCCGACGGATATCTTGGTGCGGAATGAGCTTTGGCTTAGGCTTACGACGTAGGTAACCTCCGGATGGAAGTAATACGGTATAAATTTGTTATAGCCCTCGATGCCCGTTCCAATGAGGTCGAAATGCACAACGCCGCGAGTTGCGACCGCACGGTTTTTGATCACCTCGACCGTATTCCAATGCTGTTCGAGGATGGGCGTCAGCTTAGCCTGAATTTCGGGGCTGTCGACGATCTCGCCGAGCGTTTTCTCGGTGAGCATTCGTATTATGCGTTCGACGAATGCGGGGTCCTTTTCGCCCTCGATAACCTGCATCAGCTTGAGCGCCGGCGAACGGAGCTCGACGCATTGGGCCGGCGACTCGTACAAGGCTCCGTCGATAATATGTGCCCAATGTATCAATTCCGCTAGGCTCGGGTCGTCGAAACCAAATTTCTCGCTTGCGATGCGTGCAATGAATTCGGCGCACGATTTGCTCGTCGTATCGAGGAACTTACGTCCGCTCGTATCGGCCAGAAAGTGCTGTTCATCCGACGGCGTCAAAAAGGCCGATTGATGGTGATCAAACCACCACGTGAGGCGCTCGTCGGGACAATATTTAAAATCCACGATCGCGTTCTCGTCACCGTCGAATTGGTCCCGATCAAATGCATTGCCCGCCCGATGCATCGTCGGCGTGTACGCCACCTCGGCGTCCGGATGAAAGGCCGAGCGGTAAAATTTGGTAAAGATCGCGGCAGACGAAACGCCGTCGAAACAGTTCCCGTGATAAAGTATCCGAAGTTTCATATAATCATTTATTGCCCGTAGACAAAACATTCTAGACTAGTTGGCGAAGCCCGGTTCGTCAAGGAATCGATTATGAATATCAGGCTCGCGACCGCCGAAGAAACGGACGCCTTGGTCGAATTTAACCAAGCCATGGCCCTCGAGACCGAGGGAAAAGAGCTCGATCCCGAGGTGCTCCGCGGCGGCGTAGCGGCAATTTTCATCGACGCTCAAAAGGGATATTACGTCGTCGCGGACGATAAAGGGCGGATCGTCGGCGGTCTGCTGGTCACCTACGAGTGGAGCGACTGGCGCAATAGCTGGATCTGGTGGATACAAAGTGTCTACATCCGGCCCGAGGCTCGCGGTCAGAAGATCTATAGCCGTCTTTACGATTTTGTGAAGGAACGTGCCGCCGGGGAAAATGTCTTTGGGATACGCCTTTATGTCGAGAACGACAACAGCCATGCACAGCTCGTTTATGAAAAGGTCGGAATGCAGCCGTCACACTATCTGATGTACGAAGAGATGCTATGACCCAGATCAGCGAAGACGAGTTTGCACGGATCTGCGACGGTATCCGAACGGATCGCGAACTGATCATTAAACACAATCCGATCGGTTCCGACGAAGAGATCCTGCTCTGGATGCTGCTCGCCTGCCTCAACAGCTATCTAAGTCTGACCGAGATCGAGACGCCCTGTTTTACAAGCGTGCCCACCGCGGAAACATATCGCGAGGCGATCCAATTCGTTCTCAACGAACGGCGTTCCGACGGCTTTAACGTCGAAAAATATCTGGACGATCTTACAAATGTTAATTAAGACCTTTCCGCTAACACCATTTCAACAAAATACCCGCATCGTCGCGTGCGAGGACACGCGTATGGCGATCTGTATAGATCCGGGCGAGGCGTCAGTGGCGTTGACGGCGTTTATAACCGGTAACGAATTTGAACTCCAGGCCATCGCTCTGACCCATGGACACCTCGACCACGTCGGCGGAACGAGTGCACTTTCAAAGACATTTCCCGATGCTGAGATATTGCTGCACAAGGATGATGAAGACCTTTATTACGGGCTGCCGCTGCAGGCATTGATGCTCGGGGTTCCTCGGGACCAGCTCGCAGCATTGGGCATGGAGTATAAGCGTCCGCCAACGCTCACGCGAAATTGGCTCCACGGCGAAAGCTATCAGCTTGGGAACCTGAGCTTCTCGATCCGACATTGTCCCGGCCACACGCGTGGCCACGTCGTGCTGGCCGAGGAAACAGAACGTAAGGTTTTCGTCGGTGATTGTCTTTTTGCCGGTTCGATCGGCCGAACCGATCTGCCCGGCGGAAACTACGAACAGCTCATCACATCTATCAACGAGAATATCCTGACGCTGGACGACGAAACCGTCGTCTACAGCGGCCATGGCCCCGAAACGACTGTCGGGCGCGAGCGAGCGACAAATCCATTTTTAACCGGTGCGTATGGGGCGGCACGCGGCAAATATATGTGAACCGGAATGGATCCTTTTACAGAATTCTGTTGCGGCGGTTGAGAATTGCACTCGACTTCCGTTATAAGATTTGCGGAGGCTTTGAGAAAAAATGAAAACGTTGCTGAAGGTCGCCGCGGGGCTCGTTCTGCTGCTCATTGTCGTATGCGCTCTGGTGATCGGGTATGTCGTCTATTTCAAACCCGGAATTGCGGCCGATCAGGTCAAGATCGAGTCGACGCCGGAACGTGTTTCACGGGGAGAGTATCTGGTCGAGAACGTCGCCCAATGCGCCGTCTGCCATTCTGAACGCGACTGGTCGCTTTATTCGGGACCTGTGGTGGCCGGCACCGATGGAAAGGGAGGCGAGGCGTTTGATCAGAAACAAGGGTTTCCGGGTGCGTATTACGCCCCAAACCTGACACCGCATCATTTGAAAGACTGGTCCGATGGCGAGGTCCTGCGTGCGGTCACCTCGGGAGTCAGCCTCGACGGCAGGCCGCTATTTCCCGTTATGCCGTATTTGAGCTTCGGAAAGATGGACCGTGAGGATGTCTATTCGATGATCTCGTACATTCGCAGCCTGAAGCCGATCGACAATGACCCACCGCCGTCGAAGTCCGACTTCCCGATGAGCATTATCATTCATTTGATCCCGAAAAAAGCCGAATTCACGACAATGCCCGCGGCGACGGACAAGGTCGCCTACGGGCGATATCTCGCAAACGCGGCGAGCTGTGCTGAATGTCATACGCCCGATAAACAGGGTCAGATCATCGAGGCCGAACTCTTCAGCGGCGGTCGTTCATTCCTGCTGCCGGACGGAACGCGGATCCTGTCGAAAAATATCACGCCTCACGAGAAGGGCATCGGAGCGTGGACCGAAGCCGAATTCATTGACAGATTTAAGGCCTACGAAAACCAGCGGGCCCCTGTTCCGCATGGCCAATTCCAGACCGTAATGCCATGGACAGGTTACGCCGGAATGACGCGCGAGGACCTCGCGGCGATATATGCCTATCTGAGAACGGTCAAACCGCTGAGAGGTAATTGAACTTCTGCCGATCGCCCACGAAAAACGCGAAAGGCACAAAAACAGATCGCTTTCGTGCCTTTCGTGTCGTTCGCGGTCCGGTTCTTAAGCGACAGTTATCTCATTGCAGAGATAGACGTCCTGGATGGTGTTGAGCAGCTCGACGCCTTCGTTCATCGGGCGTTGGAATGCTTTGCGGCCTGAGATGAGACCGGTGCCGCCGCCGCGTTTGTTGATGACCGCCGTGCGGACAGCATCAGCAACGTCGCTCGCCCCCTTTGACTCGCCGCCCGAATTTATCAATCCGCAGCGTCCCATGTAGCAGTTTGCGACTTGATAACGGACGAGATCGATCGGGTTGTCGGTCGTCAGCTCGGTATAGATCCGCTTATCGGTCTTGCCGTAGCTGCTCTCAGTATTCAAAACGTTATAGCCGCCGTTACGTTCGGGCAATTTCTGTTTGATGATGTCGGCCTGGATGGTAACGCCGAGATGATTAGCCTGTCCGGTCAGATCAGCCGCCGTATGCATATCGCCCTCAGCAGTCTTAAATTTCGGATTACGAAGATAGCACCAGAGGATCGTCGCCATTCCGAGCTCGTGTGCGTATGCGAATGCCTCGGCGACCTCAGTGATCTGGCGTGTCGACTGCTCCGAACCAAAATAGATCGTCGCACCGATCGCGACCGCTCCCATATTACGTGCCTGCTCGACCGTGCCGAACATCACCTGATCGAACTGGTTCGGGTAGGTTAAAAGCTCGTTGTGATTGATCTTAACGATGAACGGTATCTTATGCGCGAATTTTCGAGCGACCGAGCCGAGGACACCAAAGGTCGATGCGACCGCGTTGCAGCCGCCCTCGATCGCAAGCTTCACGATATTCGCAGGGTCAAAATATTCGGGGTTCGGCGCAAAACTCGCTCCGGCGGAATGTTCGATACCCTGATCGACGGGCAGGATCGAAAGATAACCGGTACCGCCCAAACGGCCATGATCATTTAGCGTCTGCAAAGAGCGGAGCACATTCGGATTGCGGTCCGACTGCGTCCAAACGCGGTCGACAAAATCGCCGCCCGGTAAGCTCAAATTCTCTTTCGGTATCGTGGTTGAAACGTGGTTCAAAAGCAGGTCTGCATCGTTCCCCAAAAGCTCGCGGATATTACTCAAATCGACTGGCATTATAAATTTCTCCTAAAAACGTGTTTGAAAAGGGTCTTTTGGCGAAATTATAACATAGCGACAATTAGCACGTTGGCTCAATTTATCATTGCTATACCGGACGGAAGCGCGTAGTATTGGCGTGAAATGGTGGCAGCCCTTCCACCAGATTTATTTAGGTCCCGTCGACATGCTGCCCCCACTTTTGAATTAGAAAAATATTAATAATTTCGAGGTACCTATGATCTCCACCCGCTCTCGTGTCGGCGCACGTCATGCTCTGGCCGCTTTTTTTATATTCTTCCTGCTCGCAGTGCCCGTCACGAAAGGACAAGACAAGGATTGGCGTCCTGTAACCCCCGCCGAACTCCAGATGAAGACCGGTCAGGTCGAAACCGACGCCGACGCCGAGGCCATCTTTTGGGAGGTTCGCATCGATGACAGCTCCGACGAAGACCTGTTTCGCCAGCATTATGTGCGTGTCAAGATCTTTACCGAGCGCGGCCGTGAAAAATACAGTAAATTCGACATTCCTTTCGCAAAAGGTACAAAGATCAAGGACCTCGCGGCACGTGTCATTAAGGCTGACGGCTCGATCGTCGATGTTAAAAAAGAAGATATTCTCGAGCGAGAGATCGTTCGTGCTAACGGGATCAAGGTGAGAGCGAAGTCGTTTGCCGTGCCAAATATCGAACCCGGCGTGATCGTCGAATATAGATATAAAGAGTCGATCAATGACGCTGGAGCAATGGGAATGCAGCTTCAATTCCAACGCGATATTCCGGTGCAAAATCTGACCTATTATTACCGGCCATACAACGGAAAGCAACCCGCGACCCAAGCGTATAATTTTGCGGATGTTAAGTTCGAAAAGGATAAGGGAGGCTTTTACGTTGCGACACGTACGAACGTACCGGCCCTGCGTGAGGAACCGCAAATGCCGCCTGACGACATGGTGCGAGCATGGATGCTGCTGACGGGTTCCAGATTGTCAGTTACCAGTGCTTCCTCGTTCTCAGTTTCCTATGTCGTCAAGGATCCAAGTAATGTAAAAGCGTATTGGGGAAGCGTTGCGAGTCAGTATGCTGATCTCGTAAAGTTTATGAATAAGTCTAACGGCGACGTGAAAGCCGCCGCTGAACAAGCGACGGCCGGTGCCCAAACTGACGATGAAAAATTGCGTAAACTCTACGAATTCTGTCAGACCCAGATCGCTAATACCACTTTTGACCCGTCAATAACGGATGACCAGCGTAAAAAACTGCCGGAGACCAAGTCGATAGGAGATGTACTCAAACGCAGATCCGCAAGTTCGCAGTTCGTCGATATGCTCTTCGGTTCAATGGCTAGCTCACTCGGCTTCGAAACGCGGATCGGGCTGCTCGGTAACCGAAGCCAGATGTTCTTTCACCCTAAGATGACAAACGAGAGTCTGGTCCACCTCGGCGTCATCGCTATAAAGATCGGCGACAAATGGAAATTCTTCAATCCTGGCATGAAGTTTCTACCGTACGGAATGCTGGTCTGGTACGAAGAAGATACGTGGGCACTACTCGCCTCGGATAAACAGTATAGTTGGGAGAACACGCCCTATACGCCCTACGACCAGTCTAACGCCAAGCGCACTGGAAAATTCAAACTTAGTGAGGACGGCACTCTCGAAGGCGACGTGACGTTGGAATACACCGGACAGCCGGCTGTAACCTATCGGGCGGCTAATTACGACGAAGGCGCAGAAAAGCGTGAAGAAAGCTTTCAGAAAGAGATCAAATCTCATCTAACGACCGCCGAGGTCTCAAGCATCTCGATCGAAAATGTTACAGACCCGTCGAAACCGCTGATCAAGCGATATAAGATCCGCGTTCCCAACTATGCTCAGAAAACAGGCAAACGTCTGTTCCTGCAGCCGGGCTTTTTCGAATACGGCGTGCCGGCTGTATTTTCGGGCTCATCGCGAAAGTACGACCTCTTCTTTCATTATCCATGGTCCGAAAATGACTCGGTCGAGATCGCCTATCCGCAGGGATATGACCTGGATAACGCCGATGCTCCGGCCACTGTGGCGGATCCCGAAAATATCGGCGGTCTCGACATCAAAATAATGGTCAATAAAGCGACAAACACGCTGGAGTACAAGCGAGTATTCCACTTTGGCGGCGGCGGCAATACCTTGTTCAAGGTTGACTCGTATCAGCCGTTAAAGAATCTCTTCGATATGTTCCAAAAATCGGATAGCCACACGATCACGCTCAAACAGAAATAGAGCAGCTTTATGGATCCGACGTCGCTCGCGGACGGATCGCGTCGGATCCCATGCACTAATTCGTCAGACGATCCTCTCTTTCTCTGTAAATCGTTATGAAGTTTAATACCCACAAGATCTCGAGATACATTACATTTCTCTTCGTTATTTTAGCTGCGGCCGCCAGCAGTGTCTTAGCCGATGATGTACCGTCGTGGCTACAGGAAGCTGCGAAACAGCCTAACCCGCAATATGACGTGGTAAACGTCCCGGCCGTCGTGCTGCGTAATGAGCAGATCGTCACCGTCAATTCTGACGGTTCGGTAACCCGAGTCACCCGCTACGCCATTCGCGTACTCGTCCGGGATGGCCGCCGAGAGGCCGTCGCGGACGTAATTTATGAGACCGACAGCCAAAAGGTCCGCGACCTCAATGCCTGGATCATACGCCGCTCAGGGCCATCGAAAAGCTATGGGAAAAAAGAGATCGTCGATGTCGCACTTGCGGCTAACGATCTCTACAACGAGGCCCGCGTGAAAGTTATTAACGGAACCGATGACGTTGCGGAGGGCGATGTTTTCGGGTATGAGTCCGTAACCGAAGAAAGAACGGTATTCAGCCAGTTTCAATTCGGCTTTCAGGATAACCTGCCCGTGCTCGACGCTCGCTTCGCTCTAAACGTTCCTAACGGTTGGAAAGCGGAGGGCGTGAGCTTTAATACGACTAAGATCGAACCGGTTACCAATGGATCATCATATGTCTGGGAAATGAGGGACCTGGCGCCGATCCCGCCGGAGTCCGGTAGTCCGAGCCGGGCAAGCACTGCGCCGAGACTCGCGGTCAGCTTCTTTCCGGTCGGATCTACCGCCACTCAGATCCAGACGTTCGCAAACTGGTCAGATGTCGCGCGCTGGATGAGCGAAATCGAGGATCCGCAGATGACCGTCGATGATGCACTTGCCGGTAAGGCGAAGGACCTCACGGCAAATGCGACCACGGAGTTTGAACGGATCCGGGCGATCGCTCGTTATGTCCAGCAAATACAATATATTTCGATCCAGATCGGAACGGGCCGCGGCGGCGGCTATCGGCCGCATTCGGCTACTGAGATCTTTGCCAAATCCTACGGCGACTGTAAGGACAAAGCGAATCTGATGCGGGCAATGCTGAGCGTGCTGCGGATTACGTCCTATATGGTCAGCATCACAGCCGACGACGCGACATATGTTCGCCCCGAGTGGGCATCGCCGCATCAGTTTAACCACTGCATTATCGCGATCAAGGTCAGTGACGAAACAAAAGCGCCGTCGATCGTTGTACATCCAACGCTCGGACGGTTAATGATCTTTGACGCTACCGACCCTTATACGCCGCTCGGCGATCTGCCCGAGGATGAGCAAGGCAGCTTTGCTCTGATCGACCATAAGGACACCGATCGATTGATCCAAATGCCGATAATTCCGGCGGAGATGAACGGACTCGAACGCACGGTGGAAATGACGCTCGACCCAACGGGCGGCATCGTCGGTAAGCTTAACGAAAGCTCGACCGGACAATCAGCCACCCGCGAACGGGCCGTTCTTCGCCAGTTGTCCGCATCGGACTACAACAAAATGATCGAGGGCTGGCTGACTCGCGGAGCGACGGGAGCCAAGGCAGGAAAGATCGAGACCCGCGACAACCATGACGATGGCAAGTTTAACCTCAACGTTGAGTTTTCGGCTCTTTCGTACGCACAGATCATGCAGGGCAAATTAATGGTCTTCAAGCCGGCAATGGTGAGCCGCACAGATCGCTCGTTCACCAACGGCAAGAGGTATCAGCCCTACGTCGTCAATTCTAGTACCTACTCGGAAAATGTAAAGATCAGGCTGCCGAACGGCTTTACGGTCGACGAACTGCCGGACCCGACGACGCTCGAAACATCGTTTGGCAAGTATTCCGCAAGTTACACCGTGACGGGAGATGTTCTGACATTTACTCGTTCGATGAAGCTCAGCCACGCGACGATCGCGGCGGATAAGTATGACCTTGTTCGCAAATTCTTCAGCGGCGTCCGCGCAGCCGAGCAAGCACCGGTAGTCTTGCTAAAGAAATAGCCAAAAATACTTTCGATCATCAAAATAGAAGAGGAGGCCGCAGATCGCAGCCTCCTCTTTTATGCAGTCAAGTCGTCGTTGCCAAAATGGCGGGCGGCGACCTTACTCGGATATCGGATGGCCGTCGGTATCCAGAACAGTGATCGGGTAACCGAGCTCCTTTAAGCCGGGCTCGACGCTTTTGCGATCGCCGACGATCACGATAGCCATTTTCGAAGGGTCAAGGTACTTATTGGCAACGCGATTCACATCATCGATGGTAACGGCGTTTACCTTCGAAATGTAATCGTTAAAGTAGCTGTCCGGCAGGTTAAACGTTACGAGACTCGCAAGCTGGTTAGAGATGCCGCCTACCGTCTCGAAACCGCTGGGGAAACGACGAATGAACGATTGTTTGTTAACCTCTAGTTCATTTTGGGTCACTGGCCGCGCGCCCCGTATGCCGTTGAGCTCCTTGAGGAATTCCTGTACAGCTTCCTTGGTCGAAACTGTCTGGATCTCGCCCGATGCCGAGAACGGGCCAGCTCCGCGTCGATAGACAAATCGGCTGTAGGCACCGTAAGTGTAGCCCTTGTCTTCGCGCAGGTTCATGAAGAGTCGGGCAGTTCCGCCTCCGCCGAGGATCGAATTCATTACCTGGACCGCATAATAATCCGGATTTCCACGGTCGACGCCAACCTGTCCGATCGTTACTGACGACTGGGCTGCACCGGGTTTATCAACAAGATAAATACCGGGTTTTGCGACCATCTTGGCTTCGATCGTCCCGGCAGAAACAGCGGTACCTGGTTTCCAGTTTGCGAAGGCCTTTTCGAGTCTGGCTTTGATGTCTGAAGTCTGCACGTCACCGACAACGATAAGAGTCGAATTATTCGGCCGGTAATAGGTGTCATAAAATCGAACGAGATCGTCGCGGCCTATGCCTTTTACCGTCTTTTCGTCACCTGTCAGTTGGCGGCTGTACGGCTGATCGCCATACAGGACCTTGTCATAAACCACGCCCGCAACGGCCGTAGCACTTGCCTTTCGCTGACGGAACGAACTCAAGATCCTTCCTTTAAGCGGCTGAAATTCCTTGTCCGGGAATACGGGATTTGTCACGATATCGGCAAAGTAATCGAGAGACTTGTCCAGATTCTTGGTGAGTGTCTGCATCGAGACACCGCTGTTGTCCCACGAAGCACCGGCACCGATCTGGGTACCGATCGCCTGCAGGCTGTTGGCGATCTCGACCGCCGACCGCGTTTTAGTGCCTTGATTCAGCATTGACGCGGTCATCGAGGCAACGCCTGATTTTTCGGCGCTTTCCAGCGTCCCGCCGGCGTTCACTACCAAATTCATCGAGACGATCGGCAATTCGCTTTGTCGGACGACCCAGACATTGAGTCCATTCGAAAGCGTTGTCTTATCTATCGCCGGAAGCGTGAACTTCGGGTCCGGACCTGCTTTGGGCAGCATCGCGTCCTGTTTCGCGATCAGGGCGGTGTCCTTTTTCTTGGATTCTGTCGACGCGGGCTTGTCTGCTGCGACCGGCGGCGGAGGTGTCTTGCTCGGAACGTAGCCCATCACCAGATGATTAGCGACTAGATACTCATTGGCAACGCGCTTAACGTCCGCCGCCGTAACCTTTTGAAATCGGTCGAGGTCCGCCTGGAAATAGTCCGGCTTTTTCAGATAACCTGCGTAGTCAGCAATTCGGCTTCCTTTTCCGAGAACGGTCTGCAAGCCGTAAATGGCTTGCGCTTCGCGGCCGCTGATGGCACGGCTGACTTCGTCCGCCGTTGGTCCATCCTTTTTGATCCGCTCGATCTCAATGTTTATCTCTTGTTCGACTTCGTCCAGCGTTTTACCGGGCCGCGCGGTGGCGGCGATCTGGAAAAGGCCGCCGATCTCGTTGGTCGAGTCGTTCGCAAAGACTTGCAGAGCAAGTTCCTTCCCGTAAACGAGATTGCTTTGAAGTCGCGATCCGCGGCCTGTCGAAAGCACGTTTGCCAGGATGTCGAGTGCTGCTTCGTCGGAGGCGTATTGTCGAACGCCCGGCCATACGAGCATCACACGCGAAAGCTGCGCGAACGGATCCTCGTATACTTTGCGGACGATGCCATCGAGTTGGGGCTGTTTGGGATCCAGCCGATCGATCGCGGCTCCGGCCTTGATCGGGCCAAAATACTTCTTGATCCACGCTGTGGCCTGTTTTTCGTCAAAATCGCCGGATAGCACGAGAACGGTGTTGTTTGGCACGTAATAGTGGCGGAAAAACGATTTTACATCGTCGAGGGACGCAGCGGACAAATCCGCCATCGATCCAATTACCGACCAATGATAAGGGTGCCCCTCAGGGTACATGATCTCACCGATACGTTCGCTCGACGTTCCGTAGGGAACGTTATCGACGCGAAAACGGCGTTCATTTTTGACGACGTCGCGTTGGTTATCGAGCTTTTCCTGGCTCATTGCGTCCAGCAGGTTTCCCATCCGGTCGGCTTCGAGATAAAGCGTCCGTTCGAGAAAGTTAGACGGAACGGCTTCGTAATAATACGTTCTGTCCTCGTTGGTGGTACCGTTCACGTTGCCGCCGAGCTCGTCTACGCCACGCCAGCCGTCAACATAATTCTTTGATCCCTGAAACATCATGTGCTCAAAAAGATGAGCAAATCCGGTGCGGCCCGGAGTCTCGTTCTTCGAACCGACGTGATACCAGAGATTTACAGCGACGATAGGTGTCGATCTATCTTGATGGTAGATGACCTGCAAGCCATTTTTGAGCTTATATTCTTTAATAGCGAGCTTTGGCAGCTTATCACCTGATTGGGCGGACGAACTGAGCGGCATAATGCACAGCGCCGCAAACAGCAAAAGTAGTGTGATTCTGGAACGCATCGGGATCTCCTTCGGGCCTAATATGAAAGAAGTACGACCGGAGCGGATCACGATAGCGATTCGCCCAGTCGTCCTGATTTTAAGAACTCAACAGTATTACGTACTTGATTTGGTTTGGGTTTCGACCTTGGCGACCGCCGCCATCTTATCGCGTTTCGACACGACCACGCCGCCCGGCTTCTCGATCGTGATGGCAAAAAGCTCGGGGCCAAGCGCCTTGAGCTTCGCGTCGATCGGGACGATGATCTCGCCGTTCTTATCAACGTCAAAGGTACCGCCGTCGATGGGTGTGGCCTTATCCTGAGTCTTGTCGAAGATCCAAAGCTGGTAGGTCGAACGGCTCTTGTCATTGACCGGCAGGCCCTTGAGCCGCATAAAGCCCTTTTGCTGCTGGTCGCTCCAGACAACATCACCCGCGACGGCTTTGAGGTCGCCGGTGGGTGCTCCGGGAGCCCACTTCGCCTTGACCACGCCGGAAGGATCGGCCAAAAGCTTTGCGTACTCTTCTTCAACGGTTGGTTTCTGAATGGTCGGCGGCGGTTTTGGCAGCGTGGCGATCTCCGGTGCCGCGAATCGCGTAGACCAAACATTTACAGCGAGAGCGATACATGCGGCGGCAGCAACGGCCCACGCGAGCCAGTTCCATGAGCGACGCGGCGGATCGAGCTTAAATACTTTCTGAAATTCATCGTTGCCGGTTTCGGCAGCGGCCTGAGCAGATTCTGTGTTACGCCCAAGCGAGCGGATGAAATCATCACCCGAAGCGACAATCCGCGCCTGGAGATGTGCTGGCATCGGCTCATCATCATAGGTGTCGATCAGCCCGATCGCGGCAGCCGCAATGTCAAATGATTCGTCGTCAGCATAGCTAAACTCAACGGACAGCTTGTCGAAACGAACCTGTTCGGCCGCATCAAGTCCGCACGACGCGCGCTTTACCAGAAGGTCGATGATCTCGTCATTCAATAATTCGTTCATATCGACACCTCCTTTAAGCGTTGACCGTTACCTAGACCTAGAATTTCTCTCACCTGCATCAATCCGCGTCGGGCGTGCGTCTTGACGGTGCCGATCGGCATTCCCGTCGCGTCCGCGATCTCCTGATGCGACATTCCCTGCACTATCGACAATTTCAAAACCTGCTGCTGCTCCGGCCGCAGCTCTCTTACCGCTTCTGCGGCCTCTTTCGCCTCGATGCTGACCTGCATGTCCTTATCCGACCGCGTAAACGGTTCAAGCAGGACGTCTTCAAGTGAATCGGCCGAGATCCTTCTCGTCGAATATCGGATCCGGTCGATAACACGGCGTCGTGCGATCATCGCAATAAATGTCGTTTCCGACGACTGCGACTCATCGAATCTCGCCGCGTTCTTCCAGATATCGACAAAGATCTCCTGTACAGCGTCCTCGGCATCGTCCGAATTTCGCAGCATTTTGCGTGCGATCGACCACACTAAGCCTCCGTACTTGCTGAGACAGTCCTGAACGGCGTTTCGGTCGCCTTCGGCGATTCTATGTAAGATTGCTTGAGTCAAATTCAATCCGTAAGTCGGAAATATATCTCTCTAAGCTACCCTATTCCAGCCAGAAAAGCCAAGCAGATCCACATTCACAAGGATCCCACTCGCTATATAATTCGGTCAGAGAAAGGTATCGGATTCAGGGATCTAAACGCGCCGGTCGGCGGAACAGTAGGGACAGCAGAAAAAGGAGAAATAATGTCGTCGAAGTGCCCGCCGAGAGAAGACAGTATTGGCAGAACGCTCCGATCAACGCCGCCTGGACGTAGATGAACCATCCGGACACTAAAAGCATAATAAGCGTGTGGATCCCAAACAGTCTCCACATCGACTTATTTCCAAATGCTGAAAGTAGAGCGAGCGAAAAAGCAATAAAGTAAGCGACAGCGCCGAAAGCCGCGATCGGAATGCCGAAGAGCTCGGAGTACGAGCTCGAAAGCACCTGTTCACATCCATTGGTGACACTGCAGGGCACGGGTTCAGCCGTGTAATGATGGACGGTCAGATAAATAGCGTCAGCGAGTCCGACCAAGGCAACGACCGACGACAAAGCGGGTAGCCACGCCGGCAACCCGCCTGATCGGTCGATCTCTTCGAAATCGGTACTCACTTGCTTGAATTGGCGGATGTCGCATTCGCCTCGGGAGCTTTCGCAGGCGATTGGGCGGCCGACGACGCCTTTGCCAGCTCGCTGTCGATGATCACCTTCATACTATTGACGTTAAAATCCTTCGGCTCAAGCGAAATGCCGTTAACAAAGATGGTCGGTGTCGAATTAACATTGAGAGCCCTGCCGCGTTTCAGGTCCTCGTCGACCCTCGATTTTGCACCCATGCCGGCCATATCGCTTTGAAATTTAGCGACGTCGATACCCAGTTTTTGAGCGTATTCATTCCACGTCTGCTTATAGCCGGGATCTGCCGTCCATGACTGCTGATTGGTGAAGAGCATATTCTGCATTTCCCAGAATTTACCCTGCATTCCTGCGGCCTCGGCTGCGACCGCGGCGTCATAAGCTTTGTCGTGAGCCGGGATCGCCAGTGGAAAACTGCGGAAAATAAATTTGATGCGGCTGCCGTAGATCGACTTTATCTGATTCATGATCGGATGGGTCGATGCACAGGTGGGACACTGATAATCGGCAAATTCCTCGACCGTGACCAGAGCGGCCTCGGATCCGCTCATGTTGGGCGGTTTGGCACCGGGAGGTGCATCGGCGGGCGTCCCCGTGGGCTTTGCGTTAATATTTGTCGCAATTGCCCGGTTCGTGTTCGGGGTCGGATTTGAATTCGAATAGAACCACCACGCGGCGATCAGGCCAACGATAACGACCCCGACAATGATCAGCACCGGCGTGTTGCTGTTATTTTGCTTTTGATTTGCCATTTTTGCTTAGGAAAAATTCTTAAATTACTTTACAGCGCGAATACGCCGATTTCCCAAATTTCGATCGTCCATGTCAGACAACGACGACGCCACCTTAACACAAATTCCCTCGGCGTTGAGTCCGTAATCTCCGAGCAGACGCTTTGCATCTCCGTGCGAAACTATTTCGTCGGGCACGCCCATTCGGACGACCTTGACCGAATCCTGAAGCCCTTTAGATTCAAGCAGTTCCATCACGGCCGAGCCAAATCCGCCAGCGAGATATGCTTCCTCGACGGTGACCAACAAACGATGGTCGCGGGCGAGATCCAGTATCAGCTCTTCGTCGAGCGGCTTCACATATCTTGCATTTACGACCGTCGGGCGGATTCCGTTCCGCGATAATTTCTCCGCGGCCTCGACCGCCGGGAAGACCATCGACCCGTAAGCGATGATCGCAGCGTCGCTCCCCTTTTTGAGCACCTCGCCTTTACCGATATCAAGCTTTTTCGGCGGCGACGTGATGTCAACACCGAAACCGTTGCCTCGCGGGTATCGCAGCGCGGCTGGGCCTGGATATTCTATTCCGGTCAGGATCATATCGCGAAGCTCGGCCTCATCCTTGGGCGCCATCAGAACGATGTTCGGATAGCCGCGGAAGTACGCGATATCGAGCAGCCCGTGATGCGTGGGGCCGTCAGCCCCGACAATACCGGCACGATCCATCGCGAAGGTTACATTTAGATTCTGCAGGCAGACGTCATGGATCACCTGATCGAATCCGCGCTGCAGAAACGTCGAGTAGATGGCGGCAACGGGTTTGAGTCCCTCGCAAGCCATTCCCGCGCAAAACGTAATGGCGTGCTGTTCGGCGATCCCGACATCGAAAGCTCGTTCCGGAAACTTCTCAAGGATCTTGTCCACGCCCGTGCCGTCCGGCATCGCGGCGGTGAGAGCAACGATAGCGTCATCCTTGGCCATCAATTCGCACATCGTGTCGCCAAATATCTGCGTGTATGTGGGCGGGGCGACCTTGGTGGATTTATACGGCAAGCCGGTCTGCGGGTCGAATGGGCCGGTCGCGTGATATGCGTAGTAATTCTTCTCCGGATTCGGAAAGCCTTTGCCCTTGGTGGTCAGAGCGTGAACGATCACGGGGCCGTCGTCGACCTTTTTAGCCTCTTCGAGAGCTCGGACGAGCATAGGCACATTGTGACCGTCGACGTAGCCGATGTACTTAAAGCCCAATTCGTTGACGAGCGCCCCGGGAAGCACGGCAGCCGCGATCGCGTCCTTAAAGGACTTGGCTGCACGCCGCAGCCGCTCGCCGAAATGCGGCACGCTCTCGAGCGCGTCGCCGATCTCCTCTTTTATATGCTGATAGCTCTGCGCCTCTTTGATGCGATTAAGATAACCGCTCAGGGCTCCGACCGCGGGAGCGATCGACATCTCGTTGTCGTTGAGCAGCACGATAAATCGCGATTTCAAGTGTCCTGCCTGATTGATCGCCTCCATTGCCATTCCGCCCGCCAGGCTCGAATCGCCTATCAAAGCGCAGACGTGAAAATCCTCGCCCTTGCGATCGCGTGCGACGGCCATTCCGAGGCCAGCCGAGAGTGATGTCGAGGCGTGGCCCGCACCAAAGGTATCGTATTCAGATTCGTCGCGACGGAGGAATCCTGAAATGCCGCCTTCTTGCTTGATCGTATGCAGGTCGTCGCGGCGTCCGGTCAGAATCTTGTGAGCGTAGGCTTGATGGCCTACGTCCCAAACCAAACGGTCATTCGGCGTATCGAAAACGTAGTGCATCGCCACAGCAAGTTCGACCGCACCGAGGCTCGCACCTGTGTGGCCGCCGATCAGCGAGCAAGTGTCGATGATAAATTGACGGACCTCATCGGCGACCTCTTGAAGGTCCTCGACCCGCAGCCGGCGAAGATCGGCGGGCGAATTAATCTCTGATAAAAACCTCATTTGGATCAAACGCAGTGCGTAATCTTCAATTTCGCATTTTCAGCCATGAAATTGCAAATGTTATGTCCTAGCGATTTCGCCGCGCGTACGCACGCCTCTTAGGCGTATTTACATTTCTTTACAATAACTAGCGTATTTCTTACGACTAACTTTCTCGATCCAGCGTCTTAATACTCGATAGCGAAAGCTAAATAATATATCAGAGGTACAAACATGTCATTAAGAAGCAGATTTTTCACATTGTTAACCGTCGCGGGTGCGACCGTCGCGTTTTCGACGATTGGTTTTGCTCAGAGCACGCCGGCAACGACCTCTCCGACGGATAATGCCGCTACAGAAAAGAGCGAGCACCAATGGGGAAAGGGTCAAGGTAAACGTGGCGATTTTCACGGCCGTCACGAGGGCATGCGCCACGGCGGCGGCATGGGAATGATGTTGCGCGGCATCGATCTGACCGACGCTCAGAAGACACAGATCCAGTCGATAATGGCAGCAAACAAGCCGAGCACCGAATCTCGGGACGAGATGAAAACACTGATGATGGCCAAGAGATCGGGAACGCTGACCGATGCTCAGAATGAACGCTTGACCGCGATCCGAACCGACGGACAGGCCAAGGGACGTGCTATTCATGAACAGATCCTCGCGGTCCTAACGCCGGACCAGAAGGCCAAGATCGACGCCCGTAAAGCGGAAATGAAGGCCCGCATGCAGGAACGGAAGGCGTTGCGTCAGCAAAAGACCCCGGCAGCAGCAGCAGCCACCGATACTCCGACTAACTAGTCGTTTTGTCGATCTGACTATCAAGCGGTGTGAGTCTCGACTCGCACCGTTTTTTCGTTTCTAATCGAGGATCGAGACCTTTCCGGTTCACGACAGCCGCCGCTTAACGTCCGCCGGAAACCTCATACTCGGGCTTCGGCATGCCCATCAGCCACTTATCGAACCAACCGACAATATGCTGCAGTCGTTCGATCCGGTGCCAGGGCTGGCCGGA
>JBDTZO010000131.1:0-1613 GCA_040005135.1 Acidobacteriota bacterium | reverse complement strand
TTTTCATGACTTCTGCCTGGTTGTGCTGGCCGTCGAGCAGAGAAAGAAAAGCTCGAGTCACGGAATTGCCCGGAACCAGGTTGGGCCCGGCGAGCGAAGTCACGCTTTGGCTGCCATTCTTCAGCTGCCAGCGAGCGAATCTGCTAGCTTCCGGCTCATCGCTTACGGTATCTACAAATTTTGGCTGATACCGGTGAAGCGAGATCAGACCGGCGTAATAAAACTGATCGAGGATATTTTCGGTGCGAGCAACGTCGCCCGCGTCGGGTTCGATCATCCCCAGGAACTTTGCGGCTTCTCCGATCAGGTCGCGAAAGGAGACTCTACGAGAGTAGACCCGTCCAAGATGCACGAGTGCAGCTTTTGTCAGCGGGTGATCGATAGTGACCGAAGTACCGTCGGACCCTATAAAATTAACACCCGCGGCCGACGCGATCTCGGTCGCGTCCGCTGTCGATTCGATCCGGCTGGAAATTAGGATTCCTTTTGCCGAGCACGCCGTCGCACTCTGCTTCAGCTCGATATTCTCTCTGCATACGATCGAGCACCGAAAACGCCTGCAAGTGATCAGATCGATGATCTGTTCCCTCCGCAGGAGATCGTCGCCCGTGGATCTCAAGACTTGCTGGGCCTTGGGCGAAAGTTTACCGGGATGTGATGATACCGCGTCGGCCTCGGAAATAAACTGCAGTCCAGAGCTGCCGAGCATTGTCGCAAAGTCACGGAAATAAAACGGCTGGTTTAGCTCCGATAGATCGTCGTGGTAGATATTCTGGTCCGACCGGTCGATGATGTGAGAAAGCTCGATCTTCAACATCGATTGGTACAGGCTGTCTTCGTCAGCTGATTCCGTGATCAAATTAAGAAAGGCTCGGCCGTATTCCACTCTTTTTTCCGGGTCCAGCCGTTCGTCCGCCGCAAACTTCATGATCTCAGACGAGATTTCGCGGATGTGGCAACCTGGGTATGCGTTATAGCTAATGTAGCCGACGCCTTCGGGTGCCATGCATTCGGAGTAGATACGTAATAGATCGTCTCGAACGGAATCGGGTACCCAGGAGAAAAGGCCGTGAGCTATTATGAAATCATACATCCCAAGATCTTCGGCGGTAAGCGTCGACAGGTCTGCTTGAATGAATGATACGTTTTCAAGACCCAGTTCCGAGGCCGCGGATCGGGCCTTGTTGATATGAATATTGGAGAGATCCACACCGACGAAACTGCTTTGCTCGAGGGCATATGCAAATGAGAGTAGATTGGTGCCGTCGCCGCAACCTAGTTCCAACACTCGGCATCGTTCTGGATGGGCAGACGAAAGGCCGTGCAGGCTTCCGATCGTCGATAGCCGATCGGGATGCGTTTGTGGAAACGTATAGCTCGGATAGGGAACGGAATCGTAGCTGAAAGTTGATTCTGCCATATTTCTGGTTTAGCCAAAGCTCCTTGTTCAATTGCTTTTAATTATAAAACACCTGATATGGATAAATACATTGAATAAAAACGCTTTGAATGATGAAAGATATATGACAGAATGTGCGTATTCCGTGAATACGCGGGCGTAACTCAATGGTAGAGTGTCACCTTCCCAAGGTGAAAGTTGCGAGTTCGAGCCT
>JBDTZO010000193.1:0-50833 GCA_040005135.1 Acidobacteriota bacterium | reverse complement strand
GCATGTAGATGAAGGTGGGTCATTGACCAAGGCTGAATTCGAGAACGCTGTACGCGGAGCATTTACTGAAATGGATAAGAACGCCGACGGCTTTCTTACCAAGGAAGAGGCTCATCCGCCCAAAGGACCAGGCGACAGGCCCATGGCGCCGCCGCCGCCTAACGCACAGTTCATCGGTGCCGAACTCCGATTTGGTGACAAATTGATCAACGGCCAGCCTTTCTCGGCCGAAACGGTCATCCAGGACAATCGCCGCCTTTACGACGGTACGAGCGTGACCAAAGAGAGCCGCGGAGCGATCTATCGCGATACTGCCGGCCGAACGCGGCGGGAGCAGCCGCTCGATAACATTGGCGGATTTATTGTCGGAGACAATGCAAAACCGCAGATGCTCGTTTTTATCAACGACTTTACGGCAAAGACCCAATATTTCCTTGACGTCGATAACAAGATCGCGCGCAAAAGCGAGATCGGCGGCCAAGCCCGTGCTCCCCGTGCAAACGGCGATCTGTCGACGCCGCGTCCGGACGGCGACGCTCCCGATGAAGCTAAGACGGAATCGCTCGGCACTCGCATGATCGAAGGTGTTACCTGTGAAGGTACGCGTACGACATTTGAAATACCTGTCGGCCAGATCGGCAATGCGAAACCAATTCAAGTCATTTCGGAAAAGTGGTTCTCGCCCGAACTGCAAGTGGTCGTCCTTTCGCGACATATGGACCCGCTCGCGGGTGAGCACGTTTTCAAGCTAATCAATATTAAGCGAAGCGAACCTTCGCCGAACCTATTTGCGATCCCGGCTGGGTTTAGGATCGAGGAGCTTGGCCGTAAGCGGCCTGACGACGAATAGGGCGATCCATGTTTGTTCGTAAGAAGTAAATCGAAGAAAATGCTCGACGAGGTCCTGACAATCCGCTTGCTGACGACAACGACAACATTGCCGACGATCGAGTTTAGCGCCGCCGACGCTCAGTCGGACGAGCGTTTGGCGGAGGCTGTGTTGTCTGGCGACGAGCATGCATTCGCCGAGTTATTTGAGAGACACAAGCGGCATGTCACGAGGGTCGTGAGCAGGTTTTTTCGGGATCGAAGCGAGGTTGAGGAGTTTGTGCAGCAAAGTTTCACCAAGGCCTATTTCTCGCTCAGCGGATTTCGCGGCGGTCAGCAGCATTCGATGGCCGCGTGGCTCACGAGGATCTCGGTGAATATTTGCTATGACGAATTTCGCCGAAGACAGCGACGGAGCGAAAGCCTCTTTACAGAAATGAGCGACGACGAGAACAGCTACCTCGAGACGCTCGAGGACGGACGACAGCCGTCACCCGAACATTCGGTCGCGGCGGCACATTTGGTGGAAAAGATCATGTCAGGGCTCGACCCCAATGACAGGATCGCAATGACGCTCGTATATTCCGAAAATTATACGCTCACCGAAGCTGCGGACGCGATCGGGATCACGAGCAGTAACTTGAAATCGAGATTGTTTAGATGCCGCGGCCAGCTCAAGGCACGATTCGGCCATTTGTTCAAATAAACGGAAGTAATTCGACTGTTTGGAGGTAAGTTATGAGGAAACTTAAGATATTGGTGTGCGCCGTGTTCATGATCGGCTTTGGCGGATTCGAACTTTACCTGACGACCTCTGCGGCCGGTCAGAATGGTGGTTCGTCGCTGGCGGCACCGTTTGGCGTATCGGCAACCGACAACCTTTATAACAACAAAATAGGCCTTTACTGGGAACCGATCTTTGGCGCGACAAACTATCGAATATTCCGAAATACTACCAATGACGCCGCGAATGCCGCTGATGTGGGAACGACTGCGGCCAATTCCTTCTTCGATACGTCCGCTCCGGCCGGTCAAACCTTGTTTTATTGGGTCCGTGCCGAAAACGGCAGTTCGGTCAGTGCAGTAAGTTCACCTGATACCGGAATTCGGGCAGGAACCGTGCAGCAAGGGCCGATACCTCCTCTGGACCCGCCGCCGGTTCCCGCGGGTAACCCGATCACTGCTGCCAAGTCATATTTGGGGAAGGCCCTTTTTTGGGATGAACAAATGTCGACCTCACGGACCGTTTCCTGCGGCTCGTGCCATTATGCCGGAAACGGCGGAACGGATAAACGTTCGATCGCCTCCGCCGCGTCATCGTTTAGTCCCGGGCTCGATGCCGTCCTCGGTACTGCTGACGACGTTCGCGGTTCGATGGGCGTTCCCTATAGCAACGCCGACGGTACATATTTATTCACGGCACCGTATGGCCTGAATGAGCAGGTCACAACGCGGAAATCAGTCTCGTACGTCGACGCCGGATATTCGCCAAACCTTTTTTGGGACGGACGTGCGACGAGCCAGTTTCGAGATCCGATCACAAACGCCGTCGTACTAAACGCAGGAGCGGCGCTCGAAAGCCAGGTTCTCGGGCCGGTAACGTCGACGACTGAAATGGGCCATAACGGCCGAACGTGGACGGACGTCGCGACGCGTATCGCAACCGTCAGACCACTTGCTCTAGCACCCGCAATTCCCACAGGACTCAGCGCGTGGATCGACGGTAAGAGCTACGCCGACCTTTTCCAGGCCGCCTATGGCTCGCCCGATATCACGCCGGCAAAGATCGCCATGGCGATCGCGACCTATGAGCGGACACTATATAGTGATCAAACGCCGCTCGACCTCGCGAACGCCGGTATTGCACCTTTGACCGCGGCCGAGCAGCGAGGACGCAATGTTTTTGCGGCCCCGGCGAACGGCTGTGCCGGCTGTCACGCGGGATCGGTGGCATCAGACAACATTTTTCACTACGACGGCGTGCGGCCTCAGAACGAGGACACGGGCCGCTTTCAGGTCACGGGCAATAATAATAACCTCGGCGAGTTTAAAACTCCAAGTCTTCGTAACGTCGATCTGCGGGGATCATTTTTTCACAACGGCCAGTTTACGACCCTCGAACAGGTCATTGCGTTTTATGATCGCGGAGGCGACTTCAACGGCCCAAATAAAGCCCCGCAGATCCATCCTCTCGGACTGTCACCTCAACAACAAGCCGACCTCGTTACGTTTTTGAAGCGGCCGTACACGGATCCGCGCGTCGCCGCCGAGCAGGCACCGTTCGATCGACCGACGCTATATACCGAATCAAATCGTGTGCCGCTGATCACTGGCACGGGCCGGGCAGGTGCTGGTGGATCTACTCCATTGATAAAAGCGATCTCACCGCCCGTTGCGGGAAATCCGAATTTTACCGTCTCGGTCAGTGGAGCACTCGGCAATGCATCGGCGGTGCTTGTCATTGACACCGCGGACCCCGGAACTGGCACCTCGATCCCTGCCAACGGCTCGTTGGCAAGGTTGACTGTGAACACACAAAACACCGGCAGCGGAAACGGATGGGCGTCGGTTAACGTCGCTATTCCGGAGACAACAGCGGTCGTCGGCCATACGTTCTACGCACGCTGGTACATCGCCGATGCGGGAGCGGTAAACGGCTTTTCGATTACGCAGGCGGCGAAATTTACCGTTTTCGGAACCGCCTCATCAGCTCCGGCAACAGCACGATTCGATGATTTCGACGGTGACGGAAAGACGGACATTTCGGTCTTCCGCCCAAGCGAAGGCAATTGGTACATCATGCGCAGCAGTGATAATACTGCGATGGCATTAAATTTCGGAATCGCGACCGACACCCTTGTGCCTGGTGATTACGACGGCGATGGCAAAACCGACATTGCGGTCTACCGCAACGGAACGTGGTTTATGCAGAAGAGCCGTGACGGCTTTGCCGCAATTACCTTCGGTCAAAGCGGTGATATTGCTCAGCCCGGCGATTTTGACGGTGATGGCATCACGGACGCCGCGGTTTATCGGCCGGCTAGCGGTGTTTGGTATATGTTAAAGAGCCGAGATGGATTCGGAGTTCTACAGTTTGGAATCGGGACGGACAAACCGGTTTCTGCTGACTATGACGGCGACGGCAAAGCCGATCCGGCAGTCTATCGCGATGGCGCGTGGTACGTCCAGCGGAGCACAGCTGGCTTTTACGCAGCACAGTTCGGAACGGCGGACGACCGCCCCGTAATTGGCGATTACGATGGCGATGGAAAAGCAGACCTTGCGGTCTGGCGACCGTGGAATGGTACATGGTACACGTTCAGAAGCGGCGACGGATCTTTCCGCGGGGCTGCATTCGGGACGTCGACCGACATTCCTACGCCGGGCGATTACGATGGTGACGGACTCAATGACTATGCCGTATTCAGGCCGAGCGACGGAGTCTGGTATATCACAAATCCGACAACCGGAGCTTTCAGGGCCCAGCATTTTGGTGTGTCGACCGACAAAGCTGTTCCGTCCTCGGTCGTACCTTAGTTCAACTCAATAAATGATCGAGCCGGGCGTCTCATTTGGCGTCCGGTTTTCTATTTGATCGCGTCGGCAAGCGTGATCCACTCAGCGAGAGCGAGCGTCTCGGCCCGCCGGCGAGGGTCGATGCCGGACGCTGTCAAAGCTGCCTCCGCTTTCGGGGAATATTGTTTGAGATTGTTGAGTATGGTCTTTCGCTTTTGAGCGAACGCCATGCTGATCAGACGGCGAAATTTCGGATCGTCGCCGAGCGACCGCGGCTTTGGCGTCAGCGAAACGACAGAGCTCCATACCTTTGGCCGAGGTGAAAACGCGGCGGGCGGAACGTCGAATAGATTAACAGCCTCAAATGCGGATTCGGTGATTACGGTAAAAAAACCGCGTTCCGAATTGCCAGGCACAGCTGTGATCCTCTCGACGACTTCACGTTGAAACATAAAGACAGCCGTGGAAAACAGTTCGCGGGCGTCGATCACACGCTGGAGGATCGCCGTTGAGATATTGTAAGGCAAATTTCCGATCAGCTTTGCCGGAGGTGTAATGCCGATTTGAGCAAAAAGACCGGAAATATCGACCTGGAGGATATCATCGGCGATTAGTTGAAAATTGGAAAGAGATCCGAATCGCTCATTAAGTACGGGATGAAGATCGCGGTCGATCTCGATCGCCACCACAATAGCTCCGGTCGCAAGCAACGCCTCGGTAAGCGCTCCGCGGCCGGCGCCGATCTCGACCACCGTTTCGCCTACTTTCAAGTCGAGGGAAGCTACGATCCGGTCTATGCACCGCTCGTCGATGAGGTAATTTTGCCCGAATGACCTTTTTGCATACATAAGCTCTCGGCTCCTAGGCATTTACTGGATATCCGGTGATCTCGATGTCGCGACCGAGCTCGTTTACTGCCAGATCGGCTATTCTCATCGCATTCGCGATCGAGTCTGCGCCAGATCCGCCAATTGCGGTCGGGGCTTCGCGGCCGCCAATTATGAGCGGGGCGGCGATAAATGTGAGCTTGTCGACAAGCCGAGCGTCGCAGAACGCTCCGGCCACTTCGGTCCCGCCTTCGACTAGTACGCTTTGCAGTTCGCGCTTCTTCAGTTCGGCTAAAATACCTGCCAGGTCGCGTCCGCCCATTTCGAGTTCGACAACGACAACATCGTTGTCACGAAGCAGATCCTTTTTCTCAGTATCGCGGCTATTCGTAAATACGATCGTCGGTGTGCCGCGGGCCGTAGAGACCAGCGTCGATGTAAGCGGTATTTGTAAACGATTGTCGAGAACTACGCGTACGAGAGGCCGGCGGCGAAGTTTTCCGCTGCGGTCGGTAAGGCTCGGGTCATCGACAGCGGCCGTGTTGCCCCCGATCAGGATAGCATCATGTTCGTGCCGCAGGTCCTGAACTCGGGCACGAGCTACGTTACCTGAAAGCGCGGTCGAAACACTATTATCGACCGATATGCGGCCGTCGAGAGACATCGCGAGTTTGAGGTGAACAAAAGGCCTCTGATTTTGATGCCAACAGATGAACTTTTCATTAAGCCGCGCGGCCTCGGCAGCGAGAATGCCCGTCACGACCTCAATGCCCGCACGTCGCAGCTGTTCAAATCCGCGGCCGGAGACTAGCGGATTTGGATCCTCGATCGGACAAACGACTCGAGTGATCGCGGCATTTATCAGAGCGTCCGTACATGGCGGCGTCCGGTTGTGATGTCCATGCGGCTCGAGGGAAACGTACGCCGTACCGCCTCTCGCATTTTCACCGGCCTCGGTCAGAGCGATTGCCTCTGCGTGAACAACCCCGCCGACCGTGTAGGTGCCCTCACCAACGACGTCGCCGGCCGCCGAAACTATAACGCAGCCGACCACTGGATTCGGACTCACGAGCCCTACCCCTCGTGACGCGAGCTCAAGAGCTCTCGCAGTGAAATGAATGTCTCGTTCTTCATCACTCATTTAGTTAAACAGACCGCTAACGTAACTCTCCGCGTCGAAGACCATCAGGTCGTCGACCTGTTCACCGATGCCGACGTAGCGGATCGGCAGATTCAGTTCCTTAGCGATCGCGACGGCAATGCCGCCCTTCGCGGTGCCATCGAGCTTTGTCAGCACGATGCCGGTCACGTCCGCAGTTTTCATGAACTGACGAGCCTGTTCGAGGCCATTTTGGCCCGTAACGGCGTCGATGACAAGTAGCGTCTCGTGCGGGGCCCCAACGACCTCGCGGGACGAAATTCGTTTCATCTTTTCAAGCTCAGCCATCAGATGTGCTTTGTTATGAAGCCGGCCCGCGGTATCGACGATCAGAACGTCAGAATTGCGAGCCTTGGCGGCGGCAAGCGCGTCAAAAAGAACTGCAGCCGGATCAGTTCCCTGCTTCTGCTGCACGATCTGAACGCCGGCGCGGTCGGCCCAGATCTCGAGCTGATCACTTGCTGCCGCGCGAAATGTGTCCGCAGCACAGATCAAAACGTCGTTGCCTTCGTTTTTGATACGCTGGGCGAGTTTGCCGATAGTCGTTGTTTTACCAACACCGTTAACGCCGACGACCATTAAAACATAGGGTTTTATCGATTCGTCAATGACGCGTTCGTCAGCGACTCCTCGTTCGGTCGAATGCCGAAGGATGTCTAGCAATTCCCTCTTCATTGCAGCTTTCAGGGCAGCCAGATCATTGATCTCCTGCCTCGAAACTCCCCGACGAACGCTATCGAGGACCTGCATTGTAGTTGCCACTCCGATGTCGGTCGAGATGAGCATTTCTTCGAGTTCGTCTAGAAACGCCTCGTCGATCTGCTTTCTCCCTTCAAAGATCGTGTCAAGCCGATTGTTGATCGAATGACGCGTTTTCTCTATCGCTTTTGAGAATCGAACCGTCAGCTCGCGCTCAACCGCCGCCTCCTGCTCCTGCAGCTCCTCGATCGATTTATCCAGTCCGAGGACCGAGCTCGAAAACTTATCTTCCTTTTTCCTACGCCAAAAGAACGCCATATATAGTTTGCCTTATCATCGCTGCCGCAAACTATTGAGTATAGAAAAATATCGCACGTCGAACAATGTGCGATATTTTCGGGACAAAAGATGTAGAACGGCGGATCAGGCTCCGGGCAGCTCGAGCCTGTCGGCGGCCTTATAAAGGGCCGAACCTAGAATAATGGCGAAAACGATCGAAAAATAAAATCCGAAGAGGCTGCCTACGATCTTTGCCGGTAGATTGCCTACGCCGGGCATGTCAAAGGCGTAGAAAATGGAACTAAGAGCGAAACTCACGACCGCGAAGCACGCACCAATCACAAGGCACATTAGCAGCACTTTTAAGTAATCGCCACCTAGCCGCCGGATCGTGTCGAGGCCGACCGACGGATTGATAACAGCACTGAACGATCGAGTATATCCGGCAACTGCACAGGCGGCTGGATAATAGATGAAAGCCCAGATGCAGCAAATACTTGCAAGAATTAAAAATATTGATCCATAACCGGCGATCTGTGCGATCATGGCGGACCGCTGCGCCGACACTGTTTCAGGCGTTTGGCCCACTGCAGCTTCGAGCTGCGCTTTTTGTTGGGCCTGGATCGCTCGGTTAATCTGATCGACTTCGTAACCGCCGGCGTCCGGGTTTACGGAATGATCGGCGGCCGCGTTTTGCGGGACCGTGCCGTTATTTATAGCGTCGACGCGTGCGCGCTGTTCGTCGCCGGTCTTTTTCAGGATCTCTTTCACGCGGTCGCTTTGCTCTGCAGCACTTGCGGCGTACGGCAGTTCCGGAGCGACCACCTGAGCGGCTTCAGTTTGAACTCCATTCATCCTTTTAGACGAATTCGCAGGTCCGGAGAGCACAAAGAACGAAATAATGAAGAGAACCGCGAGCGGGCCAAACGACGAAATGTAAACGCCGATCATCAAAAAGAACGGCTGAAAAACATCGTCCCAGACCGAAAACTCCTCGAACGTTGGCATGAAATTCAGCCCAAGCCGACCTGCCGCCATGTTCTCTACAGTGTTCGCCAAGATCCCAAATGTCAGCGTATTTGCGAGCATTGCGCAAATGATCGCAGCACTCAGCATGAACATTCCGCCAAAACCCACGATCGACTGGCCCATCGAAAAAAAGGCGAACATGATCGCCCCGAAGACGAAGCTAGCCTTGAACCTAAACGGATAGGCCAACGCGAAAGCCACGTCGCCGAACCCGAAGGCTCCCACGCCCGCCGAGGGGCGGCTGACCGGTCTATAAACGACGGCCGGTGGAGTCTTCAACGCATCGCAGAGTGCGCCGCAATTTGGACAGATCTTGACCGAGCCGCCATATGAATTGGGACACGTCTTGCAAAAAAGACTGGCGCACGATGAGCAAGCGTAGGCCGCTGTAATGTCAGAATGGACGCTGCATACCTTGGATGCCGTGTCGGATGCCGTGTCGATCGTAAACGTGGAAACAGCTGCTGTAGGCAAGGCAACGTCCGTGCGTATCTCACGGTCGTCCGCCGGCGTGCTTATAGAAACGGTAAGAGGCGGAAGCGGCGTCCCGGATTCCTTTGCGTTGAAGAAATCGATGAGAAGCGGTACCTTTCCTGCTTCGATAAAACGCAGGTTTCCCTTCCGGACCTTGTCATGGCGAAGAAGTGCTCCCTCGGCGATCCAGCCGGTCATTTGGGCGAGATCGGTTTCGAAAAGCTGGCCGTTTGCCTCAACTTGCCATTTGTCCTCGGATCGAGCGGATTCCATATCAAAAAAGTGGGTAATTATGCGACGAGCCTGTCTAGAGTTTTCGCTTCGGTATCGGCGGCTGCTCGGATAGCCGCGAGCTGACGAACGATACCATTGGCAACCTCGCCTGCGTGGCATGCGTCTATTAAGGCCTCGACGACCTCAGATTGATACCGCGTCCCAACGAGGCTGCGAAGCCGATCGAGCGCCGCGCTGAGCTCCATTCCTTTGGAATACGGACGATCGATCGTCATAGCATCGAACGTGTCGGCAACCGAAATGATCTTTGCCTGCAGCGGAATTTGGTCGCCGGTCAGGCCCTGAGGATATCCTTTACCGTTGACCATCTCGTGGTGCATGTACATGCCGGGCAAAAAGTCCTTCATCGCAGGGATCTGAGACATGATCTTGTACCCTGCCTGCGGATGCGTTTTCATGATCTCAAATTCGGCGTCGGTTAAAGCAGCGGGCTTTTTCAAAATGGCGTCGTCGATCGCGATCTTGCCGACGTCGTGGAGCAATGCACTCATGCGGAGAGTATCGAGCTCCTGTTCGCCCATCCCGAGCCGTTTTCCGATGACGACCGAAATGCGGGCGACTCGTTCAGAATGGCCGCGGGTGTATTTGTCCTTGCCGTCGATCGCGGCGGCGAGAGCCTTTACCGTTCCGACAAAAAGCTCGCGGTTTTCGGCAGCGGCCTTTGCCAGATTGGCGATCTGCTCCTCGATCTTGTCGGTCATGACGTTGAAGGTGGCACCTAGCGTGCCGATCTCGGTCATGTTGCGGGCGTCTACCCGTGAGGAAAAATCGCCATCGGCGATGCGCTTTGCTGCCGACACCAGCTGGAGAAGCGGCTGGGTCATCAGCCTCGATAAAAGATACCCGGCGATCAACGCGAAGAGCGCGAATGAAATACTTATCGCCCACGTCTGCATTCGCATCTCGCCGACCGACGCCAATGCTGTACTTTCGTCCTGCATCGTGATAACGCCAAAGCTCTTGTCCGGACTAATACGGGCTGTCGAATAAGCCCCGATCATATCGTGCCGAACGCCTGCGTAGTCTGTCGAAAAGGGCACGAGGGCAGATGCCACTTGAATACCGCTCTCACGCCATTCCTGAACGATCTTGAGGTCGTTCATGGGACGATTTGAGATCGATAGCGACTGGTCTGGATGAAAGACGGTGTTGCCATCACTGTCGACGACAAAAATGATCGGCAAGCCGTTGTGCCAGAGTTCGTCTTCCTTGATCGAACTGAATCCGACGGTGACGCGAGCTACGTCGCGAAGCGATGCGACTGCAACGATCTTTGCCGGAGCAGAACCCGCAACCGGGATTCCAGTTGAGAACGTCATCACGCGTTCGCCCGTTGTTCCGACCGTCTGGAGTTCCCCTGCGTCGACCTTTCCATTCGGCAAGCCTTCTGACGCTTGGGATGCGATCAGTTCGACATCGTCACGTTTGATCGATTCAGCACGAAATACAGAGAGCGAATCTGCGTTTGCTGGCTTGATGTAAAGAGCGAGGAGATCCGGATTCTCTTTTAGGATGGAACCAAGTTTCGCCTCGGTCAAAGGTGACGAAAAGACAGTATTGGAATTCGACAGCTCGATGGCGATCGCCAGATTGGCCACGAGGTCGCCGTAGCGTTTACCGAACATCTCAATATGCTGTGCTTTTTCCTGAACGAGTTGGATCTGATAGCGATTTTCGGCCGAACGCAGTTCGCTTCCGGATTTATTGGAAAGCAGCCATCCCGTGAGGACGAGCGGGACGAGGCCGACGACCAGGAGGGCTCCGACGACGAAATATATAAGACTGATCTTTTTGCGTTGTGCAGGCATCGATAGAGGGAGGAGGGCTGTGGAGGACCGCCTTTCTGATTCTATCGGATTACAATGATGGGGTCAACAAGTTTTAACAATGAGTTTTAGGTGAATGATAGAGCTCACGGCCGGTATTTTCAAAAGAAAAAAGAGTTGATCATGGACCGATCTTTTCGTTTACCAACGCCATGATCTCGGCCTCTTGCTGGATCGCAAGTTGCTCGATCCGTGCACCGTCGGAGATCAGCTTATCGGCGAAGTCTCTGTCCTTGAGACTCGCGGCATTTATCTTCACGTTGAGAAATGCTCCGATGACAGCCGATCGGGCGCAAAGAGCCCCGACACCGGCGTCGGAAACAGAGCTTGGGTTTCCGTCTTCGACCATCGCTCTGATTATTTCGAATGTCTTGTAAGTCTGCTCCATCGTTCGGAACGGCACCTCTGCCGCATATTTCGTGGCGGCCTGAATTGCCGCGGTTCGCTCCGTTTTTTCGTCCGACGTCGTTTTTGGCATCCCGAAAGCCTCCATTACCTTGTTAAACGCTCTCGTATCCTCATCAACCAAAAACAGGAGAACGTCCTTTAACTCTTGGCCCTTTACTGCCCAATCGGAAAACTCCTTCCAGCGGGCGTCCCAGCCGGGCTTGTGAGCAGAAAGGTTAGCAACCATCGTCGCAAGCGCCGATGCGAGAGCTCCCAGATAGGCGGCGATCGATCCGCCGCCCGGTGCGGGCGATTCCGAGGCGGTCTCGTTGGCAAATTCGCGACATGTCAAATCTACCAAGAGATCCGTTCTGTCTTCGGACGCCAAGACGTATTCAATTATCTTTTGGGCCGGGTCGAATGGTTTGAGGTCATCGAGGCCCATTGATCTCACGGCGATCTTGACAATGTCGGCCTCGGTTATACCAAGCGAACGATGCTGCTTGGTTAGATAATATTTACCGGCGTCGAGGATCGTACTTTTGGGCACTAGACCGACGATCTCAAGTCCCGTGACCCGGAGTCCGCGTTCTCTGGCTTTGTTGTCTACCTCGTCAAACGCGATATGCAGCGGCGTCTCGGTCAAGTTGGTAATATTCATGGACACCTGCGCGATACCATATTCAGCAATATACCAACCAATTGCTTTTGTTCCCTTTAGAGTGCCCGGGACCATTACCGGCTCGCCGGCTCTGTCGTGGACAGCCTTTCCCGTGATCGGATCGCCCTCTCGCAGCGGACGCCCTTTCTCCCGAACGTCGAATGCGATCGCGTTCGCTCGACGCGTCGACGTTGTATTGAGATTGAAATTGACCGCGATCAGGAAATCCCTCGCGCCCACGGCCGTAGCTCCCGATCGGGCAACGCTTTCGGTAAATCGTCCCGGACCGAAATCGGGTTTCCATTCCGAATTTGCGAGTTTGTCCTTAAGTCCCTCATATTCACCGTCGCGACAGTTGGCCAGGTTGCTCCGCTTTTCTTCAACCGCTGCATTTTCATAAAGATAGACAGGGATACTAAGTTCCTCGCCGATCCTTTTTCCTAATTGCCGCGCATATTCGGCGGTCTCTTCCATTGATACGCCTGATATTGGGATGAGCGGACAGACGTCGGTAGCACCAAAGCGAGGATGATCGCCGTGATGTAGCCGCATATCGATCAATTCCTGCGCCTTTGTGATCGCCTGAAAAGCGGCGTCGATCACGGCCTCCGGCGACCCGACGAACGTCACTACCGTTCGATTGGTGCTCGCACCCGGATCGACGTCGAGCAGCTTAACGCCGTCGGCCTTTTCGATAATTCCTGTGATCTGTCTTACGACATTCAGGTCGCGGCCTTCGCTAAAGTTCGGGACGCATTCGATCAGTTTCTTCATAGAGGTTAAATTCGCTGTCGTTTACCCAAGACGCGCCGATCCGGTCTACTTTCGTTAGTCGGCTGTCAACGCCCGCGGTTACCGGACAATTATGCTGTGCGGATATTCGCCGTAGGTGCTGGACGTGATGCCATTGCGGGTCGTGCTGCCGTATATTGATCGGCCGGGCCGAAACTCGACCTCGACCTGCCCGCCATCTTCGAGGTTAATGATCCCTGCATGCACCGCTGCGGTGCATATCGATGAATCAGCGGTATAAATGTCGCTTCCCCATACTGATTGTGCCGTACCGTTCGGCGGACATTCAAATTTGTATTTTCGGCCGACATCTGTGTTGAAACTTACCGCCGCGGTATTCCATGCGATCGGTGTGACCTCGTCAGGATCCACTGGTTCGGGCGTAGATGAGCCGTCAGGCGTCGGAGAAACCGACGGCGTGGGCGAGTGCGTTGGTTTTGGTGACAAAGTCGGCTTTGGTGTCGCAGAGGACGCGGGAATGGCTATATTGACTCGGGAGCGTTCGGATTCGATGCGATAAGCCACGAAAGCGATCAGCGAAGCGCCGGCAACCCCGAGGATCAGCAATATACTCAGCACCCAGATCCACGCCCGGCTTTTTTTCTTCAGCGTCGGCCGCACGACAACGACGGTCGGTTCACTAGGAATGCCCGCCACGGTGCTGGTGATCGCCGGTTCTGTCGTATCATTCACGGCAATTAGAGGCGTCCCGTCCTCTAAGCAATAATTCAGCAGGGTGTCATTGTACGTACTGTTGCATTGCGGGCATCGTTTCATAATGTGATTTTACGGCTCATCGTTCGAGTTATCAATATCCAGACGATTCACCAGCGATGGTTTCGATAATGACAGAAAACTCTAGCTTGTTCCGCGCCCGTTCGATCCTGAGAGCGATGAGCACATTTATCGAATAATTCAGAGATCGCCGGATCGTGACGACAACAAGCTAACGCTTAGGACGATGGAATTAGGAGTGATCCCGACCGCAACCTCAATTTGATCGAGGGCCGTCAAGATATTGGACAATTCAGCGTACTGAAACTAGTCGCTGTGGTGGTGGGCGACCGTGTGATCGAGTCGGCGAGATGTGCACGTCCGATCGTCCTTGCGAAGGACCCGACGTCGGGGACGCTTAAGGGCAGCGATCGCCAATTACATTTTTTTTACGATCACGATGGTTATGTCGTCGTTTGGAGCAGCGGTGCCGGTGAATTGAGACAAAGCTGCCTCGACCTGATCGCGAATACCTGACGCCGAGCGCCCGACGTTCGTCCGGATGACACTTGTAAGCCGTTCCATACCGAATTCATCTTCGTTCAGGTTATTCGCCTCAGACACGCCGTCCGAATAAATGAAAAGAACGTCGCCACGTTCGAGCCTGGCTGCCCCGACCTCGTAAGCAGCGAGGCTCATAATACCGAGCGGCAGCCCGCCAGACGGCAGCAACTCGATTGAGCCATCAGCTCGTGCGATCACCGGAGAATTGTGGCCTGCGTTGATGAACTTGAGATCTCCAGTCGACGGCTCGAGCTCGGCGACAAACAGTGTTATGAAACGGTTTGCCGGCGTATTCTCGGACAGGTATTTATTGATCGAGGTGACAGTCTCTTCAAGCGTCGTCTTGGCCGCGACCTGTGCGTGCATCGCCGCGTGAAGGCTGGACATCAAGAGCGCAGCGGCAGTTCCCTTGCCGGAGACGTCGCCGAGAGCAACAAGCATCTTTCCGTCGTGCCGTTCAATAAAATCGTAGTAATCACCGCCGATCTCGTAGCACGAAAATGAGATACCTTGAAATTCATAGCCGTCGATGATGGGCGGCCCCGCCGGTTGGAAACGCTGCTGGATCTCGGTCGCTAGAGCGAGTTCGCGTTCCATCCGCTCGCGATTGATGCGTTCGTCGAGAAGACTGACGTTCTCCACACGGATCGATGCGACAGAGGCGAGCGTCGTCAGGATATCGAGATGCTCTTCCTTAAATGTTGCGTCGTGTGTAGGCGAATCTGCGTAGATGATGCCAAACACGTGCCGTTCGTCCACGCACAGTGGAACCGCCAGCACTGAGCGAATTCCCTGCAGCATGATCGTCTGGCTGGCAAATTTGGGGTCGTGCTGAGCATCCGATGTCAAAACTGACTTGCCGTTCTCGACTACCTCATTCATGATCGTGCGGCTGATCCGGACCTCAGTCAGCGGCTCGGTCTTTCCGCGTTCACGAGCGACGCGGATCTGCATGCCGTCGTTCGTCTTTTCATCCTTGAGCATTATGACGACGCGTTCTGCCGGGACTGCGTCGAAAACGAGCGAAGCAACCTGGTCGAGCGTGTCATCGAGGCCGCTGGATGACAGCAGGGCAACACCAACCTTACTAATAAGGCCGAGAAGATCCGTCCTGCTCGCCAATTGAGCATCGAGGAATTCAGTAGTCGGGTTTCGACGTCCGCTCAGCGCGATTGTCGTCGCCGGATCAAGCGATGAGGTAGCGTCGCCGATCATCGTAGCACTGATGCTAGGAAGACGCGTACGGTCGTCCTCGAAGACCAGCGTGGTTTCGCCGATCTGTATCATGCCTCCGTTAGTTAGCGTAATTGGAGCATTTACAACTCCGCCATTGTAACGCGTGCCGTTGGCCGAGCCCAGATCGTGGAGCCAGTACGAATCACCTTCCTGACGGATCTCGGCATGTAGGCGCGAGGCAAAGGCATCGGGAATACAGACATCGCTGCGGGCCGAGCGCCCGACCGTCGTGCGAAGACGATTCAGCGCGACCTGCTCATCTGCAACATTCGCTCGTTTTATGATCAGCTGTGCCACAAAGTTTGTTTATACTATTCGCCGGCTTCCGCGAACGACGACCGTGTCGGTCAGAACATCGTGCAGTGTACGTCCCTTGCTGCTGAAAACGCACCAAATAAACCCGATACCGAGGGTTACCGCCGTTATGAGGTATCCCAAGGTCTGACGCAAAGCAATGTTCAATATGCCAGGGTCGGACCCGTCACTTCGAACGACGCGGAGGCCTGTGAGCATTTTACCGAGCGAACGGCCAAAGAGCAGCGGCAAAACGATGATATTAGCCAAGAAGAGGAGTACGGAAATTAACCACAATGTCCGGTCCGTCATTATATTTAGACTTTCTCCGAAGACGCCGCGATAAAGCATCGATGTCACCGGAAGCAGCAAAAGGACCAAATAGTCAATGATCATCGAGCCCACACGTAGCAGAAATGGAGCCTGAAGTTCGACCGGCGAAAACTCGACGATCGTCTCCCGCTTGGTCGGTGCATATGCGGCCGGGGTCTCCGCTGGAGATTTGGTCATAAAATATAGCTTTAGTGTCGGCCTAGCCGACGATGAATTGAAGCGTCGTATCGCCGATCCGCAAACGGTCACCGCTCGCAATTGGATGAGGTTTGTGCGGCGAAAGCCTAAGCGTGTCGCTAACACGACCCAGCAGCAAAGTGCCGTTCGAGGAGCCTAGATCCTCGACGAGGAAATCACTTCCGTCGCGCCAGATCCGTGCATGTCGACGCGAGATCTTGGTCTGAGGATCATATTTTGAAAGGTCGACCTCGGGGAAAATGTTCGACATCGGGTCCCGGCGGCCGACGAGATTTTCATTCTTGTCGAGCGGATACGCCGGAGAGTCCAGGTCGCTCGTGCCTTCAATCACGAGACGTGCGGTAACATTGTTAGGCGAATAGATCTCGGAATGAACACCCTGCTGAGCGATCGGCTGTTTTGATCCGCAAAACGCACAGAACAGGTCGGTTGCAACGATCCGTTGACCGCAAAATCCGCAAAATACCGTTTGATACTCAAGACTCACGGCCGCCGGCCCTTCCGTAATGCCGTAGGTTACGTTGCCCGAGCGAAGATTTTCTAAATGATCGTGCAATGCCCGCCGCATGTCGGCCGCTGAAGCAAATCGGGCGTCGGCATTGTATTCAACGGCTCGCATGAGAATGCGCTCCATTTGGTCCGAAAGACGCGGATTGATCTGGCGTGGACGCGGATTCTTCTGAAAATCGAAGATCAGCAGCGGGTTATTTTGCGGGTCGGCTCCGGTCAATAGATGGAACATCGTCGACCCAAGACTATATATATCGGATCTCGGCTCAACCTGTCCGCTGAAAAGCTCGGGTGGAGCATAGCCCATAGTCCCAACCGCCGTAACACCTTTTTCCTGATTCTGATTGATCGAACGCGCAATGCCAAAATCGATCAACATGATGCGGCCGGTATTTCCGTCGATCATCACATTTGAAGGCTTGAGGTCACGGTAAACGATCGTTGTTGGCAGCGAGTGCAGGTAATCAAGCACGTCAATGATCTGCAGCGCCCATTCTGTCACCGTTCGCTCGTCGATGCGTCCCTCTGGAGCCGCACGCAGCCTCGACGCGAGATCGCCGCCGGAAATGTACTTCATTACCAGATAAAAGCGGCTTTCTTCTTCGTCGTAGAAATAATCGTAAATGGTCGGTATCGAAGGATGATCGAGTGTCGAAAGGATCATCGACTCGCGCTTAAAGTCGTCGATGGCCTTCGCCTGCTGCTCTTCCTCAATGTGCGACTGGACCATTTCCTTGACCGCACGCTGGGTGCCGCCGAGGTTTTGGTCAAAGGCGAGATAGACTGCACCCATTCCGCCGCCGCCGATCTTTTTCGATATGCGATAACGGCCATTGAGCTGTATTCCCTCAGCAAGCGGTTTCAGTCCGGACTTGCGGCCATCGGTCGTTGCGCTGCCAATATTGGGAGTTGTGCCCGGATCGGTGTGAACATTTACCGCAGTCACCGGATCACTTTCCTCGATCGGTGAGGCTGGAGAATGGGCCAATGCGATCGGTTCGGGAGCAGTTACCGTATTCGCAACCTGAGATTCTGCGTCTAAACCCTCCGGCTCCAATTCCAGAGATTCCACGGGAATTGCGACAGGCGAAGTCAAATTAGGTTCCGAAGCAAGCGAACCTGCGTCGTCGATCGGGACAGCACCTGCATAGGCGTCCGACGACAACACGTCAAAAGGCTGCCTCTCTTCACGTTCGATCGAGTCGGAGCGATCGTCGGGGAAAGCCTCAGGCTCGAAAGCGGACGCGAGTCCGGCCTCATCATCAATGGAATTACTTTCGGACTCGGCAGCAGATCCGGTTTCGAGTTCTGTAGCCGGAGCCGCCGCAGGCTGCTCATCAACCGTACTTTCGGCGATCTCGGTGCGTTTATCATCCAGAAAATTTGCCGCGGGCCTTTCAATTGTTATCGGCAATTCCCGGGAGGCAGCAATGTCGGTTGAAAGTAATAAGCTCGACTCGGCAGTTTCTGCCGCTAACGGTTCAAAGTCGAGCCCATTTTCCAGAGCGGTGGAAGTTGGATCCCTGGCCGGCTCAACGACCTGCCCAGCCTCAGCGATTTCCTCAAGATGAGCAGAATCTTTGGCAAGAGTCTCGTGTTCCGCTTCGGGATCAGTTGTGCTTTCCGATCCAGGACTTGTGCCCGCGAACTCTTCGACGATCCTTACCTCCGGAAGCTCTTTTTCGGCTTTTGCCTCGATCGGGGATTCGCTAGGAGAAATAGGGCTTGGCAGTGGAGGATCGGTACTCGCTAGTTCAGCATCGGCAATATCGGGTTTAGCTGTTTCCGGCTTGGGTTCACTGGCTTTAGTCGGCGCGGACATTACAATTGTGCTCGCCATCGCATCCTCCGCAGCGGGGACCGCTACAGGAGTTAGTGTAATGCCGCAATAAGGGCAAAAAATGTCCAATTCAGCGACTTGGGAGCCGCATTCGGGGCAGTAAGTCATGTAGCAAAGTAGCGAACAGCCTAAACGATCACGTGAAACCGCATAAACGTCTTACCGACGATAACCTCGTCACCGTCCTTCAATAGATGTACGTTTCCCGGCAGAAGCCGGCGGCCCCGATTTACGTATGTGCCGTTGGTTGAGCCGATATCCTCGATGAGATACTTACCATCCTGCAATTTGATCCGAGCATGTCGTCGCGAGACTTTTGCTTCCTGATCAAAGACGTCGAGATCTACGTCGGGGAAAATGCCGTTGTCGGCATCCCAGCGTCCGATGGTCGATTCCATACCGTTGAGCCTAAACTCAGTTCCAGGTGCATCGCCTCGCTCGATCACGAGCTTCGCCCGCATCGACCCATTCGACGCTCCTTGTGACTCCAGAGACGGGTCCGAGATCACCGCAGGACCATTGACTGGCGGAACTCCGATCGACGTCACGCTGACCGGCCGCGACGCGGGAGCTTCGGTTATCACGGGCGGAGCGTAAAGAGGCGGCTCTATTTCGAGAGCCTCAACAGCCGCGATCAAACGTGTGCCACACTCGTCACAAAAACGCGATGAATCGAGGTTGTCAGTTCCGCAATTTCGACAATTATTCATTTTTCGCTGCAGCTCGGCCAACGTATCTCCGGCGTATCGAATTCGACTAGTGACATCTTACCGTGTAATTTAAAGTTCGTAAATCGTAAATTCACAGCTAGCTTATTAGAGCGTCTAAATATCGTCGATCAAATGGCCTACAGACTCCGCCAAGCGCCACTTTTTTGAAACTTGACCCAAATAGGAGTCGTAGTACCTGCTTGATGATTCGATAGTGTTTGTTTGAACCGTCCTTTTTTGAAATCCGTTACAACAGCAGCGAGGAAGATAGAATATGGCATTGAGCCGAAAGACTAAGATCATTGGGTTGGCTGGTTTAGGCGTTTTGGTCGCGTTAATAATCGTGGTCAGCGTCCTGGCCACACGCACTGATACTCCCGAAGTTACAGTGGTCAAGCTTGAAACGCGAAAGGAACTACGATCGACCGTTACGTCATCCGGCGAGGTACGTCCGATCCAATTCGTTAATCTGACGAGCGAAGTGCAGGGAAAGATCGAGGAGATCACGAAAAAAGAAGGAGATGCCGTTCAGAAAGGCGAGATCCTCGTTCGGCTCGATCCGGACCAACTTTCGTCGAACGCAGATGCACAACTTGCGGCTCTGCAGACGGCCCAAGATGACGTTCGCGTCTCGCAGACCCAAGTAAGCGGTGCGCAAAATCAGTATTCGCAGGCCCAACAAGGGCTCAACGGTTCGGATGCCGCTGTGAGCACCGCACGGCAAAACGTCGTCACGGCACAGACTGATGTCGACCGAGCACAGGTCGATTTCAACACGGCAACACGCGAGGTCAATCGAAACGCACAGCTGCTCGAGTCCGGCGTGATATCAAAGCAGGAATACGACACCAAAAAAGACGCTGTCGAAACGGCGGAGGTTGGGCTCAAGAACGCTCGAGCCCGACTTGAATCGGCGAAACTTTCAGTTAATGAAGCGATCGCCCGCCGTAACCAGCAGGCTGTTGCAGTAAAGGATGCCAAGAGAGCGGTCGACACGGCCAATCTAAATGTTAATGTTTCCCAATCGCGAGCCAATCAGCAGACCGCAACCTTGCGAGGACAAAAGAGCCAGCGTGATAAGACTGTCGTCGTGGCCCCGATCAGCGGCGTAATCGCCGAGATCCCGTCAAAGGTCGGAACTTTTGCGGTTGCAGGGCTGTCAACAACGGCGCTCATGACTATCGCTGATATGTCGTCGATAAATGTTGAGGTAAAGGTCGACGAGACCGAGATCGATAAGGTCGAGGTTGGTCAGAAGGCTAAGATAAAGGTTGACGCCTTCGGCGATAAAGAGCTCGAAGGCGAGGTGTCACAGAAAACACCGCTGGCCGTCGGAAAATCGCAGACCAGCGGCGGCCTTTCGACCAATATCAACGTTCAGGAAGCTAAAGAATTTAGGGTCGTGATCCATCTGATCAATCTTCCGCAAGATATTAAGGACGGACTCCGTCCCGGAATGAGCGCCACGGCGACGATTACGACGAAGGTCGTTGAAAATGTGATCGCCGTCCCTCTGCAGGCCGTTATTGAAAAGAAGCCGGAAGGCTCGCCGTCGCCAACTCCGCAAGGCGACGCACCGCAGCCAGCGGACAAGCCAAAGACGATCACTGGCGTGTACGTCCTCGATGGTAACAAAGCAAAATTCAAAGAGGTCACGACGGGAATTATCGGCGAATCGGACCGACAAATAACTTCGGGCCTCGAACCTGGCGAAGAGGTCATCACCGGCCCGAGCCGTGTCCTTAATACCCTGAAAGACGGTACCGTGGTCAAAAAACAGGTCAAAAAAGAAGGCGAGAACGCTAATAAATAAGTACGTGAATGTATAGATTTATGGACGAAAACAACGAAAACTCGCCTGAGCCATCTGAACCGTCGGCGCCGGATTCGATAATCTCGATGCGTAATATCTGGAAGACCTACCAGATGGGCGTTGAGGAACTGCATGCTTTGCAGGGCGTATCGTTCGATGTGAAGCGTAACGAATATCTTGCGATCATTGGGCCATCAGGCTCGGGTAAGTCGACACTAATGAATCTTATCGGCTGTCTCGACTCGCCTTCAAAAGGTGATTACTGGATCAATGGCCATCTCGTCTCCGATATGTCGGACGACGAGCTAGCGCGTATTCGCAATAAAGAGGTCGGATTCGTCTTTCAGACCTTCAACCTCCTTGCTCGTGCCACGGCGCTTCATAATGTTGAACTTCCGCTTATTTATGCTGGAATGAGAGCCGGCGAGCGACATGACAAGGCACAGGCAGCACTGGCGGCCGTCGAACTGGGCGACCGTGTGATGCACCGTCCCAATGAATTGTCAGGAGGACAGCGCCAGCGCGTCGCTATCGCGAGAGCATTGGTCAATCATCCGTCGATCTTGCTTGCAGATGAACCGACCGGAGCTCTCGACACCAAGACAAGCTATGAGATCATGGCGCTCTTCGAAAAGCTGCATGAGGAAGGCAACACGATCATCCTGGTAACACACGAACCCGACATCGCTGCACGCGCCCATCGCGTTATCACGATCCGAGACGGACTCATAGAAAAAGATGAGCGATTGAAATAGATGGAGTCGCTGCCGATATACGTTCCGGTGGTTTTCGCATTAACTACCGTAACTTCGATAGCTATTCTTTTGAGGGCAGTTCGTCGCGCGGAGACGAGCACGTTCCCTTCTTTGCTCTTACTATTTATCCTTCCATTCTGGCTGTTTTTTCAGGGCATACTCGCCATGGGTGGGTTCTACGAAGACTCTTCGGGTGTGCCGCCCCGACTTGTCTTGTTCGCGATCGTACCTGCGCTTCTCCTCATTGCTGTCTATCTAATATTTTTTCGTCACCCTTTCATTGAAAAGCTACCGCTGAGGTCACTGACGATCCTACATATCGTTCGAATACCTGTCGAGATCGTACTCTTGTGGCTCTTTCTCGGTGGGCAGGTTCCTCACATGATGACGTTCGAAGGACGTAACTTCGATATCGTAGCCGGAATTGCTGCGCCTATCGTGTATTGGGTCTCTTTCAGAAAAGGAGAAACTCACCGCGGTATTTTGATCGCATTCAACATTCTCGGGCTAATGCTGCTGGCAAACATCGTTACCATAGCGGTCATTTCGCTCCCCTCCGCAGTTCAGCTAATAAACTTCGATGAACCTAACCGTGCCGTGCTTTATTTCCCATATGTATGGCTGCCTTCGATCGTGGTTCCGATCGTTCTGTTCTCTCATCTCGCAAGCCTCGTAAAACTATCCGGAAAACATCTTCGGTGATGTGAGCCGTGATACATCTAATCCGCCGCAACTGCCCTATAATTAGATTGCAATGGGATTTTTCGGCACGTTCCTCTTATTCAAGGAATCGTTCAAACTTGCCCTTTTGAGTTTGCGCGCGAATATGCTGCGCACATTTTTAACGCTTTTGGGCGTTATCGTGGGAGTTACTTCGGTGATCGCCGTCATAACGATTATCAGCGGACTCGATACAACGGTGTCAACAGCCTTTTCTTCGCAAGGGTCCACCGCGTTCAGCGTGTCAAAGCGCCCGCTCGTCATAACCTCACGCGAAGACATGATCAGGTTCAATAAACGAAAGGACGTCACACGCGAAGACGCCGAAGCGATCCAACGCCTCTGCAAATCCTGCTCGCGGGTCGGGATGTCGATCAACGGGAGCAAGCTCATCAAATTTGAGGAAAACAAATCTGAAAACGTCGCCGTGCGAGGGCTCACGCCGTCAATGTTCGATATCGAGAATATTACGATACAAGCCGGGCGCCGCTGGACTGAACAAGAAGGTGCGGGTGGCCGAAACGTATGCGTGATCGGCGTTGACCTACTCGATAACCTTTTTAACGGCCGTTCGGCCGATTCGGTCATTGGCGAGGAGATCCGTGTGGACGGCACTCCTTTTCAGATCCTGGGCGTCGCGTCCCCTTTTGGGAAAGTGCTTGGATTTTCGCGAGACAATTTCGTGTACATGCCTTTTCAATCCGGTCAGCGAATGTTTGGATCTCGAATCTCGATCACCGTCCACGTTCAGGTTGCCGACGCCGCAGATTTCGAGACTGCCAAGGACGAGGTTCGTTCCATCATGCGTAATAGGCGGGGAAAAAGTTTCGGCGACGATGACGATGGCGTTTCAGTTGAGTCGCAGGACGCTTTCCTGTCTATTTATAGCAGTGCGACCTCCGGCATCTACGCCGCGACGATCGCCGTCGCGGCGGTTTCGTTGGTCGTCGGAGGAATCGTGGTGATGAACATCATGCTCGTTTCCGTGACCGAGCGGACGAAAGAGATCGGCCTCCGAAAGGCCGTTGGAGCGCGCCGGCGTGACATACTTCTGCAATTTCTCATCGAAGCAGTATCAGTAACGGTCCTAGGAGGAATCCTCGGCGTGATCGTCGGATACGGCCTAGCGTACATAATGTCGCTGGCCCTCGGCTTCCCTGTTGCCTTTAAGGCACAATCAGCGATTATGGGGGTTGGAGTTTCGCTAGTGGTCGGTATTGTGAGCGGTCTTTATCCGGCTGTTAGAGCGTCGAAACTCGATCCGATCGAGGCGATGCGAAACGACTGACGATGAACATTGACGCTATAAAAGAATCAGCTCGAATGGCAATGGACACGCTGCGTGAGAATAAGCTGCGGTCCACGCTAACGATCCTAGGAGTGACGGTTGGAGTTGTGACAATCCTCGCGATGGTCTCGATCATTCAGGGTTTGAACAAAGCATTTTCCGAACAGATCGAATCACTTGGCTCGAATACGATCTTTGTCACCAAGTTTGACGCCAGTTTCGGCAAACCACCCGGACAGGAGGAGCGCCAGCGAAAAGAGTTGACGATCCAAGACGCCGATGCGATCCGGGACGGAGTGCCGACCGCTATCGGCGTGTCCCCGATCCAAAGGGAATTGTCCGCAACTATCCGTTATAAGGAAAAGCAGTCTGATACGCCGATACTGATGGGAGTAACGCCGGATTACGAATTTACTAATTCGCAGTATGTCGACCGTGGCCGATTCATTTTAGACATTGATGTAAATGAGCGCTCGAACGTCGTCGTTCTTGGTCAGGACCTAGTCAAGGCCCTTTTTCCGAACGATGAAGACCCGATCGGGTCAGAAGTGCGAATCGACGGCACACCGTATCAGGTGGTCGGCGTAATGAGTCTGCTCGGCTCGTTCTTTGGCCAGTCGCGGGATAACATCGCGTTCATACCGCTGACGACGGCCCAAAAGTATTACCCTCATCTGGAACGACCGCAAAGTGTACTTATCTTTATCGTACGCCCGCGCACGCGTGCCGATGTACAAAAGACGATGGACGACATGCGCGACATCCTTCGCGTAAGACGTGACGTAAAATCGGGTGAAAAGGACAATTTCGGGATGTCATCGCAGGATGCTCTGCTCGACATTTATAATCAGCTTACCGGAGCGACATATCTAGTATTGACGGCCGTTTCGGCCGTAGCACTGATGATAGGCGGAATTGGCGTAATGAACATCATGCTCGTCTCCGTGACCGAACGCACCAAGGAAATTGGCATCCGGAAGGCAGTTGGAGCTACTCGCTACAGCATTCTGATGCAGTTTCTGATCGAGGCAGTGGTCCTAACCGCGATCGGAGGAGCGATCGGTGTCGCCATCGGAGAGGGGCTGAGCCTGCTTATAAATAAGTACTCACCGCTGCCGGCATATATCCCGCTCTGGGCTATCGCAGTCGGTCTTATAGCGTCGGCCGGAGTCGGCGTGGTTTTCGGCGTTTTCCCCGCGTGGAAAGCGGCAGATCTCGACCCGATCGAAGCGTTGCGGTTTGAGTAGGACTTGCCGAGTCTCGAAACTTTTCAGCGGCCTAACTCGTAACACTCAGTTGGTTTAGGTAAGCTGAAAAGGAATGAATTTCTCCGAAACCCTCAAACTCGCATTCGATGCTATCTGGGCTCATAAGCTGAGATCGTTCCTGACACTGTTGGGGATGATCATCGGCGTGACCGCTTTTATGGTCGTCCTATCTGTGCTGCAAGGTTTCAACAGCTATTTCGACGAGAAGATCGCCGGGATTGGCTCCAATGCATTTACGATCCAGAGATTCAGCTTTGAGGATTTTAAGGATAGCGACACGTTGGCGACCGCCCAGCGACGGAATAAAGAACTGACACTCGACGATCTCGAATACATCCGTTCCCGAGCCCAGATAATCGACAAGATCGGAGCTAAAGCAGGCGGCAACCGCCGCTCCGTGAAAGCCGGCATCAATATCGTTGAGGACGTTTCAGTGGACGGTGCGGAACCGATCATTCGCGACATAGATAAGGTCGACGTCGCTGAAGGCCGTTATTTTACCGAGGCGGAAAATAATAATGCGATGCGTGTAGCCTTTGTCGGCCGTGATGTCGCAGACAAACTCTTTCCGCAGGGCGGAGCCGTCGGCGAAGAATTCCAGATAAACGGGATCCCATATCGGATCCTTGGAATTGCCACGGCAAAGGGCACCGTTTTCGGCCGGCCGATGGACGCTTTTGTGCAGCTCCCACTGAAAACGTACGGGGCGAATTTTGGCGGGTTTCGAGGATCCCGATACTTATATTTTGAAGGGACCTCATCTACGGATGCTAATTTTAAGGATGCGGTCGAGGAAGCCAGGCAGCTCCTACGCCAGAAACGAAAAACACCCTCAGACGAAAAAGATCCTTTTGGGATTGTTACACCGGACGCGATAGCGGGTTTTAGAGACAAGATATTCGGCGTCTTGTTTATCGTTATTTTGGCTGTGCCCGCGATCGCCCTGATGGTTGGCGCGATCGTGATCATGAATATAATGCTGGTCGCCGTGACTGAGCGAACGCGTGAGATCGGTATTCGTAAAAGCCTTGGTGCCCGCCAAAACGATATTCTCAAGCAATTTTTGTCAGAGGCTGCTGCACTTGCCGCTATTGGAGGCATCATCGGGCTGATACTAGCCAAGCTCCTCGGACTTATAATTACGGCGTTTGTGATCAAAACAATTATCCCGTGGTACGCCGCCGTGATCGCTATCGGCGTTTCGGCTCTTGTCGGGATCCTGGCTGGACTGTTCCCGGCATGGAAAGCCGCCCGACTTGACCCGATCGAGGCTTTAAGAGCGGACTAATATGAGAGTCATTACCGGTCCATTTTACGAAAATTTGAAGATGGCGATGGATACGCTCCGCGGCAATAAGCTCCGGTCGTTTCTTACGATCATCGGCGTGGTCGTGGGCGTGATAACCGTAATGCTCATCTCGTCCCTTATTAGCGGGATCAACGTAGCCGTTGAAAAGCAGGTTGAGTCTTTTGGGACAAGATCGATCTTTCTTTACAAGTATAATATCGGATTCAGTGTTGGCCGTCGGTCTCAAGAGGAGCGAATGAGAAAGCCGCTGACAATGGACGATGCCGAGGCGATCAAGAAACTCAGTTCGATCGAAACGGCGGTCCCATTCCTGGATGTTTCCAATGATTTTTTTGGCGGCAAGATCCAGATCACAGGCAAGAACGGAAAGTCATCCTCAGCCGTTCAGCTACAGGGAACGCTCCCCGATATCGAAAAGACGACTTCAGAGGTCCTTCTCGATGGCCGTTGGTTTGCCAAGAGTGAAAGTGACGAAAAAGAAAACGTCTGCCTCATTGGTTCGACTGTCGTCGACAGCTACTTTCCATACGAAAACCCTATCGGCCAAACCCTTGAGATCGGCGGCAACGAATTCAGGATCATTGGGGTTCTGCAAAAGAAAGAACAGCTGTTTGGCGGAGGCGGCGGCAATAATGACCAAAGCAATGTCATCTATATGCCGATGGGAGCCGCATTAAAAATAAAGCCGAACGCGGACGATCTGTTTATTCTTGCGGTTGCAAAGGAAGGATATCTAGAAAAGGCCAAAGATGATGTGCAGGACCTTTTGCGGGTCAGGCGTAGCGTACCCTACGGTAAACCAAACAACTTCTCGATGGAGACCGCGGCCAGCTTGATCGAACAGTTCCAATCGATCACCGCGGGTGTTGCACTGGCTATGATCGTGATCTCATCGATCGGCCTGATGATAGGCGGGATCGGCGTGATGAATATAATGCTGGTGTCCGTCACCGAGCGCACACGTGAGATCGGCATTCGCAAAGCGATCGGGGCGAAACAGAGCGATATTCTGCTTCAATTTCTGATCGAAGCGGCCACTCTCACGGGTTTTGGCGGGATCGTCGGGCTGCTGATCGGATGGCTGCTCACGTTGTTACTCAAGCTATTTCTCCCGTCGTATGTTCCCTGGTGGGCGCCCGTCGCGGGCTTTTTTGCGAGTGTCGGGATAGGCATAATTTTCGGGCTGTTCCCCGCATGGAAAGCAGCCCGTTTGGATCCGATCGAATCACTCCGATACGAATAGATCAGAAGAACATCGCACCGACGACCTTGGCCCCTACGCCGACAAGACCGAGAATGATCACGACCGCCCAAGCAGCACCGGACGAGATCTTGGCAACTTTCTGTAACCCGATCGCGGCGAGCACCCATCCCCAAATGGCGAATAGATCAATCGAACTTAGGATCGCCCCGATGACGGGCATCGTTTTTTCATCGATGAAGAAACCGAGGTTTGCTTTGACGAGGCCACGCTGAGCGGTCGCAAGATCGATCGTCTCAGGGTCTTTTAGCATCATCACGATAATGTTTGCTGCGGTGAACACAAGGGCCGGCGGGAGGCTTGAATACACCCAAACTGCAACTCCGCCGAAGAATTTGCCAGTTCCGCCCATCGCGTTCGCACCAAGCCAGTAGATCAGCCCGCCGAGCAAAAACATTATCGCTATGACGAGAGGTGTCGCCGCGTAGGTAATGTATTTCGCGACTGGCCCGGACTGCTGCTGGATAATCGTCGCCTTTTGATCGTCCGGAAGGTCCGCAGTACGCTTGCTAGACTCAATGCGTGCTTTTACTATCTTCTCCAGGCCGTATTTTTCAACGAACATCACCTGGAAGATAGAGATCGCGATAAGCATTATTAATCCGCCTATGATAAACCTAGGTTTTCGTCGCTGGTCCTCAAAGACACGTCCGGGCTCTATGAAAATGTTGCCGACCATCGAGGCCTCGGACATTTGCGGAGCCTCTTCGACCGGGACATGTTTAACTGGCGTCGGCTGCAATTCGGGTGATTCGTTTTCGTCCATTATTTATTCTCCTTGTGTGCTGACTCAGATCGGCCGTTGTTCTTGGCTCAATTAGTTATTTGGGGATTTGGTGTGTCATACGAAAAAATATGCCGCGACGTTTCAGCAATTTCAAATCGTCTTCGCTTCGTCATATCCCTCGACCTTGATACATGCCGCGAAATGACCCGGCATGATTTCGCGAAGCTCCGGTTCGATCGCCGCACATTCTTCGGTCGCATATGGGCAGCGTGTTCGAAAACGGCATCCTGAAGGCGGGTTGATAGGTGTCGGAACATCGCCGGTGAGCACGATCCGGTCGCGTTTATGCCGCGGATCAGGCACTGGTATCGCTGATAGCAAAGCCTGCGTATATGGATGGAGCGGGCGCTCATATAGCTCGACCGAGTCGCAGATCTCGGCGATCTTACCGAGATACATTACCGCAACGCGATCAGATATATGCTCCACGACAGCCAGCCCGTGCGAAATGAACAGGTACGTCAGGCCAAACTCGTCCTGTAGATCCTGCAGCAGATTAACAACTTGAGCCTGAACGGATACATCGAGTGCGGAGACCGGTTCGTCACAGATTATAAGTTTCGGGTTCAGAGCGAGAGCTCGGGCGATACCGATACGCTGGCGCTGTCCGCCGGAGAATTCGTGTGGATAGCGGTCGGCGTACTTTGGATCGAGCCCCACTTTTTGCAGAAGATCGGCCACGCGGGCAGCTTGTTCCGAACTATTACCGATACCGTGGATCTTAAGCGGCTCAGAGACAATAGAGCGAATACTGAGCCGCGGATTTAGACTAGCGTAAGGGTCCTGGAATATGATCTGCATTTCCCGACGCAGTGATTGCATTTCAGAGTTTGGCAGACCGATGATATTCTTTCCTTCGAACAGAACTTCCCCGCTCGTCGGCTCATGCAGGCGGAGCAAACAGCGTCCCACCGTGGATTTTCCGCAGCCTGATTCACCAACAAGCCCGAGTGTCTCGCCCGTTCTGATATTGAAAGAAACGTCGTCGACCGCTTGGACAACATCGTCACTGCCTTCAACAGGAAAATGCTTGACCAGGTGGCGCACTTCGACGAGGTCTTCGGTTTGAGTCTTAATTCCAGTTGCGCTCATTGATCTATCTAGGTCGTTGCTGCGGCCGAAAATACGCGTTCCTTGCCGATCTCGAACTTGCGACGCTCGTCAAATAGAACGCATCTCACCTTTGAGCCGTCCGGGGTTCCAATAAGCGGTATCTCGCCGCGGACACACATGTCCATCCGGAATTCGCACCTTGGAGCGAAATGACAGCCAGAAGGCAGATTGGTCGGACTCGGCACTGTGCCATCGATAGTACTTAGTCGTTCCGTTCGATCGATGCCCACCTCCGTCAGCTTAGGAACTGACCGTAAAAGACCACGAGTATACGGGTGCTTCGGGTCGGCGAAAATATTATCGACTCCCGACTCCTCGACAATCTTGCCCGTGTACATTACACAAACGCGGTCAGCTACCTCAGCAACTACCCCGAGGTCATGCGTGATCAGCAGGACGGCAAGTTTGCGTGTTTTTCGTAGTCCGTCAAGCAGTTCGAGGATCTGTGCCTGGATCGTGACGTCGAGAGCCGTCGTCGGCTCATCAGCGATAAGGAACTCCGGATTGCAGGCCAACGCCATTGCGATCATTACGCGCTGACGCATTCCGCCTGATAGCTGGTGGGGATAATCGTTCGCACGACGGTCAGGAGCTGGGATCGCAACTTCATGCATCGCGTCTATCGCGGATCGCCATGCTTTCTTTCGGTTGAGCTTTCGGTGGAGACGGAGCGCCTCAGCGATCTGTTCGCCCACCGTGTACACCGGATTGAGGGACGTCATCGGATCCTGAAAGATCATCCCGATATCGTTGCCGCGGATCGACCTCAATCGTTCTTCGGTCGCCGTGGTAAGTTCCTCGCCCTTAAATTTGATCGAACCGCCCACGATCTTACCGGGCGGCGAAATCAATCGAATGATCGACAACGCCGTTATCGACTTTCCGCAGCCCGATTCGCCCACAAGTCCCAGCAATTCACCTTCGCCGATCTCAAAACTAACGCCATCCACCGATCGCACGAGTCCGGCGCGAGTCGGGAAATGGGTTTGTAGATCTTTAACTTCGAGCAATTTAGACATCGACGCCAATATTCGAAAAACAAATGAAAGCTCAGTTCGTCGGGACTTTGATCGGATCAGCGGTACGATTCGCGAGTTTAGAAGGTATCACGATCTTTTTCACTAGCTCAGCGATAGTACGTTCGAGCTGAGGGTAGCCTTCCGCTGCAAAGTTTCCGTCGTCGATCAGGTTACCACGGTCACGCGGTACCGACCGACGTAGATGCAAATCAGAGATCGCCAGCGTGAGCAAATATGACTTTGTTGCCCAGGACAACCGGAAATCGAAGAACCCGGGTCTGGGCAGAAACAGCGATCGAACGGGCAAATAATAAAACAAAACCCCAGTTGAAACGTTTAAGCATTGAAAGAGATCCTCCGAGCGGTACAGAAGGAAACTTGGAAAGTTTAACTTAAATCCGCACGCGACAAAAGGATGTCGCATTTCATTAGTTTTTTTACGTTTTCCGAGGGCAACTAATCACGTCGCTATTTCCTCAAATGGATGTTATTCTCACTGGAGTTCGGATACAAGCGGCAGCTATGCACAAACCGGGGGTTAATTATAAGTGAAGCAACGATTTAACGCTTTTCTGTCATTCTCATTCGTTCTAGTTTTGTTTTCGTTCGGCTTTGGTCAGACGCCAGTGCCTTCGGCTCAGGCTGTAAACGTTCCAACGGCTGGAAAATCTGCGGAGACATCAAAACGGATCGTAAAGGTCGACGACATCGAAAAAGATATCTCTGAGGCTCTGGCGGCTATCGAGTCGAATTACGTCGGTTCAAAGTCGCTCAATTACAACGACCTATTCAAAACATCGATCGATTCGATGCTCCACACTCTCGATCCTCATTCAAACTATTTCGACGCAAAGGAATTCGAACAATTCAGGACTGACCAGAGCTCACGATATTATGGGATCGGCGCGACCATCGGAGATCTTTCGGATGAGAAAGGCAATGTGATAGCCACATATATCAAGGCGACGTTTGATGGGGCTCCGGCGAATCGTGCCGGTCTTCGATACGGCGACAAGATCGTTGAGGTCAACGGAAAATCAGTGCTCGGTAAACCATTCTCCGACGTGCGCAATTTGCTGCGCGGTCCTCGCGGCACTGAGGCTAAGCTCGTCGTTGAGCGTCTCGGGACCGGAAAGCGAGAAACGGTCGATATCACGCGGGATGCCGTGTCACAGCCGTCGATCAGCGAGGTTTACATGATCCGGCCGGGCGTCGGTTACCTAAATATGAGCGGCGGGTTTAATCAGACGACGTTCCAGGAATTTGCAGCCGGCGTTAGATCTCTAAAGGCCCAAGGTGCACAACAACTTGTGATCGATCTTCGAAATAATGGCGGCGGACTCGTAAGCCAGGCATATAGGGTCGCCAACTCATTTCTACAGGACGGCCAGACCGTATTCACTCAGAAAGGCAGGATCGAGGGCGTTACGGTGCCCTACAAAGCTGAAAATCCGGCGCCGGACCGATCGCCTGTTGTAATACTCGTTAATCGCAATACGGCGTCTGCATCGGAGATCCTTGCCGGTGCGATGCAGGATCATGATCGCGCACTGATCGTCGGCGAAAACACATTTGGCAAAGGCCTGGTGCAAAACCCTTTTCAGCTCGATTACGGTTCGATGCTGCTGCTAACGATCGCTAAGTACGAAACTCCGGCAGGTCGATTGATACAACGAGACTATTCCAACGGCGACCTTTACAACTACTACACTGAGGGCGGCAGCTTCCGCGATGAGAAAGAGGATGAGATAAAGCCGAGCGGTCCGGAGAGCAAGACGGACGCCGGCCGCGCCGTATACAGCGGGGGCGGCATAAATCCAGACGTCGTCGTAAAGCCGAGAACTATCCCTATTGAACGAGCACGGTTTCAATCAAAATTAACCAATCCCATCTTCGGTTTTGCTATGGACGTCGTGACCGGAAAAGTTGCAGGGTTTGAATCATATAAGGTCCAAAGACCGATAACATACGGCTACGATCTAAAAAAGGCGGATTTTCCCATAACGCAGTCCCTATTCGACTCGTTCAAGAAATATGCAACGGATAAATATAAATACGCCCCTTCGCAGATCGATCACGAACGTGAATTTGTAGAACGCATTCTCCGGACCGAGCTCGTGACGGCTGCGTATGGAGCCGAGACGTCTAATCAGGTGTTTAACGATTATGACGATCAGCTTCAAAAAGCGATCACCCTTCTTCCGCAGGCGAAGGCTCTGGCAGCTGAAGGCTTCAAGGCGAACTCGACGACATCACGGGCAAAGCTTCCGGTTAACAGGTAAGCCTGCTCCATTAGCCAAAACTCAGAAAGAGCACGTTCCCGAACGAGAACGTGCTCTTTATTTATAGTTGGCTGTTCGTTAAAAGATCGCCCGGATCAAATAATAGATCCCAATACCCGCACCCGCGAGGATAGCGATAAGTAGGAGTACAAGTCCGACGACGACAAACTTAAACTTTTTGTAACGATTCTCGTCAGGCGGCGAGAGCTGGCTTTGCGGAAAATACGGCGGCGGTCTATTCATTTATTTCCTATCCTTCCCCTTTCAATTACCTTTCAACTTTGATTATGGTCTAATCCGTCGGTTGCATCAACCTCCGATGTCACGTCGACCGCAGCTCTATCGCGGCAGCGGCCGCTCGAGATTCGCCAGGCCGTACGCCAGCACCGCGACGACCGAGCCAACTTCGGCGATCTCACGCGGCACGACCTTGTCGAAGGTGTCTGCGGCCGTATGGTGATATAGGAAGTAGGTCCGCTGATCGAACCAAGGAGCAAACGACGGCACGCCGCCGCGCGTCATTGGGCCGACGTCCGATCCGACATCATCCTGAAGCTGCGAAAGACCGGCACCTTGGGTCGTGAGAATGGCGGAGATCGGAGCGAAGAAAGGAAGTGCGCTCGGCTTTCCGGCGAATACGAACCCGAGGGGATGCGAAGCACCAAGATCCGATTCGATCGCAGCAAAATGTTTACCCATGTTCTTTGCCTCCTCGGCTGCATACGCGGCGGAACCTCGACCTCCGTTTTCCTCATTCATCCAGGCAATAAATCGAATGGTCCGCTTGGGTTTTAGGCCAACAAGTCTAATAAGGAATGGTACCTGCATCGATACACCGACGCCGGCACCATCGTCGATCGCTCCTTGTCCAAGATCCCACGAGTCGAGATGCCCGGAAACGACTACGATCTCATCGGGCCTTTCGCTTCCCTTGAGATCTGCGATCACGTTGTAGCTAACGACGTCAGGCAATGTTTGCGGCGTCAGTGTGACCTTAACGCTGACTTTTCCCATTTTCGCGAGATAGGCGATGGTCTCGGCGTCCTCAAAAGTTACCGCGGCTCCGGGGATCTTAGTCACGCCGTCCGCGTAGCCCATCGAACCCGTATGCGCTAATCGATTCTGCGAACCGCCCGCAGACCGGACCAAGACTCCGACAGCACCAAGGCGAGCGGCGGCTATCGCTCCGCCGAATCGGTATGCGACCGCCTGTCCATATGCCGCGCCGCCAAAACCTGATGCCTGCATAGCCCGGTCGAATTTGTAATTAAATAAAACGATCTTACCCTCGATCTTTGACCGTCCAAGGGCGGCCAGCTCTTCGAAGTTATTAACTACGACCACGTCTGCCGTAAGGCCGGTCGCCGAGGTAGCAATGCTGCCGCCAAGTGCGGTAAGTACGATCTTTTGCGTAGTACCGGGAGCCATGCCGATAAATTCCACGATCTCTCCGCGTTCCTCTCCTCGAACCCAGTGAGGCACCATGCATTTTTGCAGCGTTACCTCTAGTCCGAGCGAACGCATCTCGTCGGCAACGTACTGAACGGCGCGTTCGGCCTGCGACGAGCCCGAGAGCCGTGGGCCTATATTATTCGCCAAATATCCAGTCTGTCGATAAGCGTAGTCGCTGGCGAGAGCTGCCTTTTGCAGCTGGCGTAAGCCATCGATCGTTGCCGCGGAGTAAAGCTCAGGTGTCGGGTTAGTAATAGGTGCCTGGCCAAAAGATGTGACGCAGGTCACGACTAAGACCGATAGAAGCAGATATGATCTCATTTCGACATAATATCCGAAGAATACTAGGTTCCACAATTCTGTGCGATAATGTTCACGATCTTAGCCTCTAAACCGTGCCTAATCCTATGAAACGAATACTCTTTTCCTTACTGTTTGCTGTATGTGCCGCGTCGGCAGCCTACCCTCAACTAACGTTTACGATCAACGATCTGATCAACGTGAAGCGTGTTGCGGATCCTCAGCTTTCCCCTGACGGCCGCACGGTCGCATTCACGATCGGCATCGTGAATAAGGATGCAAATAAAACTCTTAATCAGATCTACACAATGTCGATCGACGGTTCCAGCCAGCACCAGATCACAAACGGCGCGGGATCGAGCGGCAGTCCGCGATGGTCGCCGGACGGAAAGCGGATCGCGTTTACGACTGGTGGCCAGATCTGGACGATGAAAATGGACGGCGGTGACAGAGAGCAGGTCACGCGGATCTCTGGCGGCGCAGACGGCCCTGTATGGTCTCGCGATGGCAAATGGATAGCGTTCGGCTCCGACGTCTTTCCGGCGTGCAAAAGCGACGATTGCAACAAAGCAGAAGACGAAAGGATCGAAAAGAGTAAAATGCAGGCCCACGTGACAGAGCGATTGCTGTTCAAACATTGGGTCGAGTGGCGCGACCGCAAGCGGACGCACGTTTTTGTCGTGTCATCAAAAGGCGGCCCGGCCCGAGACATGACGCCGGGTGATTTTGATTCGCCGCCTTATGCTGCCGCATCCGGCGTCGATTACTCCTTTTCGCCCGACGGTTCCAGGATCGTGTACATTCGGAATCCCGACAAGGTCGAAGCTACGTCCACTAACAGTGATATCTACATCGTTCCGACGAACGGCGGAGAACCTAAGAACATCACGATCGGCATGAACGGATACGACGCTTCGCCCGTCTACACTCCGGACGGAAAGTATCTATTGTTCCGGTCACAAGCAACACCGACTTTTGAAGCCGACCGCTGGCGGATCATGCGTTACAACACGCAAAGCGGCGAGATCGTCGAATTGACCCGCGGATTCGATCAACAGGTCGATGAAATGCTAGTCTCGCCTGATAGCAAGACCATTTATTTCACAGCCGGACAGCGGGGACATTCTCCGATCTTCAGCGTGCCGGTCGAGCCCGATTTCAGATTGAAAATAGCAACGCCCGTGTCACAGATCGCGGATGTCGGAGCCATCGGCGGCCTAAATCTTACTCCTGACGGACGCACGCTGGTGTTTTCATGGAGCGCAGTCAACGCACCCGCCGATATTTATCGGATCGGATCGGACGGCAGCGGACTTAAGCCATTGACACAGGCCAACGCCGAAGCTTTGAAGGCGTTTCGGCTGCAGAAGGTCGAAGACGTCGAATGGAGCGGTGCTCTTAACCAAAAGATCCACGGCTATTTGCTCAAACCTGCAAATTTCAACCCCACAACCAAATACCCGTTGATAGTGCTCATCCATGGCGGGCCGCAAGGGGCATGGAGCGATAATTGGGGCTATCGCTGGAATCCGCAGATATTTGCAAATGCTGGTTACGTGGTCTTCATGCCAAATCCCCGCGGCTCAACTGGTTACGGTCAGAAATTTGTCAACGATATTTCCGGCGATTGGGGCGGCAAGGCCGTTATTGACATCACCAATGGTGTCGCACAGGTATCAAAAATGCCATTTGTCGACCACGAACGCATTGGGGCCGCGGGTGCCAGCTATGGCGGATATATGGTGGACTGGCTACTCGGCCATAATAACGATCCTCGCTTCAAATTCAAGGCGTTCGTATCCCATGCGGGAGTCTACAACCTGGAAAGCATGGCCACCGCTACGGAGGAATTATGGTTTGTTAACTGGGAATTCAAGGGCTTCCCTTGGGAAAACTCGGTCCTCTATAGTAAATGGTCTCCTCACAAATTTGCCAAAAATTTCTCGACACCGACACTCGTGACAGCCGGCGAGATCGATTACCGCGTGCCTGTTGATCAAAGCCTGCAGCTTTTCACAACGCTTCAGCTCAAAAATGTTCCGTCCAAACTCGTCATATTTCCGGATGAAGGGCACTGGATCCTAAAACCGCAAAACTCCGAATTTTGGTATAACAATGTATTAGACTGGTTCGCAAGATACCTTAAATAATTCGTTCGTTGATTATGAACCTCAAAAATGTTCGATCCCTGATCACTGCGGCCGCGATCCTTTTACTCGCGGCCCTTTTCGCCGACGCCCAGACATCAACACGTCCCAGCTTTAACCGGACATCTACGTTTGACGTCCAGCACTATACTATTCGGGCGTCGTTCGATAGGACCAAAAAGGAAGTTGCCGGCGATACTACGGTCGAGCTTAGACCTCTCGCCGATGGGTTTCGGGAATTTGAACTCGACGCTGAAGACATGGCGTTCAAGGTGGTGTCACTCGAGCCTTCTGGCACGGAACTAAAGTACTCGACTTCGGCCAATAGCATCCGGATCACGCTCGATCGCTCATATTCACCGAGTGAGACGATCGCGGTGCGGCTTAAATACACCGCGACGCCAAAAAAGGGCGTATATTTTGTTGACGCCGATACAGGTGCGACGACCGTTAATCACTCCGCCCAAGTTTGGTCTCAGGGCGAGGCGGACGAAGCCCATCACTGGTTCCCGTCTTTCGACTTTCCAAGTGACAAGGCCACCACCGAGGAATATCTCACGGCGTTTACCGACGAAACGGTCATCGGAAACGGAGAGTTCCTTGGTAAAACCGATAACAATAATGGGACTTCGACCTGGCATTTTAAGATGACTGTGCCACACTCGACGTATCTCGTTTCGTTCGTGATCGGCAAATACGTGCGAGTGGATGATAAGTACGGCGAGGTTCCGCTCGGTTTCTTCGTTTATCCCGGCAAGGAGGCCACAGCGCGTAATGCATTTGGCAAGACCAAGAACATGATCGCAGTGTACGAGAAATTGACCGGTGTTAAATTTCCGTATAATAAATATGACCAGACGATCGTTGCCAAATTCCAATTTGGCGGAATGGAGAATATCACCGCGACCACGATGGCCGACACCGAGATATTTTTTGGCGATTTCGAATTTGGCAAGGAAATAGTTACCGATCTCGTTTCGCATGAACTAGCGCATTCTTGGTTCGGTGATCTCGTGACTTGTAAGAATTGGGCTGAGCTTTGGCTAAACGAGGGGTTCGCAACTTACATGGAGGCGGCCTACCGCGAACAGATAAACGGCCGATCCGATTATCTGAGAAAGGTACATGCTGACGCCACGGAATTTCTTGCAGATGATGCGATCACGCGTCGCCGTCACGGGCTCTATAATTTGCGAGGCAGTGATATTGCAAGGTTATTCGATGTATCAGCAGTGACCTACAACAAAGGCGGCGTAGTTTTGCACATGCTCCGCGAGCAGATCGGGACCGAGGCCTTTTGGAAAGGTATCAACGCATATCTCAATAAACATAAATTCGATAATGTTGAGACACAGGATCTGGAAGCAGCAATGGAAGAAGCGTCAGGACAGGATCTGAGATGGTTCTTTGATCAATGGGTATACCACTCTGGAGCGCCTCATTTTACTGTAAGCTCGGCATACAGCGGCCGGACGAGAACCCTAAAGCTTTCAATATCGCAGACTCAAAAAGCCGATTCTCTCGTGCCTGCGGCCTTCCGCGTTCCGTTAGATATTGAAGTCAAGACAGACGCGGGAACAGAGATATTTTCGAAGACAGTGATGAAACGGTCCGAGACCTATTCGATCAAGCTGAAGTCCAGACCGGTCAAGCTATCGCTTTCGCCCGATGAAAAGCACCCTGAGGACAAGGCTCCGGCCAAAACGGTCAAAGTTACGCCTATCGTCTACGTTCGATAAAATTTGACAAAATAACAAAAAAGTTCCGCCAATCGCTTGGCGGAACTTTTCCCTTTGAGAAGACCGGATGTCTGCTTACTGTTGAAAAAGCAGAGCGCGAAGCACACTCAATATCGCGCCTAAACGGCTTGAATCTCTTGCTGTAACTTCTTTGCCACACCTACGAGGTTAGCTGCCGGGCTAGGAGCGAAAGATTACCCCCGTATCTTTAGGACAAGATACTTCGCCCCGGATAAAACGAACATTCGAATTATCAATGGTTCCCCCGCGTCGTTTCACAATAAAACGGCTTCGGTGATCAACTTTTCAACAATCAAATAATAGCACCTGAGATAGCGATTTTCAAGAAATATTTTGCAAAGAAACGTCAGCGTTCCGGATAAAACTGATACAAGAGCAAATAAACGACGACGCCCGTTATAGAAACGTATAACCAGATGGGATAAACGAGGCGAGCGAGCCGCTTGTGCAGAGCGAACTTTCCCTTCAATGCTCTCACGAGCGTCCAGACGACTAGCGGAGCGACGATCATGGCGAGGATCGTATGCGACATGAGGATGGTGTAATAGATCGGACGGATAACACCGTCGCCAGTGAATTTCGTGGGGCCGAGTCCGAAGTAATAGGTTCGAAGCGAATGGTACGAAATGTATGAGATGAGGAAAAGTGTGGAGACCGAAACGGCCGTGAGCATGCAGAACCGATGTTCGGTGACGCGCCGTTTCAAAATGAAATAAAAGCCGCAGAGCAGGAATATGGCACTGAGTCCGTTTAAGGCGGCGTTAATGTGCGGAAAGATCGCCAGCAGATCGTTCATTTTATTTCCAAAATCCAAGGACGATGAACAGTACGATCCAGATCACGCCGATGAAATGCCAGTACCAGCCGACCACCTGAGCAAGAGTAACGCGGCGGAAATGATCTTGATCATTGGTCGCTGGAAGCCACGATCGACGAAGAACAGTTCCGAGAGCGACTATACCGCCGATGACGTGTGCTGCGTGAACCGCCGTGAGCATGTAAAAGAATCCAATATATGGATTGCCTAACATTATTAGTCCACGTCTCGAGAGCACGAACCAAGCGGCGATCTGAGACAGAATAAACGCCCAACCGATGAAGGCCGTCGCAAGGAACCATGTCTTGGCAAGACGGTGATCATTCGCAACGGTATATTTCAGCCCCGCCGAGTATGTCGCGCTGCTCGCCACGATCAGAAACGTGCTGATCCAAAGTTCGAATGGCAGGTCAAACGGACGCCATTCGTCCAGTTTGTTATTCGAGATCACCATATAAGCAGCTAGCAAGCCGCCAAAGGTCATCATTACGACCATCATCACGAACCAGGTTAATATCTTGGATTTCTTGTCGGTGAATGTGTCGCGGTCGTCGTCCGGCTCCTCGTTTTTTGGGCCGTCCGAGCCACCGCCGCCCGGATTCTTTTTGCCGCCCCCATTTCCGCCAGGCCCTGAACCCGCCGATAAAGATGACCGCTTGCGTTTGGGTTCTTCGATATCCTCGACAATGTCCGCTGTACCGAGATTCATAGACTTAGCGCTTGTCGGCGACCATTAGAAGGAATAGGACCGGCAGATAAATGACCGAAACTAACAGCAGTGTTTTTGACGCCGAGTTCGTTTTGGTTCGGGCAGCACGAATGCTCGCCCATAGAAACCAGATCCCGAGAATGCTCGCCCCGACCAGGAAAATAAAGCCTGCATGGGCAAAAAAGAAGGGTGCCAAACTAATCGGCAGCAGCATGACGGTGAACAGGACGATCTGACGAAAAGTGAGCTTTCCATCGGCCTCCACCGCCGGCAACATCTTGATCCCGGCCGCCTTATACTGATCGCGATACATCCAAGCGATAGCCATGAAATGTGGAAATTGCCATAGAAACTGCATTATGAATAATGCCCAGGCCGCGAGCGTAATATCGTTGGTCGCCGCCGTCCATCCCATTAGCGGGGGCAATGCCCCCGGGATCGCTCCAATAGCGGTACACGCGGTCGTACGCGTTTTTAAAGGCGTATAGACCAACACGTATCCCACGATCACGATAAGGCCCAGAATCGCCGTCAACGCATTGACGAGGACAAGTAAATAGAGTTCCGCCGCAATACACTGAACCAAGCCGAAAACCAATGCCTCGGTTGGTGAGAGCCTCCCGGAAGGCAAAGGGCGAGTCGCCGTCCGCTCCATGAGCGGATCGATCGCCCGTTCCATGTATTGATTTAAGGTGGCCACGCCAAATGCCAGCAGAGTGATGCCGATCATGGCATTAACAAAGAGCGGCCAATTAAAGGGCCCGCTCGTGCCGAGATAAAAGCCCGCCGCGGAGGTGAGCACGAGCAAAAATGCGATTCTCGGCTTGGTCAGCTCAAAATAGGCGGCGAGAGTGTCTCTTATGCCCGTAGCCTTCCTTCCGTCGAGTTGAGCGGTGATCGTATTCATCAAATTAAAAATCTACTGAAACCTAATGGATAAGGATAGCGTCTTAAAAATGATTCTCCAAATTTGAAGGTAATTATCAAACTTTCTTAAGTTCACCAGCCCAACTACTTTTTAGAAGGATGACAAACAATTTTCGAAACGTTATTCTTTCAATATCAGATGTCTGCTGTAGAAGAGTTAATAAAATCTAAAGAGACATTCAAACCGAAAACGGCGCCGCTCCTTAATCGCATGCTGGATTTTTTGAGCTCCGTACGCTTCGGGGTCGTATTATTGTGCGTAATGGTCGTCCTAGCAATGGCCGGCATGATAGTTCTGCAGCAGAACGTATCAGGCTTTGATGCATATTACGTGTCCCTGACACCAGCGGAGAAAACGGTTTTTGGGGCATTGGGGATCTTCGATATCTATCACACGTGGTATTTTAACGCCCTGCTTCTGGTACTATCGCTCAACATCGTGCTCGCGTCGATAGATCATTTCCCGGCTGCTTGGAGCTATATCGCGAAACCAAAAAAGACTGCGACCACACCGTGGCTTTTGGCTCGAAAATCGCACGATTCATTCGAGATCGAGGCTTCCTCCGACCAAAATGCCGTAGAGAAAGTATCTAAGGCGATAGCTGCCAGCGGCCTGAAGACGAGCGTCGTCGAGAATGACGCTGGCACGTATGTATTCGGCCAGGCAGGACAGTTTAACCGGATCGGGGCATATATTGTTCACGTGTTTCTGCTGACACTGTTTCTAGGCCATTTTGTCGCTCTACAAACTGGTTTCGATGCCGACGTGCGAATGGCTCCGGGTGAAAGGACTGATCAGATCCAAATGATCCAGTTCGATCTGGATAAGAAAGAGAAGTTTAATGTGAAACTTCCCTTTACAATGGAGTGTACCGACATCTCTCAGACACTGATCGACCCGACGGGAAACATTGATGTTTCAAACACGCTCGATTGGGCTACAAAGATCAGGATCGATGATCCCTCATATGGCGTGGTCAATGAGAACGTAAGCTTGAATAGGCCGCTGAACTATCGTGGATATCGCTTTTTTCAGGCACAAACGATTCCCGTTGGAAATGCCCGCACGATCAAACTAGAACTCACATCCGCGGCCGGCGGCGATCCGATCGAACTTTCGGTCGAACGCAATGGTTCCGCAAGTCTGCCCGACGGGACCAAGGTGGATTATGAGCAGTTTCTTCCCGATTTTACCTTTGGAAAGGATGGCAAACCCGACACGAAGAGCGGCGAATACAATAATCCGGCAGCTGTGCTCGGGGTCACGTCGCCGAACGGCGTGAAAACGCGCGTGTTTGCGTTTGCCCAAAAACTGCCCGATAGCGCTCCGGTCGGAGCTCCTAAGCTTGGTTATAAATGGCATCTCGCCGAATTTGAAAAATCGCCGCTCGCTCATATTCTCTCGATCAAGTACGATCCGTTCGGGGCGGCGTTCATCGCATGGTATATCGGTGGATTCGGCTTGATCGGGGCTTTGTGCTTCGTATTCTTTTTCTCGCATCGTCGGGTCTGGGCGTTGATAAGCAAGAGCTCCGAGGGCCGCTACGAGGTGGTTATGGCCGGTGAGGCCAATCGGAATCAATTTGGTTTCCAGGACAAGTTCAATCAGATCGCCCGCTCCCTGCATGGCGCTAAGGGGTAGTACAAAACAATGGAAGAACTCGACAGATTAGAAACAGGCGGTAAGTTAAAGTCGTTCATGCCCGCTCTCTTTGTTATCGTCGGTGCGTTCATAATGCTCGGCCTGCGATTGGAGATCGGTGCGGGATTTGTCTCCGATACGGCGTTTATGATGCTCGCCCTTGCGTGCTACATACTCGCGGCACTTTTCACTTTAACCAATCTTTACGCACCGTCGACGATGGCCGAAAAGCTCGGTTTCTGGGGTGCCGGGCTCGGCGTATTTTTTAACCTGACCAGCTGGCTTGTGCGCTGGGTCGGTGCTTACGATCACGAGATCGCTCAAATGCGGGCCGGCGGCAATATGGCCTCGCCATGGGTCTTTCGCTATATCCCTTTCGCAAATCTTTACGATCTCAGCCTCGCATTCGCATTCGGTGCTGGCATCGCCACACTATTGTTCGCCCGACGCCGAAATTTCCGAATACTGACGGCGTTCACGCTGCCGCTTGCGGCCCTCATTCTAACACTCGCCCGTTTTATCGGTGGCGAGTTTATCGAGCTGCCGCCGGTTCTCGATTCATATTGGCGGCCGATCCATGTCGGAGTCGCCAGCCTCAGTTACGGGATCGCTCTTGTATGTTTTGCGGTCGCCGTGATCTATTTGCTGAAAGATCGCGTCAAGGTTGAGGCAATGGCGTTCTGGTCGAGTCTTTTTGGGCTTGCGGTAATCGCAACGATCAGCAAGTTTTCGGTTTTTACAGCGTTCGTGTACCGCGCCGGGATCTTTATCCCAACAGCAGAAGGTAAAAAGCCCTTCTCTGCCCCGTTTCGCCTCGAGATACCGTATGTCGGTCCGGCTTTGGTTCTCGCCGGCGTTCTATTGCTCGGGTCAATGATAGCCTTCGCTTTTTATCTATACCGGGACAACCTGCGGGCAAAAAGCATCGGTCATATTTTGCTGAAGGCCGCACTGGTCGCCCAGATCGCCGCCGTGGGAATCCTGGTTTCAGGTATCAACTCAACGGCCGACGTGTATCCCAAACTCCAGGCTCAGCTTGCGAGCGATCCGGGGCAGTACGTGACGGCCGGAATGGCGATCGCCGAAAATCAGCAGATGTCGACACAGGAACTGACGGCCATGACGCCCTCGCAGTATGAACAGACGGCAAAGCAGTATGTTCAGTCGACAGGGCCCAAGATGTTCCTGAGCCTGAACACCAATCCGGTCGAGGTCGCTGCCCTGCTTACAGCGCTCGTTGGTACCTTTTTCGTGATCCTGTTCAGCTTTAGAACCGAATCGTTGATCGCACGGCTCCCAAGTCTCGATTCGCTGGATAGCCTGATGTACAAAACGGCGTCTCTCGCTTTTGCCGGATTAGCGATGCTCTTAATAACCGGGGCAATTTGGGCGAACGAATCTTGGGGTCGGCCGTGGGGCTTTGATTCCAAAGAGACCGGTGCATTGGTAGCGTGGCTCACATACGCCGCCTTTTTGCATACACGAATCTCGCGTGGATGGAAGGGCCGAAGTTCTGCCTATTTCGCCGTTGTCGGGTTCCTTTTGGTGATCTTCACATACCTTGGCGTGAGCTACCTGCTAAAGGGCCTGCATAGTTACGCTTAGGAATTATTGGATCGTGACCTTGGCAATATCGGTGATCAGATAGCGGACGATCTTTCCGTCCTTGCTGATTACCGTAACCATCCCTTTGTCCGTGCTGAATCTCAGCACGTCACTCATTGATCGCTCGTACAATTCCCCGCTCTTCAGCTCGATGGTAAGCCGGATCGACGCAAGTGGGTCCAGAACAGCGACAACTTCCGCCTTCGTTGTCGAAGCCGGCGGTTTCGGCTTGGGTACCTTGACTGGGGAACGCGAAGGAACAATGTTTTCTGATGTGCCGCGGGAGGACGTGGTCTCGGGACGCTTCGCGACTGGTTTTACCACGGCAGACCGATCAGTTTTCGATGAGCTCTCGGGCAAGTTGTTCGGGGCCGAAACGGGCGGTGGCTTTTCTCCATTCCTTTCCACGACCGAACCGATAGAATTGAGCCTGGCTCCCTCGGCATCGTCTCCTGACACCTTTGGCACTCCCGGATTCCCATTCCTTCGATCCGGTTCTAAGGCCACAAAACTTCCCGCAAATTTGATCGTGTACGCCGCCGGAAAATCATCAGGCGAACGGCCTTGGATCCGGAGCAGGAGACGTTCGCCCTTTCGCAGATAAACGATCCGGCCGGTCTCGCTGATGCCAGCGTCGGAATAAAGGACTATCCTCGCGAGAGAACGCAGTCCGTCGGTCGTAAATATATCGATATCGCCGTCAAAATTTTTGCTCTGGACATTTACGAAAATGTCGCCCTGGCTTCCGTCAAACGCATAAAAATGGGTCGTAAGCCGTGAATCGCCAATATCGCGGGCACGAATCGTCCCTCGGATCTCACTGGTTGTGATCGGTGTGGGATAATTCTGGTCCGATGACTGAGCAAGCGCCTCGGTCGCCGACGCCAAGGCGGCGGCGACGAAAAAACTATGTATGAGTCGTTTTAGCGAGCGTTTCACTTTCAAATAAGGTCTTTCCGAAAATGCACTAACCGCGATGTCTCAAAGTATCCGAGATCCCTATGTGCACCGATGCTTCCCGAATTGTCGATCTCCGCATCTGACGCCATTTCCGTGCATCCGCGGGTGCGTGCCCACGTCTCCGCCATCGAAACCATCGCAGTGCCGATTCCTTGCCGGCGAAAGTCGGAGTCGACATACCAACCTTCGAGATAACCGACATTTTCACTAGAGCAGTCGTCGACGAACGGCCGGATGCTTGCCTCTAAAAATCCGGCGAGCCTTCCATCGCCGAGATCCGCGACCGCGACGAATTGAGAGTCCGTATGCTCGATTATGTCGACCATCTCCTCTTTATGGTCCTCTACTGGCATCTCGTCCCACAAGAGGCTTCTGAGCCGAAACCACTCATTTAAGTCGTCCTCGCGAACCGGCCTGACGGCAAATCGTTCCTCTGTCATTAAAGACAGATATTACCAGTGTTCCCTGCTGCCGACAATACTTTCTAAATAAAATGGCCTGGTTATAAAACCCGGCCATTAGCGAATCCGTCGTGAGCGAAAAGGTCAGTCACCGCTGCCTGAGCGGGCTGCGTTTGCCTTGTCACCGAGTAACTCGAGGGCCTTCTTTAACTGAATGTCTTCGACCACCGCAGGAGTCTTCGGCTTGACCGGCGTCGGAGTTGCCTGAGGATCCTTGTTCTGCTTTTCCTGTTGGTCGATCAGGTCTTCCGGGTCGATCGGCTCGGGGGTATCGGGACGTTTGACCTCAACCGAAGGCTTCACGCCCATCGTTGCCCGATCCTCGCCGAGAAACGGCGTGCCGGCTGGCGATGCCCATTTTGCAACGGTCAACAACAGGCCGTCGCCGCTCTTTAGAGGGATCAATTTCTGTTCCGTACCCGCTCCAAAACTGCGTTCGCCAACGACGTCGCCTCTCTTACGGTCAAGTATCGCTGCCGCCACAACCTCGCCGGCTCCTGCGGTGCCAAGGTCGATCAACGCGACCAGTGGACCGTCGAAAACGGCGTTAGCTGGATCGGCTGAAAAGGTCTTGATGACCTTATTCTCGCGGCCAAGCACCTTGGCTAGTTCCCCGTCCTTTATGAAAAGATTAGCGACCGCGACGCCTTCATCGATCTTACCCGCGGCGACCCCGCGAAGATCGAGAACGATCTTGGTCGCTCCCTGCTTCGTAAGATTAAGGACCTGCGACTTAATGTCGGCCGACTCACCACCTTCCAGGCTGTAGACCTTCACCACTCCGATCTTGCCATTTTCGATTCGTGCATCCGCCGACGGGACCTTAAAGGCTTCCCGAGTGACCTTGAGCGTTTGGGGCTTTTCACCTGCACGAAGTACGCGAAGGGCAACAGTCGTTCCGGGATCGCCCGCAACCAGCTGCCGAGCGTCGTAAAGCGATATATCGCGGCTGGCCTTGCTATCGATGTATTCGATAATGTCGCCGGTCTTGAGGCCGGCATGTTCCGCTGGAGAGCCTTTGGTGACCGAAATGACGTATAGATATCCAGACACCTGGGAGAATTCCGCTCCGATACCGGTCTTGCCCGCACCTTTATCGGCCAAGTATTCGCGGACCTGATCCGCTGTCAGGAAGGACGAGTATGGATCGAGGCCGTTCGCAAGGCCGCGAAGTGCCCCTACACGGACCTTTTCCATATTGGGCTCATCGACGTAGTCATTCTGAATATGCTGCAAAACAGAATCGACGATCCGCAGCTGAGCTCCCGGATCGTTCACCGGCTGCTGGGCCTGAGTAGTCAGCACGCTGCCGACGAACGGCAATCCGCCGATGACGGCGTAAACGGCGATAGCTCCGGAGAGCACCAATATCCAAAGTTTTCCGCGAAATGACATATAATACCTCAATCAAAAACAGGTCACGTAAACGCTGTTTATTATCCGATACCAAGAATATTCGTGCAACAAATAGATACAACTAATCGCCCTGAGCTTGCAGATCTCTCTACCGTTCCCGCGTCCGGCCGAATCGCGGCACTCGATCCCGGCACAAAACGTGTCGGAGTCGCTATTTGCGATGAGCTTCGGGTGACGACACGTCCGCTCGAAGTTATAACGCGCGAAAGCTGGAAAAAGTTGCTCGAAAAGGTCAGGAACATCGTTGCCGAATATGATGCGGGAGCATTGGTAATAGGTTTGCCGTTAGAAAATGACGGCTCAGAAAGCCAAATGTCTGCTGAAGCTCGCGATATGGCTCGCAAATTCGCATTGTCGCTTGAGATACCCGTCTTTCTCCAGGACGAACGCTCCACATCCTACGAAGCAAAATCGCGCCTTTGGAACCGCGGCATCGATCCGCTCCACGCCCGCAAATTGGTCGACAGCGAAGCGGCCTCGATCATCCTCTCCGACTTTCTGGCAGATCTGCCAACGCCTGAAAAGTTATGAATAATTCATAACTACTAAGTCGATCAGAGCACAAATCTCAGACAAAAACCCATAACTCGTTTAGATTCAAAAATGTTCGCGACGATACACAAGTGGGACAGTAAGTGGGACAACCTAACCTATTGACAATACATATCGTTATGCGTTTTGTCCCACTGTCCCACGAAAAAAACAAATAGCGAGGAACTCCCGAACTTCAATAAATGAACGTGAGCGACATCTTTCAAACAACAAGAATAGTCTAACATAGGCGTTGCTCCCATGCAACGCGTACCCGCCGCAGGTACACACACAATGTATATGAATCGGACCGCATCATTTTGGTATATAGGTCGTGATCTCGACCGCGACTGACTCGACCGCGGCTTTTGAGAACGGGAACACCATCGGAGCTCCTGTTCGCCATGCGTCAAACTGGTCCTTGAAATGCGTCGATCTCGGATCGCCGGACTGTCCGAGAGGTATTACGTGACGGGTCGCGTCCCAGTTGCCGGGTGTCGCGATATGCCGCATCGAAACGGCCGATCCGACGTCGGGCGTTTGGCTGCTGCCGGCGATCGGAACGACGGGCGTGGCGAACTGGGCACCAATGAACGGAGCCGACGCGAGTGGATGCGGAAAATGGGAAACGGACATTTTCCCCCACGTCCAAGCCGCGGCGTCAGGCCCGAGCCGCTTGGGGTCAGAAAGGCTCACACGGACGCTCGCGTCACAGTCTTTCAGAAGCTGTCCGTAACTAGCAAAGCCCGTCGGCAGCCATCGGGCGACATTTTCGCGTACGGCCCAATCGGTTATCCGTTCGCGGATCATGAATACGGGCAACGGTTTATTGTCGTCCGCCATTTTGCCAGCGATGCAGGTCCGGATCTCGTTTGCAAGGACGGCCCCGCGCGAATCGGGCGTCATTCGCCCGTCCCAGGGCTTTAGAACCGCAAGCGTCTCCGGCGACGCTGCTTGATCCTTGACGATCCTTTTTGCGAGAGCATCGAGCGGAATATTGAAAACTTCGTATTGCACGTCGCGGACGTCGTCAGCGGTAATGTTCTTTTTAGCGTTCAGGTCGTTAAGTATCGTGCGTGCACGCCAGGGCGGAGCGACGTCGCGCGTCAACTGCGGGTATTTATACGAGGTGCCGACGATCCGTTGATTTGCCGTCACGATCAGGCCATCCGGCGGATCGAAAAGGTTTGGCAGCTCGCCGAACGGGATCGTTCCGATCCATTCGCCGTCATCCGTGGATCCGTCATACGGCATCGAACCGTCGCCCGTTCTTCGGATCGGGATTCGGCCGGCGGCATACCAGCCTATGTGGCCCTTGGTGTCGGCGTAGACAAAATTCTGCGTTGCTCCGCCATAGGTCTTTAAGGCTGACTTGAAATCTTCCCAACTCCGGGCCCGGTTCATCTGGAAAAAAGCTTCAAATTCGCTATTCCTTGGGTCGCGTGCCGTCCACTTAAGGGCGTAGCGCTTACCGCCTTCCTCGGTGACGATGGGCCCGTTTCGAGTGACCGTCACGTCGTAATTGACGGTCGTCGTGTCGGGCTTAAGCGGGCTTGCTCGAACCTTGATCTCATTGTGAAAGACCTTGGCCGGCTCCCAACCGGTCGGAGTTTTTACTTCGCCCTTTTCGTTGAATGTCTCTAGATACAGATCCTGGACGTCGGGCCCAACGTTGGTCGCTCCCCATGCAATGTCGCCGTTATGGCCCAGAACGATCCCCGGAACGCCGGGGAACGTAACGCCGGATACACGCATAGTGGGCGTCGATAGATGCGTCAAATACCAGATGCCAGGGGCGGTCGGCGACAGATGTGGGTCATTGGCAAGGATCGGTTTGCCGTCGGCAGTTCGTTTTCCCGAAATGACCCAATCGTTACTCGCGGCGAGGTCCTCGGCGTAGAGGCCGATCATCTCGAGTGAATTTCGGCGGAGTTCATCTTGATGCGCGGCGGATGCCAGCGTCGCATTATCGATGACCGGAATGCTGGCCGTGACATTTTTGGCCATTTGCGGCGTATCCTTTCCGAAAAGCACCACGTCGTACGGAGTCACCTGATTATTGATGTCGGCGTACTTTTCCTTGGAGATTCCCGCGAGCGATGCCCGCAGCAGATCATTTCGCCACGTTGTGCTTAATGCGTCAGCGAGGATCTTGCCGACGACGATCGTGTCCGATGGCGTCCAAGCCCGCGGTTTATACTGTAGAATGCGAAATTCAACGGGCAGCGACTTATCGTCGAGAGTGGCGATGTATGCGTTGACACCGCGTGCGTAATTATCGAGAGCTTCGCGAAGCTCCGGAGTGAGCTTGCTTAAGCTCTCATCGGCGATCGCGGCAAAGCCAAACCGCCGCCAGCGTTTGTCCTCTTCTAGCGTTTGTGTTCCGAATATTTCGGCGGTCTCTCCGCGAGCGAGACGGCGCATGAGGTCCATCTGCCAAAGTCGATCGCTTGCCGTCACCCAGCCTTGGACGAAATAGAGATCGGCATCGTTTCGAGCCTCGATATATGGTATCGAACGAGGGTCGCGTCGAACGGTCACGGTATCCTTAATGCCGGAGATCGACGTTGTGGCAGGGGTTATTTGGGGCCGAACCGGAACGGTGAGAACGGAGGCAATGACGAAAAGTAACCAAAACCTTATCTTCATAAATTGACGCTATGACGCTTTGCACAGGGGCGTAGGCGAATTTGTACCTTTAATTGCAAGCAGATGCGTACATACGTTAAACTCTTGGAGTTTTGTTATCAAGTGGAGGACTGATCGTTGATGCGTGAATTGAAGATATTTGTTGTTATTTCTGCTGTTGCCCTTTTTGTTGCGTGTTCGCAAAACGCCACGAGTACTTTGAATACTCCTGCCATAAACGCCAAGGCCACTTCGACGGCTACGCCGGGGCCGGCGCCGACCACCGACATTTCGGCCGGTGGAGAGCTCTATAAGACAAGCTGCTCGAAATGCCACAAGGAAGACGGCACCGGCGGCAAGATAACGATCGACGGAAGGCAGATCAACCCGGACGACCTGACGTCCGCCAAGATCTCGGCCAAAACTGATGAGAAGCTGACCCAATACATCCTCGAAGGTTTCCCAGAGGACGGCATGCCCGCATTCAAGGGGCGGCTCAAGGACGACCAGATCAAGGCTATAATCATCTATATCCGCACCGATCTAAGCAAATCGGCGATCAGGCCGCCCGACGTACCGGCGAGGTAGCATGCAACGGTTTGCAAAATGTCGGACCGAAATTTAGTATTGATAGAGTCCACGCACCCGTAGCTCAGCTGGATAGAGTATCTGACTTCGAATCAGAGGGTCGCA
>JBDTZO010000102.1:0-5393 GCA_040005135.1 Acidobacteriota bacterium | reverse complement strand
TCAGTGAAATTAATTAGGAGAAACAATTAATGAGAAAAAGTATATTTTTTCTTGCCTCGGTCTTTGTCGTCGCTCTTACATTGAGCACGGGCGTTTTCGCTCAAAGGACGACGGGCAATTTGGAAGGTACGGTCACGGACCCCAAGGGAGCCGTTGTGCCGGGAATTACCGTCACTGTATCCGGCGTTACGGTTGGTTTTAACCGAACTGTGAATACGGACAATCAGGGTAGATACAACATCCAGCAGATACCGTCAGGTACGTACAAAGTTACGACGTCGGCAACTGGTGGTTTCGGAGCTTCCGAGGTCACAGATGTACGCGTTTTGGTGGAACAGACTACGACGCTAGACGTCAAGGTCGGCATTTCGTCGTCTGTAAACGTTGTCAACGTTTCTTCTGATCCGATGGGCGTCAATGTGGACACCACGGACAGTAAGATCCAGACTAACATCACGTCGCAGCTTATCGATTCGATCCCTAAGGGCGGCAGTCTTACTTCGCTTTTGAAGATCTCGCCGGGAACCCGAAGTGAGCCTCTTTCAGGAGGCTTTCAGGTTGACGGAGCGTCCGGTTCCGAGAATAGCTTTTTGATCGATGGTCAAGAGGTTTCTAACTTTAGGACCGGAACGCTGAATCAGAATAACAACATACCGACCTCACTTATTAGTGAAGTTCAGGTTAAGACGAGCGGCTTTGAGGCCGAGCATGGCGGTGCCTCAGGCGGCGTGATCTCGGTTGTAACAAAGGGCGGCTCAAATCAGTTTCGCGGTGAGTTTGGATCGACATTCGAATCACAGAAACTGCAGGCAAACGGCCGAGCGGTCGATAGCCTCTTTCAGGCCAGCGGCTCTGCTCCGCAATATACCTACATGATCCGTTCGCCTAAGGATCAGGGTGTCAATTGGTTCCCGACAGCATCGTTCAGCGGCCCGATCATCAAGGACCGAGTTTGGTTCCTGGTAAACCACTCGCCGCAGATCTACGACGCAACACGCAGTGTGAATTTTTACAACCCGCTTTCCTCGGCAAATTTCCCGGGAGCGAGCAGCACACCAGGCGTTTCAGGCGTTAACTTGGTTCCTAGTGCCACCTATGCTCCCCAGAAGTATCACGGGAGAACATACTACGAATACGATTTTGCAAGGGTCGATGCCGCTATCACGAATAACCTTCGTGTATCGGGTACCTTCCTTTACAATCCGATCAGGTACGACGGACTCTTCCCATATGGTGCAATTGCTGTTGGTTCGACCCCTATCCCGGTTCTTTATGCGGGTCAGACTCTGACCTCGGCGGACTACTCGGCACTTCAGGGCGGTCGTACGAACTCGAATAACTTTACGTCCTCGGCGACCTATACCCCGCTGTCGAATTTCATTATCAACGGCCGTTTCACGCGAGGTTACCTGAATGAAAAGGGTACCACTGCTTATGCGATCCCGAACGCGACTCGGTATCAGTGCTCAGGCCTTTCGGCGGCATACACCGGAAATACGGGCTGCCCGATCGGATACCAGAATAATACTGGTAACAGCCTGACCACGAAGGACATCTCGACAAGGCAGGAATTCAATATCGACGCGAACGTCTTGTTTAGCGGCGGCGGCAGACACGATCTTAAAGGTGGTTACCAGTATGGAACTACCAAGAATGACGTGCTTAGCGGTTATGCTGGGACGGGCGTCGTTCAGTTCCAGTACGGTCGCGACTTTTCTTACTACGGCGTCAGCAGCAGCACTTGTACATTGGGTACGAACTGCGTCGGCGTAGGCCGCATGATCAGGTTTGGAGCCAAGGGTGTTGCTTCGAACAAATATCAGGGCATCTTTATCCAGGACAAGTGGACGATTGACTCAAGGCTCACGTTGAACCTTGGTGTTCGTTTGGAGAACGAGAACCTTCCTGCCTTCAACACGGGAAGCGGAAGGCCGGGCATCCCTCTTAGCTTTGGTTTCGGTAAAAAGGTCGCACCCCGTTTGGGAGTGGCTTATGACCCGATCGGCGATGGCAAAACCGTCATTCGCGCATCATGGGGCTGGTTCTATGACAAGCTGAAATTTGAACTCCCGCGTGGTTCGTTTGGCGGCAATTTCTATCGCATTGATTATTTTGCGATCACGACCGCTAACCAGGCTTACAGCTATTACACTCCGTCCCGCATACTGGGCAGCTGGACCGATCCGATCGGCGGCGGCAATCCCTCGACCGCGGGCGGATTGAGCATATTCCAGACGGATTTCCGTATCCCGTCGAATCTTCCGGCCAGCTTCTACACAAGCCATGGCCTCGATCCGGCACAGGTCAACTCGGATATCAAACCGTTTCGACAGAGTGAATTTACAGTTGGCTTTGAGCGTGAGCTTTCTAAGGAATATGTCTTTAGTGCTCGCTACACACGTAAGAACGTAGACTCGGCGATCGAAGATCATGCGATCATCGGTGCGTATGAGGGAGAGGCTTACTACATCGGCAATCCCGGCACCGGCCAGGATCTGGCAGCTGACAAGGCTGCTGGTTACGCCAAGTCCGCCAAACCACAGCGTTTGTACAACGGACTTGAGCTCACTCTCGACAAGAGACTGTCGCACAACTATTTCTTCAACGTGAACTACACGCTGAGTCATTTGTACGGCAACTACTCGGGTCTCGCGAGCTCTGATGAGATCACTAACGGCAGCGGACGTACATCGCCTGGTGTTAACCGCTTCTTTGACTACATCATTAATGGCTACACAGCTACGGGCCAGCCGGATAACGGCGATCTCGCAACTGACCGTCGTCATGTCGTCAAAGCCTATGGCGGTTACAACTTCGACTGGCGTGGAAGCAAGACGAACTCGACTGAGATCTCGTTCTTCCAGCAAGTACTTCAGGGTACTCCGCAGACCACCTTTATCAGCGTTGTGGCAACGTCTATCCCGCTCTCAAAGCGTGGCGATCTAGGAAGGACCCCGACGTTCTACCAGACCGATCTTACACTGACCCACAAGTATAAGTTTGGCCGTGATAATCGGTTCGCACTCGTGGCCGATATCACTTTCCTGAACGCTTTTAACAACAACAGCGTTCTTGGATTCAATACTACTAAGTTCACGCAGAACAACACCATCTCCGGCACGGCTATCGATCCGTGCTACAACCCTGATGGCTTGCTGAACCCGGGATGCACAACGGCACATGCCCTTTTGACTCCCGCACTAAATGCAGTATTGAATGGTCAGATCGGAGCACAGATCAATGCCTTGCAGACCGCAAGTAATCCGATCAACGTTCTTTACGGTAAGCCTAACCTTCGTCAGGCTCCCCGTAATGTCCGATTTGGTTTCCGCTTGATATTCTAAGCTCACTTAGAAGTTGAGTCTTATAGGGCTGCCTTTAGGGGCAGCCCTTTTTTGCTGCAATTTCCACTGTGTGGATGGCTACCTTACCGTTGGCACCTCAAAAGAAAGCGCGGCAAATCGACCTTATATCTTCGCTCCGTGGTTGGGCGAATGGCGATGCAAATGAGGAGATCTTCAACGATCCGGAAAGGCCGACGTCCGATGGCAAAAGCACTGTTCAGATCGAGTGAGCCGACGGATTGCCCGAACCAGTTTCCGACCTAGCCAAAAGCGGCAGCAGAGAGCGGTGTGTCGCTGAAATAGACGATTCTCGCGGTCACGGGTATGCGACGCACTATCGACTGCTGTTAGAGCATAAAGCTTGCCGCGATATTGGAAATACTTTCGACCGGCACTGGCCCGAAATTGATGTGGATCACTTGGAGGCCGCTTTTGCTCGTAAGAGAGCAATCGTGTCTTTTATCTTCTGCTTATCGGGACTGTCCGGATTCAGCTTCAAATAAATTTCCAGCTCATCTGCCGCGTCTTTGTTTCGGGACAAGCGATTGTAGAGGAGAGATAACTGCCAATGGATCTCGGCACGATCTTTTTTGTCCAATGACCTCGCTTTAAGCAGATAAACTTCGGAATTTTTGTAATCTCCGTCGATCCGAAGAACTGTTCCATACACTAGATTTGCAAGACAATCTCCCGCATTTAGCGTAACAGCGGTCTTGGCCGCGGCGATCGCGGCGGGTATCTGATTTAGCCGGTAGTATGAATAGCCGGCCAAATAATAGCCGACAAAACTGCGTGGATTTACGTCGACGGCACGAGTAATGTACGGCGAAGCCTTGGCGAATTCACCCTTACCAACGTAATACTGCCCTAATCGGATCAGAGCATCATAGTAATTCGGAAACTCATTGAGGGACGACTCAATCTTTACGAGGCCTTCAGCTTCGTTCGTACCGATGAGCTTCAGCCCGGAATTATAGAGTTCTTTCGCAGTCGTCGGAATTTCCTGAACAAAGATCGTCCCGGGAGACACGTCTTGCCAACTATCTTCCGGTCTCTTTTTTTCCCGCAGATAGAACTCGACGAATGCAACATCGCTGTTACCGCGCGTGGTCGTTCCAACTTCCACGGATTGGGTTTGTCCGATAAAATTTGTGCCCAATGGCAAGGCTCTGATCTGATACGTTCCGCTCGCCATTCCAAAAAAAGTAAAGCGTCCGTCCGAAGTGCTCTTGGTCCGGGCAACCATTGACTGGACATCGTTCAGCAACTCAACATAGACATCCGCGAGTGGAGATCGACTCTGATCGTACATACGCCCTTCGATACGATTAAGCTGTTTTGGGTGAAATGCATTCGAAGTCGATGTAAACACTAAAAGCACGAATAGTATCCCAATTAGGACAACGGTTAGTGAACTTTTTGAACTAGCCATATTTAAACTCCCAAAGTTTGAACTAAGCGTTTGTCTTATCACGAAAACGTCCTCCAAGTGTAAGTAGAAGGAGAATCGCGCTACCCAACCGCGTGTGGTGGAATACAATCCGAACAATCCATGATTCGAAGGCCACGCTCTGCGTGACTACATCCGTTAAAACTTGATGTTGATTCTTTTAAGGATCGGCCTATTTTACAAACATTCGGTCAGAATTAACAATACATTGCGAGTGGAATTCTCCGGCTAGGCGATCTAACTTAAACCGATCAGATGACCCATTTTCTCCTTCTTCGTACGCATATAATGGGCGGCTGCCTTTTCAGAATGGACCTCTATGGGAATTCGTTCTACGACGTTCAGGCCGGCTGCTTCGAGCGCTCGCAATTTGTCGGGGTTATTTGAGATCACACGCACTTTGCACAATCCCATATCGAATAGAACCTCCGCACACTGCTGATAATCTCGAGCATCCGCCTCGAAACCGAGGAGTTCGTTAGCTTCGATCGTGTCAGCGCCTTGATCCTGTAGTGCATAAGCACGGATCTTATTGATAATTCCAATGCCGCGGCCTTCTTGTTGCTGGTACACGATCGCCCCGCGGCCTTCAGCCTCAA
>JBDTZO010000078.1:0-5428 GCA_040005135.1 Acidobacteriota bacterium | reverse complement strand
TTAGAATGTCGAAATGAGCCTCGCTGTTGCGGGCGTCGAAATAATCAGGGCCTTCCCAAGGCTTATTCGGGCGCTCGCAGAACAATGGTGCAGTTATCTCATTGATAATTCCGCGTTGGATCAGGACCTGCAGGTCCGACTGTTCCGAGTTATACCCGACGAGCTGCGGACGCCGTTCGCCCAAAATATACAGGAACCGCTCGATGATCGCGGACTCGTCGACATCATCTGATTCGAGCGGCAGTCGCGGCAGTGAATTGAGTGAAAATTCGATCGATGGCTCGCCGTCGCGGAATACAGGCTTTCGAGAAAGGAACGCTATCGAGACGACACGCGAGAACATGTATTTGATAAACGGCCGCGGGCAGGTTTCGACGTTATATTGAGGCGAATGCTCCCACAAGCTTTGCATCGCGTCGATCTCACTCGTGTCGTCCGGCAGATCGAAAAGCCGCTTCGCACCGGCGGCGTCGGGAACCCACTCGAGGTCAAAGAACAGTACGAGATCAGGTATCGGAGATTTCAGCATCTGATTAGAACGGTAAGCCCGGCGCACAGATAAAATGCAGTGTTTGCTAGAGCTTAGGCGGTGCGAATAGTGAATTCTAACACACCAAAAATGTAATGAGAAGGTTGAGCGGCTCGCGCCGATCACTTAGCCGCTCAGTTTTGGCTGAACAATTCAAGCCGCTTTTCAAAGGCCGCTCGAACGATACGGACGTCCTCGAGGAAAGGACCCAGTTCATCCATTCGCAATGCCTGCGGGCCGTCGACAAGGGCTTTCGCAGGATCGGGATGAAAATCGACGAGTATCATATTTGCTCCCGCGATGACTCCCTGTGCCGTGATGTGCATGATGTCGAGGATCTTGTCGGAGCTGCGCGAGCGGCTGCCGACCGAGTGCGACGGATCGATACAAACCGGCATGCGGGTGAGGCGTTTGACGACCGGGATATGGGCAAAATCAACGATATTGCGATGCGGGTCGCCAATATTGGTCTTCATACCGCGGAGGCCGAAGATGATCTTTTGATTACCTTCGCTAGCGAGATACTCGGCGGCGTGCAGCGACTCGTCGAGCGTGATGCCAAATCCGCGTTTGAGCAGGACGGGAAACTCCTGTTGACGCCCGACGATCTTTAAGAGTTCAAAATTTTGCGTGTTTCTGGTGCCGATCTGGAGCATCACGCCGGTCGGTTTGCCGGTAGCGGCAAGGGCCTCGCTTATCTCGTCGACATGCGATTCGTGCGTGACCTCCATCGCGATCACCTTGATACCGTATTTTCCGGCAAGCTCGAAAACGTACGGAAGACAGTTCTTACCGTTTCCCTGGAACGAATAAGGACTCGTGCGCGGCTTGTACGCACCCATCCGCGTGCATACCTGCCCGTGTTCCTGCAGTGCCTTCATCATCGCCTCGACGCTCTCCGGCGAATCGACGGCGCACAGGCCGGCGAAGACGTTCAGATTGTCCTGACTGAAGTTGACGCCGTTATAAGTAAAGTTGTTAGGCCGCGTGTCGTCCTTATGACGACCCAGAACGCGATAAACCTCTGAGACGCGGATCACGTGATCGACACCGGGAAAGCTCCGAACCTCGTCGATCGAGAGAGCCGAAGTGTTCCCGATCAGGAGCACCTCGGTCAGCAGCCGCTCGGTGCCCTGAAAGTCATAGACCATCAGCTCGATATTCTTAAAATTGCGAATATGACGCTCGACGCGCTTATATTCCACGCTTTTGGTGTCGATGCCGGGTTTGAGTACGATGATCATGCTTTATAAAACCAACTTTGAACTAACCGCCGTCCGAACCCAACCTGACGGTTGAATAACGCCCAAGAAACCTCACGCCGACAGCCTGCTCGCGGATCTCGTCGAGGGCACCGCTAAGCTCGCCGGGATTTGCCGGAGCCTGGACGTCGAGATAGAAATTAAATTCGCCCGGCGTATCTCGGATCGGAAGGCTCTCGATCTTTAGCAGATCGATGCCGCGGCGGACGAATGGGCGAAGGGCGTTGTGCAAAGCACCAGGCTCGTTCGTCAATCGCATCACGAGCGATATTTTGTTCCCCGATCCGCTTTCGTCGGCTACAGTCGATAAAAGTGCGAATCTTGTGAAATTTTCACGATGGTCCTCGACATGTTCGACCAGGACCTTGCCGCCATAGATATTGGCCGTGCGTTTGCCGCCGATCGCGGCACGCGTTACATCACCGCTCTCGACGGCTCGTCGGACGCTGCCCGCGGTGTCATCGGCCTCGATTCGCTTAAGCTGCGGGTTAGCGGCAAAAAAGCGTGTGCATTGTGCCAAGGCGGCCGGATGTGATTCGACCGTTCGGATGGTCGCGAGATCGGCACCTTCGCAGGCGATCAGATAATGAGCTACCGGCAGTACAGCTTCGGCAATAATGTAGAGCGAGCTGTCCAGCAAAAGGTCAACGCAGCGGTGGACCGATCCGATCAGGCTGTTTTCGAGCGGCGTCAGTATCAGATCGGCCTTGCCGGAATCGATCGCCTTGAAAAGCTCTTCGAAGGTTGGCATCGATACAGTGTCGCAATCCGGTCCGAGGATCCCTAAGGCTGCCTCTTCGCTAAACGTGCCGCGTTCACCGAGAAAGGCAACCCTCGAGTGCCCGGCCATTCGCACGCCGCCGACATCGTCGGCATCGTTACCCGGCTTGAAATAGGTCCGCTGCTGGAGCTGAAGCGATTCGTCGATTATTCGTTGAAAGATCGAGTCGATGCTCGCATCCTCGAACGGGCCGGGATTTTCCTGCCGCAGCCGGGCCAAAACCTCACGTTCGCGATATGGGTCGCATAACGATGTCTCGACGCTTGCCTTGGCCGCACCAACCCGCAGGGCAATGGTGGCCCGCTGGTTCAAGAGCCGCAGCAGCTCGCGGTCGATCGCGTCGATCTCGGCCCTGGGATTTTCGATCTGTCCCTCGCTCATTGTTTATTAAAAGTCCGAATCGTCTAAATATCCAGCGATATTGTATTACACAAAGTTGTATAAACGGGAACTTTATAACCGTTGGTTATTTACGATCTTCATTGTGATCAAGTCGGTTTCCGATCGGTAACGTGAAGCTCGCCGATCAAATATAAGACTGCGTCTTCGCCGATCACTCGAACCGAATAATAAGTGTCGTCCGGCATAAAGTCGCGGTCGCCAGGGCCGAGAATGTTGGCGCCGCGGCCCTGGACGTTGATCTCGAGAGTGCCCGACACGACCCAGTGGCTCTGCTGGGACCCGTGTTTATGCATGCCAAGTTCCGTGCCGGGCCGATCCGACCACTGACATACGGAATATCCCTCTTGAGCTAAAATATTTCTCAGCATAGCGGGATTGGGAGTATTCGGCTGCGTCCACTTTTGGATGCGGTATTGCGGCCGAATTGCAGGCATCACGGCTGCGACATTCGCGATCGGATTGACGTCCACCGCTTTGCGTTTGGGCGTTTTGCGCTTAGATACTGGTTTAGTCTTTCTTTTCACCTCGACTCTCCCGACTTCGCACGATACCGTTTACCTTTGCCCGATTTCGTCGGGCGAACAAATGCCCTAATTCCCCTAAACACTCATAAACTCAATTGTTACATAGGTTTTCGATCTGTGGCACGGTCATTGCGATTAACAATATCAACGAGGCAAGTTTCTCGAAATCGACCAAGGGGAGACAAAACAATGAAAAAGACATTTACAGCATTAATGATGGCAGCCATGTTCGCGGTGATGATTCCCGCGTTTTCGAGCTCAGCAATGGCCCAGACCCGATATTATAACGGCCGCACGCGCACTACCAGCGTGTATCAGCGGCCGAATGTCTATCGTCGGCACCGAAACCTTTTCAATATTTTGATCGGTACAGGCGCCGGAGCAGTGGTTGGCGGGCTCGTCGGCGGACGCCGCGGAGCCGGTATCGGAGCGTTAGTCGGAGCCGGAGGTTCGGCACTCTATACCTACAAGCTGAACCCGAAGAAACGCTACTATCGCCGTTACTAATTTTCAAGTTTCAAGGGGGACATGCCGCGACAAGCTAACAAGCCTGTCGCGGCATTTTTATTGATCATCCAGTGATCAGTAAACGTACGTGTTAGCCGCGATCATCGCATCGGCAATGCGCTGGCGTGCAGCGATCGTATTTACCGGCGCATTGTTCTTGGTAAATCGCTTTAGTGCGACGATGAGGGTGCGGCCCTCATCGCCTTCGGCGATCGCGGCGATCGTGTTCTTTGCCTTTGCATCGATCCGCTGGATGGCATCGTTGCAATAGACCGCGGCCATGTCGATATATCTTCCGGCTGCGTCCTCGCCATTCTTTTCGGCAAATTTCTTTGCCCGCAGGATGGCTGTCTCCATCTGGTACGCGTCCATAATGATGTCAGCACAATTGACCAAGACCTCTTGCTGTTCGCTGAGGCCCATCATGTACTTTTGAGCCGCCGTGCCAAGCACCATTAAAGCGACCTTTTTGGCATTCTTCGCGAGCTTGGTCTCGGCAGCCAGCAAGCTCGTATCTTCGTCAAATGACATTTGCGGATCGAGGATCTCGTCCTGAAGGGCCTTGGCGGCCTGAAGCAGTCCGAGCTTGCCCTTGATCGCGCGTTTCATCAATTGACCCGGGATCAGCATCCGATTGATCTCGTTGGTGCCCTCAAAAATGCGGTTGATCCGCGAATCGCGATATGCCCGCTCCGCCGGATAGTCCGCCGAATAGCCGTAGCCGCCGTAGATCTGGACCATTTCGTCCACGACGTAATCGAGGCTTTCAGAACAGGCGACCTTATTGATCGACGATTCGACCGCGTATTCCTCGATCGACTGCAGCTTCGTCGCGTTGTCCGCACCGTCGCCGATCAGGGCGTCGATCATGCCGACGGTGCGGTAAGTGATCGATTCGGCGACCCAAGTGCGGATCGCCATCTCGGCGAGCTTGTGCTTGATGGCTCCGAACGACGAGATCGGTTTATTGAACTGATGACGCTCGTTGGCGTAGCGGATGGCTTCGTGTATAGCAAGTTTCGAACCGCCGGTGACCGAAGCTCCGAGTTTGAAACGGCCGACGTTTAGGATGTTAAATGCGATCTTCGCACCGTCGCCGACGCTGCCGATGAGGTTTGCGACAGGAATTTTCGCGTCTGACAATATGAGTGCTGTCGTCGAAGACGATTTAATTCCCATCTTGTGCTCTTCGTGGCCGGGGCGGCAATTTTCGCTCGCCTCGACGACGAACGCCGAGAACTTTTCTTTCTCGCCGTCAACCTTTGCAAAAACGATGAACACGTCGGCGAAACCGCCGTTCGAGATCCACATCTTTTCGCCGTTGAGCACGTAATGCTGGCCGTCTTCGGTCAGCTTGGCAACCGTTTTAGCACCGAGAGCGTCCGAACCGGAACCGCTTTCGGTCAGGCAGTATGCCGTGACG
>JBDTZO010000036.1:0-18469 GCA_040005135.1 Acidobacteriota bacterium | reverse complement strand
TGCCGCGGGCAGAAGATAGAGAATAATCACGTCGCGTGTCGGTCTGCCTCGCAGCTCAAGTTGGCGAACAATGATCATGAAAGGAAAGAATTGAATTTTGATGCGATATCGAGAGACGGTTCCGGCGGATGACCTGCGGGACCACATACTCAGTTTTTGGGAGTTTGCGGTACCTGCGGACGCGCCTGAGCTGGTGGATTTCGAGATATTTCCGGACGGATGCGTTTCGCTGTTTCATTTTAGGAACCGGCGAGACGGGATCGATACGATCGGGCTCACAGGTCTAAATCTATCGACAGTCGCCAAACGGGTCTCGCCGGGCGATGAGATACGCGGCGTAAGGTTCTCGCCCGCCGCTCTTGCAGGAATGCTCGGGAGAGATCCTAAATACCTGGTCGACGGCAATGGCTCCGGCTGCGAAGATCTGCCTGGTATTCTCGGCGATGTATTTGAACAGGTCTCTCAGGCCGGCGAGTTTGTGGAGGCGGTAAACGTTTTCGAGAGCTATTTTCGAAACATCATTGCTACAGGTGCTGGCCGAGTCGACCTAAAGATCGCAAGTGCGGTGAGCCTGATAGAGGCGGCTCGGGCCGACATCAATGTGGAGAATCTTGCTAATAGCGTTGGGCTGAGCACGCGGCAGCTGCAGCGTCGGTTCAAGGTTAGCTCGGGATTGAGCCCCAAACAATTCATTCGCTGCCGGCGTATGCGCTATGCCGCTGTCCATCTCGTCGAGCAGACGTTACGCAATTGGGCGGAACGCGCGGCCGATATAGGTTTTGCCGATCAATCGCACCTTACACACGAATTTGCCGCGATCACCAACCGTTCGCCAGTTGATTTCGCCCGCGGTATCGCCCGCGTCGACCATGGCGAAATTATCAAATAGTTAGTTCACGTGTCGCGTTTTTACAAGACCGCGGGCATTGCGACGGGCCATAATGTATGCCGTACCTGATGTTCAATGTAGAAATTATGAAAATACTTTTCGTCATCATGATGATCGTTGCCGCGGCGGCTGCGGTGTCCGCACAGGATCCGGCGGTGGCTCAGCTAAAAAAGACCGAGCTGCAGAAGCTCGATAAAATGGTCGGGCAGTGGAAAGGTTCGGGTTGGATCCAGCAGGGGCCCAAACGCGACACCTTTACCGGAACCGAAACTGTTCAAAGCAAGGTCGGCGGGCTGGCAACAATGGTCGAAGGGAAATTCGCCAATCCGGAAGGCAAGGTTATCCACGAGACCCTCGCCGTCATCTCGTATGACGAAAAACTCAAGGTCGATCGAATGAGCACCTATCTCGCGAGCGGCCTCAGCGGGGAATACGATTTTCGGGTCGTCGGCGATGCTTACGAATGGGGCTTTGACATCCCGAATGCGGGAACAGTGCGTTATACGATCAAGATCGACGCGACCACCTGGCATGAGATCGGCGAATTCTCCCGCGATGGCGGCAAAACGTGGTTTCAAACCTTTGAGATGAAACTGGAAAGGCAGAAGTAAAGTCAAAAAAGAGGCCTGCCGTTAAAGGCAAGCCCCCGAAAATTAAAATTCCAGTTGATTATGTACTCAGTCCGACGAGACGCGGATTGGCTTTTTTGCGGAGAAGCTTTTGCAGTTTTAGCCTCGCCTTGTGGAGCTGCGATTTCGATGTGCCGACCGAGCATCCGAGGATGCGGGCGACCTCTTCGTGTTCAAAGCCCTCGACGTCGTGCAGGACGAAAACGTTCTTGTAGCCGTCCGGCAACTGGGCGATAGCATTTTCCAGTGCGATCTTGTCCACGATCCGCATTCTCTCAGGATTTGCCGTGCCGGTAACGATCTGGTCCGGAGTCTCGCCTTCCTCAGTCGTCTTTTCAAACTTCACAGTTCGTTTGCGAAAATGCATTAGCACCTGATTGACCGTCATACGATGCAGCCATGTAGTGAACGCCGAATCTCCGCGGAAACTACCGATCTTACGATAAAGCTGAATGAAAACGTCCTGCGTAAGGTCTTCGGCCTCGGACGTATTCTGCAGCATCCGCAGGCAGATCGAGTAAACGCGGCGATGATGTCGCGTATAGACCTCTTCGAATGCGGACATGTCGCCCTTTGATGCCGCGGTTGCCAGGTTAAAATCTGTCGCCTTGCTGAGTTCAGCAGGCGGAATGTTAATGATAGTCTCGGTCTCGAGGCTCGCCGTTAACGTCTCGTTTTGAAAAACCGGAAAATTCAATGTTTCGGTTGTCATTATATTTCCCCCCTCGTAGATAACATTATCAAGTACTGTGCCAAATCGGATGGTATTGAACCGAACATCACTCTTTAACGCCCTGAAACGCATTTTGTTCGATTTTTGCAGGCATATTCCTCTATTCGACAGACATCACAGAACAGATGCGTAAAGAAAGACTGCGTTAGTTGCGCAATTCGTACACGGTTTGGTGCGCTCCTGTGATACAAAAATGGCTGTGAGGGCGTTGGCGGTAAAAGTGTTAAAATTTTGTTTCCGATCGGAATGGCCAGTTAGTCGATGAGGGGTTTGAGATCTTTTTTATGTTCTTTTGCTGCAGCATTATTTGCTGTCGCTATCGCTGTGTGCGCGGCAATGGGCCAGTCGACCGGTGGTCAGGTTAGGTCGCAGGAATATTCTGAGGGCGATCTGGTGCCGGTGCTGATCAAGCATCTTCCCGAATGGGAAAGTGTTCGCCCGGGCACGCGGCTGGTTCACGATGTGCAATCGCTGAAAGACGCTCTCGGCGACCGTCCGGTGCTCGACCTAGTCGATTTTACAGCCGGTACGGAAGCAGCCACCGCACCGTATCCTGCCGGCAAGCTGCTGATCATCGAATATTCATCGCCGCAGGGATCGGTGGACGCCGACGGCAAATTTCTGGCGGCGATCGCTGGCGATCCGGCAACGGCCTATCGACGTATCGGTAACTATAATGTGCTGGTCTTCGATGCGGCAGACCCCGCCGCCGCCAACGCCCTGATTGATCAGGTAAAGTACGAAAAAAATATTCAGTGGCTCGGCAATAACCCCTTTCATATCAGTGCCGAACGTGCTTTTGTGCTGACAACATCCGATATTTTTCTATCGACACTTTTCGTGATCTTGATGGGCATCGGTTTTGCGATCGTCGGCGGGCTGCTCACCGGTTACTTGTTCTTCAGGTTTCGCGAACGTCAACGTGCAGAGTTGCGAACGTTTACGGATGCCGGTGGAATGACGAGGCTCAATCTCGACGGCTTTACCGCCGACATCGCATCCGACCGTCTCTTGGGCGATTAATCTGTTATGCCGGACCTTTTGATCAAAGATATCGATCAGAGTGTGATCGATAAATTGACGATGCAGGCGACGCTCGACGAACGCACACTCGAACAGGTTATTCACAAGGTGATCAGAGAAGCTGCCGGCAGGGAACCGATCTCAGAACTTGAATCGATCCGCCGCCTCCGCAACCCGAAATTCTCCAAACCCCAAACCGAACAGGATTAGGCCCTGAGGCCATCCAGAAATCTATCGATATCATTTTCATTATTGAAAAAATGCGGAGCGATACGCAGGCGATCGCCGCGAGGGCTGACGATAATGTCACGCTCAGCTAGGCGGGCGGCGATCTCATTCGGATGCAAGCCTCCGCGGTGCTTGATGCAAACGATCTGTGATCGCTCACCTTCGATCCGCGAGCTGACGATCTCGTAAACAGTGTCGTCGATCCCCGCGATCAATCTGTCAGTCAGTTCGCGAAGGTGAGCTTCGATCTGCTCGGCACCGGCAGAGTGAAGCAGCTTGAGGCTCTGTTCAAGCCCGTAAAAGAGCGACGACGGGCCAGTGCCGCTTTCCCACGCTAAGGCATTCGGTTTGAGCGGCTGTTCACGATCGGCAAAATCCCAGGGTGTCTCGACGCTGATCCACCCGACGAGCGTTGGTTCGACGCGCTCGCGAGCTCGGTCGGACAGATAGATGAGCCCGCAGCCCTCGGGAGAGCATAGCCATTTATGGCCGGCTCCGCACGCTGCGTCGACGAACTGGGCCGGCAGATCATACGGCATGGCCCCAAAGCCCTGAATGATGTCGACACAAAATAATGCGTCGACGGAATGTGCAGCTCGGCCAACACGTTCGAGGTCAGCACGATATCCCGAAGCAAATTGGACCGAGCTCAGGGCCACTACCTTTGTGTTTTCGTCGATCAGCGATAGTAATTCGTCGATGTTTACGCGGCCGTCCGTCTCGCCGCAAAGTCGTAGTTCGACGCCAAAAGCATCGCGAACACGGCGCCAGGCATAGAAATTTGAGGGGAATTCGCCTGCGAAGCTTACGATGTTGTCGCCCGCGGCCCATTTAAGGCCGTTGGCGATCGAGGCAAAGCCATCGGACGTGTTTCGCACAAATGCGACCTGATCGTCTCGCACATGGAGCATCTCGGCGACGAGCGCCCGGCAGCGTTCTTTGGTATTGATCCATTCCTGGTAATGGGCGGATCCGTGTGCCGACACGTCGCGGAGCTGATCGTTCATTGCGTCGATCGAAACGGTCGGCAGCGGAGCGACCGCGGCGCTGTTCAAATATACATATCGTTCGAGCGCCGGAAAGAGAGATCGTAACTGTGGGTCCATATTCTGAAGTATCTAATCAAAGGGGCCGCAAAACAAGTCTCGCGGCCGCTGCTTTTATATGATTTGGCAGCGGTTCGTGGCAAAATGAACTTATTATGTGCGGACGAGCATCGCAACGCGGCAAGCGCGAGGATTTTAAGAACTACGTGTATGAGTTTGATCCGCAGGCCGACCTGTTTAGGGGAAATATCAAACCGACTCAAGAGGTGTCGATCGTGATAAATGACCGTGAAGAGGTAAAGACAGTCGAGGCACGCTGGTGGTGCCAGTATGACGGAGCGAAGGAATGGAGCACGAAATATGCGACATTCAATGCCAATGTTGACCGTCTCGAGACGAGTCCGATGTGGCGAAACCTCGTCAAGTCAAAACGCTGCATCGTGCCGGTCACCAGCTTTTATGAATGGCCCGAAAAAGGAAAGCCGCCGCTCGAGATCACGGCTAACGACGGCCATCCATTCGCTCTTGCCGGGCTGTGGTCGAATTGGTACGACAACGGCGAAAAAAGGCAGTCCTTCGCCGTCATAACGACCGAGGCGAACGAGTTTATGGCTCAATATCACCGGGCGATGCCGGTCGTACTCGAAAGCAAGGACCTGCAAAAGCTCTGGCTGCTCGAGGGCGGAATGGATGTGCTCCGCGATTTTGAATGCCGCCTCACGGGCACGCATTTGCCCGACAAGATCGATGTCGTCTACGGCGAATAAAACGAGCGTGTTTCGTACGCTACAAATTTCAATTTGCCTGTGCTATCCTGTGCTCGATCAGAAGCAGTTATTCGTCCAATAAAGCAAATAATTTCGGTTAAGTGCGGAGGCAAAATATATGGCAGGAAAATTCGAATTAAAAGTCGCTAAGAACGGGAAATATCATTTCAATCTACTCGCCAGCAACGGTCAGATAATTCTGCAGAGCGAGATGTACGAATCCAAATCAGCCGCGGAAAACGGTATCGCTTCGGTAAAAAAGAACGGCGGTGACGATGCCCGCTACGAACGAAAGGAAGGCAAGGACGGCTCGCCATACTTCACGCTGAAGGCGGCCAATCATCAGGTCATCGGGATGAGCGAACAATACTCTTCGAAATCGGCGATGGAGAACGGGATACAGTCGGTTATGAAGAACGCCCCAGACGCGCCGACGGTCGAGGCATAAAGGCGCGCGATTGAACACCGAGCATCAGAGCTCACAAATAGCCCTCGCGGACTGCTTGGGCTATTCTTTTGTCTGGATATGAATATGAACAGAACACGCCTCGGAATCGAACGCCTTTTGGACGAAAAGATCGACGTGATTCGCGGCATGCGTATTGGACTCGTGTGCAATCAGGCTTCCGTAATGCCGGAGACATTTGCACACGCTGCCGACGTCTTCGGAGCGAGAGATGAATTTGAGCTAACAACGCTCTTTGGCCCGCAGCACGGCATTCGCGGCGACGTTCAGTACAACATGATCGAGACGCCGCACGTCCGCGATCCGCGAACCGGCATCATGGTCTATTCACTATACAGCGAGGTCCGCGAGCCGACCGAGGATATGCTTCGGGATGTCGATGTCATCGTGGTCGATCTACAAGACGTTGGCTGTCGGATCTATACGTTCGTGTACACGATGGCGAACTGTATGTACGCTGCCAAAAAGTATGGGAAAAAGGTCGTCGTCTGTGACCGGCCGAACCCTATCGGCGGAAATGCGATCGAGGGCAATATCACGGAACACGGATTCAGGTCATTCGTCGGCCAGTTCGAGCTGCCGACTCGGCATGGAATGACGATCGGTGAACTCGCCAAGATGTTCAACGGGCATTTCGGTATCGGATGTGACCTCGAGGTCATCGGGATGGAAGGTTGGAGACGCGAGATGTGGGGCGACGAGACCGGCCTCCCGTGGGTGCTGCCGAGTCCTAACATTCCCGACGTCGATACCTGCGTCGTTTTTCCGGCGACCGTGCACCTCGAGGGTACCGAGCTCAGCGAGGGCCGCGGAACAACACTACCTTTCCTACTCAACGGAGCTCCGTTCATCGATTCACACGCCTGGGCTGCAGAACTGGATAAATTCAATTTCGCGGGCGTCAAATTCCGCCCGGCGTACTTCCGTCCCACATTTTGCGAATTCGCAGGCGAAACTTGCGGCGGTGTGCAGATACACGTCACTGACCGCGATGCGTTTACGCCTGTTGTGGTCGGCGTCGCGATGGTGCAGACGGTTTTTGAAATGTATCCGGCTCACTTTCAGTGGCGGCAGAACGCTTACGAATACGTCTTCGACAAAAACCCGATCGATGTTGTCACCGGCACGGACCGGATCAGAAAAGCGATCGAATCCGCTGTCCCAGTTCGACAAACGGAGGCTAGCTGGGCAGAAGGCCTCTCTGAGTTCCGGCTCGCGCGTACGCCATTCTTGCTGTATTGATCACTACGAGCTGAGTCAACGCGTTACCCGGACGCTCGGGCCTCAGGAATCGATTTTCGGAAGCCGACTATATTGGCTGCCATCCCGGCGAAGACGAAGTAGTGGAACGGCAGCACAGAGTACCAATACAATCGACCAAGCAGTCCTTTCGGGCGAAAAGTGGCGGTTTGTTTCAATTGATAATGGCCGTCCGTTTGGGTGACGTTGAATTGCAGCCACGCTTCGCCGGGCAGCTTCATCTCGGCGTATAAGAGCAGTCGGCGATTAGGTTTGTCGGCGACCAGTACTCGCCAGAAATCGAGTGTATCGCCCGCATTGATCGTATTCAGGTTCGTCCGTCCGCGGCGGAGGCCCACGCCGCCGAACATCTTGTCCATCAACCCACGAAGCGACCAGAGCCAATCGTTGTAATACCAGCCGCGGCTGCCGCCGATCGACCAGATGTTGTCTACGACGTCCGAAGGGTCAACGCCGTCCGGTAACGGGATCGTCCGCTTGTCGGTCATGCAGCCGTTCACCGGTACCTCCAGATGCTCGCGCAGCGAATTGTCCTTATAGCTTGAGACCAGCGAATCTTTCCAACTCGAGACAACGCTGTTCTGGCTTATGTTTTGAAACGCAAGTTCGACTGCCTCGCGGTAGTTCATCGGCGTGATCCCGAGGCGTTGGGCCAGATCGTTCGGCGCGGCGATCACCTCGACCTTCATGCTGTTTACGAGATTTACGGCGAGACGATAGGACGTGCTGGTCACGAAATAAAGCCAGTACGATGACAGCTTTGGCGTCATTACCGGAACGGTGAAAATGTATCGTTTCAGCCCTCGGACCTCGGCAAATTGCAGCAGCATTTCCTTGTAAGTCATCACCGCCGGGCCGCCGATATCGTACGACTGTCCAAAGGTATCGTCACGAAGCAGGACGCCGGTCAGGAATTCGAGAACGTTGCGAATTGCGATGGGCTGCGTTTTTGTGTCAAGCCATCTGGGCGTGATCATGACCGGCAGCTTTTCGACAAGGTCGCGGATGATCTCGAACGACGAACTCCCGGAACCGACAATGATCGCGGCCTTTAGCGAGGTAACGGGAACGCGACTTGTTCTGAGAACCTCGTCGACCTTTTTGCGCGATGCAAGATGTTTCGAGAGCTTGTCGTCGTTGGTTATGCCGCCGAGATAAACGATCTGTTTTGCCGAGGTCTGATCGATTAGAGCGACGAAATTAAGAGCTGACTTTTTTTCAAGATCTTCGAAGCTGGAGGAGTCGTCGTCGCTCATCGAATGGATCAAATAATAAGCGGCGTCGATGTCGTTGAGCTCGTCAACCACGGGAACGCTCTGGAGAAAATCGATCTCCACGACGGATATGTTCTCATTGGCATAGAGCCCTTCTCGCGGAAAACGATTCTTGTCCCGCACGGCGCAGATCACCTCGTGCCCCTGCTCGATAAGCAGCGGCAAGAGGCGTTTCCCGATATATCCGTTAGCGCCGGTGAGAAGGACTTTCATTATCGATAGTTTACGCTATCGCTATGCCATAACGGTCACAGACGTCATTTAGTCCAGCGGTCGATAGATATATTCGTTATTTTTGCACCGGATCATGAGCTTTGATCCGCTCACCCAAATAGGCGAGAGAGTCGCCGTGGGTCTCGATCCCATGTCCGACGTCGGCAAAGACCTTGGTCTCCATAAGTCGGGGCAACAGTTCTTCGGCGTTCTCGGCTGATCGCTCAAACGGAAACAATAAGTCCTCGGTTCCGAGCATTAAGTAAGTCGGAACGCGGACACCGCGAAGTTCCTGATCCATGAAATAGGGCTTTTGTGTCCGGTCCCGGTATCGTTTTATCGCGAAAACCTCGTAATCGACCAGCATCTGTTCGGCCTCTGCCGATAATTGGTGATGCGGTTTGGAAAAGATCGCTCTGTCCAGGAATCTCCGGACGTTGGCCTCGGTCGGACGGATTATAGGCAGAAGATTATAGAAGAGGTTTGCGGGCCGCATCGAAAACGACTGGAGACAGCCGGGATTTAGTAAGAAGGCCGCATTGACGCGTTCCGGGGCGGCGATGGCGAGCTTAGCACATATCAGACCGCCGAAAGACGAGCCGGCAACGAACGCTTCTTTGATCCCGAGTTTTTCCAGCACTTCGGCGGCCCAGAGACCGTAATCCATTGAGTGAATGTCGGGTGTAGCTCCGTCGCTGAGGTTAGGCAGCCCGTTAGTCTCGATCAGAAATATCCGAATCGACGCCCCGAGCCGGTCGAGGCCGCGGTCGAGGTCCCAGATCAACGATGTCGTTCGTGCGCCTGGAAAGATCACCAGCGTCTCGGTCGCCGCTTCGTCGGAATCCAACGACCAAACCTGCGTCTCGCCGATCGCAGTAGTCACCCGGATCGACTTGTACGATCGACCGTTAATACCCTCTAGCCGATCGACCCATCCCTCGAACCACGCAGTATCTGCAGCGGGATCCTTGAAATTAGATCGTTTTTTGATTTCCATGTGCCCAGGGCTTTATTTCGGATAGCACCTTCGCGAGCGAATCCTTGGCGACCGCAGCGTCGTAGTCCATTTGAAGACCGGTCCAGAAATTTTCAGACATTCCAAAAAATCGCGATAAACGCAGTCCTGTATCCGGGGTGATCGCGCGGGAGCCCGCCACGATCTCGCCGATCCGCCTTTGCTGGACACCGATTGGCTTCGCCAGACGATATTGAGTTATACCCATCGGTTTCAGAAATTCCTTTAATAAAATTTCGCCCGGGTTTGGGTATGGAACCTTACGCATAATACTTTCCTCTAGTGATCATCCACGATCTCGACCGCGTTCGGGCAATGTGGCCTCGACAGATAGTATAACCATCGCAGTGGCGCGCTTCCTAAGGCCTCGGTTTCCGCCTAAGAGCCTCAAGCACCTTTTCGCCTCTTGGCGATAGTCGGTATCCGGGCCGGAGGCTTTCGGTGAGGCCGAGGGCTTTTAGTTTGCGGACCCATGGTTTGAAGTGCGGAATGTCGAGTCCGATCTGTTCGGCGAGGATGGCGGCGTGAATGTTGGGCTGGTCGTGGATCATCTGCAGATACAATTGCGTCCACAGCCCTCGTTTGCCGGCGGTGTCGAGTCTGCGGAGTTTTTCGAGGATCTCGGCGATCTCGGCGGCCGAAAGTTCCGAGTTGTGCCGCAGTTCTTTACGCGGGTCTTCGCCGGCGAATCGGACAGCGATGCGGTAGATCAAGGTCACCTCGCCTTCGCGGTCGTAGAGGTCTGCGAGCAGTTCTTTTTTAGATCCAAAGCCCGCGGCCTTGGCGTCTTCGGCGGTGATCTTTCGCTCGGTGACGATGTCCACGACATCGATCGCAAGCACGCCCCGCTGCGTCATCTGCGTGCCGCCGGCCTTTACGCCGGGCTTTTTCCAGCGGCGAAAGATGAGGCTGATCTCACCAGCTTTGATCCCGTCTATGATGACATTCTTGATGAGCATCTTTTTCGTGCTTCGTACCGATCCGGACAGGAGTGTCCGTGCTCCGTTAGCCGCCGCTGACGGCGTTGAAGATATGCATTTCGCCGCCTTTTATTGGTGTTTGCAGGCCGTCGAGCCGTTTTACATCGTCGCTGCCGACGAAAATATTCACATGCTGTCGGATCTCGCCGGTCTCGGTCAGGACGCGGTCGCGAAGGGCGGGATGCACTTTCCAGATCGATTCTAAGACATCGGCGACCGTCGCGGGCGTGCCATCCAGCCGCACCTCGGTCGTGCCGCCCGAGAAAGGTTTGAGATATCCGCTTAGATGAACTGTGACTGCCATGCTTTCCATCAATTGCCTCCAGCTTTAGCTGGAGGTTTAGTCAATATTGACCAACCGGCATTAGCCGAATGTGCTATTTGACTAAAGCCCGAAATATTTGCTGAATCTGCCCTCCAGCTAAAGCTGGAGGCAATTTAAAGGAGTTAAGTTCCTGCGGCCTATAACATAGAAAAATATCGTCCACTTAAAGCGTATACGACTTAACGCAGGTGATCTCGGGCAGCGAGCCCTGGATCGTTTTCCACGAATCGCCGTTGTCCGCCGATCCGAAAAGCTTGCCGTTCTTGGTGCCGAAATAGACCTCGTCGCCGGTCGAATCGACGGCGTCACGCAAGATCACTTCGTAGGCGTCCTTTTGCGGCAGCCCTTTGGTTAGCGGCTTCCAGTTGTCGCCTTGGTCGTCCGAGCGATAGACGCGCAGCTTGCCGTCGCATGTGAATCGTTTGCCGTCTGAATCGAGCGGTACGATAAAGACGGAGCCGCTTTTTGTCACTGTCAGCCCAAAGCCAAAATTCGACGGCAGGCCGTTCTCGATCTCTTCCCACGTCGCGGCGCCGTCACGACTGCGATAGACGCCGTGATGATTTTGCAGGAAAAAGAGGTCCGTCTTTTTAGGATGACGTGCGATCTTGTGCACGCACTGGCCGAATTTCGGAAACTGGTTCGGCATGAAATAGGCTTTGACGCCTGTGTTCGTAGCGGTCCATTTCTGGCCGCCGTCATTCGACTGGTAAACGCCGCCGGTCGAGATCGCGATCTTGAGGCTGTTCGGGTCGGCCTTGTCCGAAACGATCGTATGCAGGCAAAGTCCGCCAAAGCCCGGATTCCACTGCTTGCGGTGCGGGTGCGACCAGAGGCCGCGGTTCATCGCCCACGTCGAGCCGGCATCGTGCGATTCGAACAAAGCGGCCGGAGCGACGCCGACATAGAGCGTGTCGTCACTGGCACCGGGAGCGATCTGCCAAATGTTTTCGAGGGACTTTTTGGTGTTCGCCGGCATCTTGATACGCATCTGCTCGGGCTGGTCCCAGGTGGAACCAAAGTCGGTGCTCTTGAGCAGCTCGGCGCCGAAATGCCAGCTTGTCGCGGCCGCCCAGAGGTCTTTGCGACCCTTCCGGCTGTCGTAGAGTGCGGCGTAAACCGCGCGGCCGGCAAAGTGCGGGCCGTCCATTTCCCATTTGTCCGAACCAACGGCCCGCCGTAAAACGAACAGCCCTTTTGCCGTTCCAACCAAGAGTAACGTGTCTTTTTTCGCCATAAAGTTTTACTCCAATTTTACGAATTTACGACGTCTGAAACGCCGACATCCTTGTTTCTAAGATCAATGCCTCCCTCGAGTATCGATTTGAGATTTGCCAGATAAAACGTCCAGCCGTATGAGCAATTGACGTAAATGTCGCGTTCGGGGCTGTCGGAAATGTTGTTCTGAACGAGTTCGACAATGCAGGTGTCAGGCTCATTCTTAATGGCGACAGTGACGATCGAACCGCCCGCGAATGAAAACGCGAAACGGTCGGATCCGTTTGCCTCCATGACGAGCCCCGATTCATTCGCGTCGTCGCTGTGACCGTGCCAGCCCCAGACATACGAATCGCCCGCTTCGACCTCGAGGTCGCGTCCGTGTGCAGTGCCGTCAAAGCTGACGTATTCCGCGGAACGCAGGAACCATCGCTCGATCTGCGATGGAACGGCCCACGCCTCATAAATGGCGCGTGCCGGATAGTCGACCGTTATTCGACGGCTAAATGTGCTCCAATCGCGAGCCATGTGGTTAAAACCAGCTGCCCTTTTTGCCTTTGCCGCCGAGGATGCCGCCGAGCACGCCGCGGACGATCTGGCTGCCGATCTGGCGGCCGATGCTCGAACTGGCGGAACGGGCGACGCTCTTGCCGATCGATTCCCACACTGAGTCCGGGGCTCGAGCGTCGGCCCTTGCGGCCTTGTCGGCGGTCGCCTGCTCTTTGGCTGCAGCGGCATCAGCGTCCGCCCGAGCCTGGGCCTCGGCACGCTCGGTCGCCTTGGCCGACAGGATCTCGAACGCGGATTCGCGATCGATAGCGGTCTCATAAACTCCGGCCACGAGTGAGTTTGCCATCAGCTGCTGACGCTGTTCGTCCGTGATCGGCCCGATGTGGCCGGCCGGCGGCACGACGAAAGCACGGTCGACAACGGTCGGAATGCCCTTTTCATCGAGCATCGAAATTAGAACTTCGCCGACGCCGAGCTCAGTTATCACGGTCTCGGTGTCTATCTTCGGATTAACGCGGAAAGACGTTGCTGCGGCCTTGACGCCTTTTTGCTCCTGCGGAGTGTAGGCCCTGAGGGCGTGTTGGACACGATTGCCAAGCTGGGCGAGGACCTTATCGGGAATGTCCGCCGGGCTCTGAGTCACGAAGTAAACGCCGACGCCCTTCGAACGGATAAGTCGCACAACTTGCTCGACCTTATCGATCAGGGCCGGCGGAGCATCGTCAAAGAGCAGGTGAGCTTCGTCAAAAAAGAATACGAGCTTCGGTTTGTCCAGGTCGCCCGCCTCGGGAAGCTGCTCGAAAAGCTCGGAGAGCAGCCACAATAGGAACGTCGAATAGAGCTTTGGCGAATTGATGAGCTGATCGGCCGCGAGCAGGTTCAGCACGCCTTTGCCGCTGATCGTCTGCATAAAATCATCGAGCTTGACGGCCGGCTCACCAAAAAATTCCTCGCCGCCCTGCTGATCGAGCTGCAAGAGCCCACGCTGGATCGCCCCGATCGACGCCGTCGACACATTGCCGTATTTCGTCGTAAAATCGCTCGCGTTCTCGCCGACGTACTGCATCAGCGATTGCAGGTCCTTGAGGTCGAGCAGCAGCATGCCGTTCTCGTCCGCGTACTTGAATGCGATGGTCAGGACGCCCTCTTGAGTGTCATTGAGCTGCAGCATTCGGGCGAGCATGATCGGGCCCATCTCGGACGCGGTCGCCCGCAGCGGATGCCCCTGCTTGCCGAAAACGTCCCACAGCGTCGCCGGAAAACCCTCGAAAGCCGGCGTGATGCCGAGCATCTCATTGCGTGCGTCGATCTTTGGATTGCCGCCGCCGGCCTGGGTCACGCCGGTCAGATCGCCCTTAATGTCGGCCATAAAAACAGGCACGCCACGTTCGCTAAACCCCTCGGCCAGCTTTTGCAGCGTCACCGTTTTCCCGGTGCCGGTGGCTCCGGTGATCACGCCGTGGCGGTTTGCCATCTGCGTGAGTAAATAAAATTCGCCGTTGGAGCTCGCGTCCTTTTTGGCTACTAAGATTGGTTCGGTCATATTTATTATCTCAAATTCCGGGGACTGATCAGCCGCGTGGTAATCGACCTAGGGTTCGACGATGTAAGCCGTGAGCTTATAGACTGATCCCTTTTTGCTAAAAGTAAAATGCGATGCCTGGCTCATATTTGTGAGTCCAAATGTTCCGCCGTCGACATCGAACGTCGGGTCCGCCTGCGCAAAAACGGCTTTCTCGCCGCTGAATATCCTGGCGAAGTGCTTGATAAATTGGGCTCTCGACCATGTTCCCTCGTCGCCGGCATCAAAACCATATTGGAAAGGGAATGCGGTCATCGAGGCTATCGCCTGTTTGTCGCTTTTCGCCACGGCACCGCGAAATTTCGCGTAAAACGACTTAAATGCAGGAGGGGCGGCCTTCAAACGCACGCTTTTTTGTGCGTGGGCGGCCGTGCCTAGGACCGCAAGCATTAAGATAGCGGGAAAGAAATATCGTTTCATCGAGTTTCCAGAGTTCAGCAATTCTCGTACTTCCAATTGCGGCGTTTGCCTTCGGCAAGCCATTCGATGGTTGTCGCGAGGCGTTTGTCGCGAGTCGGCTCGGTCTTGGCCTCGGTGATCCACTGAACATACTCCTTTTTACAGCTGTATGGAAAATTGGTGAATGTCTCCGCCGCTTTTTCGTTCAACGCCAGCGCCGCAAGCAGAACGGCCGGCACCTCGAGTTCTTTCTTTTCCGCCGCGGTCGGCCTGGCCTTGGCCACCTTTACCCCGTCGTCGTTGAGCTTCATCGCGTCGGCGATCAGTTTTTTCATAGTCGCGTCGTCCGGCAGGTCGGCGAGCGATCTGATCCGGCCAAAGCTGCCCATCGCGGTCTTTTCCGCCGGAAAAGCCGATTCATCAAGCAGCTTTTGTTTCCAAAAATTGAACGCCATGTGCTCGGTGAACGCGGCCATCGAGCACATCATTCCTTTATAGTCGAAATGCGGAAAGCTCCATTTTTTGGTCTCGACAACGTCCGGGCAGACCTCATGGACGAGTTTGCGGATATGCTTGAGAACGGGCTTTGCGAAATCCTGCGCCTTGTCGATATATTCGTCAACGAACGGGTCTCTGGTTCCCATATTCTTCTCCTTCGGCGTTAGTAATTGCATCGAATTATACACGATTTCCTTTCTCGTTTCACCCACTTTGCCAAGGGCAGCGATCTTTACCGCCGAGGCGCAGCGAACCGAAAAACCGCGAGCCAAAGGCCGAGAACGTGACATCTGGAATCTGAGGTCCGCGACCTTGATCGTCCGCTTCGGAGCTGACCGATCGTGTTTTTGAGTCATTTCATAAATAATCCTGTGTTGCGTATGTGGTACGTACCACATTTTGGCTGGAACGCCCGTTTTTAGGCCGTAGTTATGTGGTTGTGCGTCCCACATGCCGGTTTCAAAAGGTACAAGGCCCCGTAAATACCCTCGTTTGTGACAGGATTTTGGCCATTTTGGTACAGCAAACTCCCTGTTTTGGTACAGTTGATCTCATCGGGATTTGCGGTCGTTGTCGCAGCGAATCTGACCCTCCTAAGACGGCTCGTGTTTAACAGCTTTTGGCGATCAAGATAAGTATCGAAGCACGAAAGGTCCGCGGCACGATCATTCCGATCGATGGCAGCCGCCAAAAAAGGAGTGAGGTATTTGAAAGTAGATCGAAGTATTCGAATACGACTATGCCGCCTATTTTTAGCAGAGCTTCGGTAGTCGGCGAAGATTAGGAGTATATTTAAATAACAGCGGGGTCATCTAATCGAAAGAATAGTCACGAATTGCTGCGATGGAAGATCACCGAACGCCGAGCGTTTACCGCGTTCCAATTCGGAGCGAACGGCGACATACCGATTCCGAGTGCATTGGTGTATTAATTATGTTCAAGGCCCACACATCAATTCGATTAATCGTTTTGGTGTTCGCTATTCTTGCGATCGCGACCATTTCGTTCGCTGCGAACTGGGCAACGACCGGCTTTTTGATTCAAACCCGCGAAAATCACACGGCGACACTTCTGCCAAACGGCAAGGTGCTGATCGCCGGTGGCTATGTGGGCGATGGGGGCGACGGTCCGCAAGTCAGTCAGTCGAGCGCACAGCTATACGACCCGGCGCTAGGAACCTGGGCCGCGACGGGCAGCATGGCTATCCCCCGGTTCCGTCATACTGCAACGCTGCTGCCCGATGGCAGGGTGCTGGTAACAGGAGGCATTTATCACGGCGCCAACTTTGACCCTGGCACGGTCTTGAGCAGCGCCGAACTATATGACCCGCCGACGGGCGTCTGGACTCCGACCGGAAGCCTGGGAACGGCCCGTTCAGGCCACACAGCCACACTGCTGCCGAATGGCAAGGTCCTTGTGGCCGGTGGCCGAAATGGCAGCAACCTGGGAAGCGCTGAGATCTACGACCCCGCGGTAGGCACGTGGGCTCCGACGGGCAGCCTTGCGGCGGGTCGCTCAGATTTTACGGCGACGCTGCTGCCGAACGGAAAGGTCCTCGTCGCGGGCGGCGGCGCCGTTGGCTCCGGATGGCTGGCAAGCGCGGAACTTTACGACCCCGCACTGGGAACATGGGCTGCGACGGGCGGCCTCGGGGTGGCCCGCGATTCTCACACGGCAACGCTCCTGGCTAACGGTAAGGTGCTGGTCGCGGGCGGCTACGGTAATTTCATTTACCTGACAAGTGCCGAGGTTTACGATCCGGCACTTGGGACCTGGTCTGCCACGGGGAGTCTCCTGACTGCCCGCAAATGGCACACCGCGACGCTGCTGCCGAACGGCAAGGTGCTGGTCGCGGGCGGCGTCGGCAATAGCACCTCTCCGTTTGCGAGCGCCGAACTTTGGGACCCGGCCTCCGGGACGTGGGCGGCGACCGCCAGCCTCGGGGTGGGCCGCAAGCAACATACGGCGACGCTGCTGCCGAACGGCAAGGTGATGGTGGCGGGGGGCTTCGGCCAGATTAGCTACGTCGACACTACCGAGCTTTACCAGTCAACTGCGGCCTCGACAAGTGTTACAAGACGGACTGATTTCGATGGCGATGGCAGGTCTGACGAAGCGCTTTTCAGGCCTTCGGATAACTATTGGTATTTGAACAGTGCCCAGCTGGGACACGACGAATTTCAACTTGGCGCCGCCGGCGACCTGTTGGCACCCGCCGACTTTACCGGGGACGGAACGACTGACGTCGCGGTGTTTCGGCCATCGACGGGTGATTGGCACATTATTAGTAGCGAGGACGGTACTGTCTACTCGGCACATTTTGGAGCGGCCGGAGATCTGCCGGTGCCGGGTGATTTCGACGGCGACGGTAAGGCGGATCTTGCCGTTTATCGGCCGAGTGAGGGCGTGTGGTATCTGCAGCAGTCAACCGCAGGCTTTTCAGCAATACGGTTCGGGATATCCGAGGATAAGCCCACGATTGGGGATTTTGATGGCGATGGGAAGACCGATATCGCTGTCTTCAGGCCGTCGACCGGCGTTTGGTATCGGCTGAACAGCTCTGACGGCTCGTTCTTTGCTGCTCAATTCGGAACTGCGGGCGACCAAGCGGTTCCGGCGGATTACACCGGCGACGGCAAAACGGATATCGCGGTCTGGCGGCCTTCGGATGGGACCTGGTACATTCTAAGATCCGAAGATGGTTCATTCTACGGATTGCCTTTCGGCATCGCGGGCGACCTGCCGGTTCCGGGCGACTACGACGGTGACGGGAAAGCGGACACTGCCGTATTCCGCCCGAGCGACGGAAACTGGTACGAACAGCGCTCAACGTCGGGCCTCGCGGCCATCCATTTTGGTACGAGCGGCGACAGGCCTGCGCCGAATGCGTTTGTCTATTGATGAAAGATCGAATTTATCCGATCATGCTCCGTGGTGAATGCCGCGGGGCATTTTTACGTATCATACGAATCGGTAACGATAAGTTGAGAAAACACTTCTTGTCGTCCCTTAGAGAACACTCATTACCGGCCGGGTTTCTGCAGGCGGCTTTCTTTGCGGATGACCACTTTTAGGGCCGACCATTTTTCGTCGACGGCGCAGACTTTGACGTCGACGAGGCCTAGCGGGAAAGCGGCTTCGCGGATGGTGTCTTCGGTGATCTCGGTCGGAAGTTTGGCGGCTTTTTTATACCACGATACCCATATCGAACCGTTTTGAGGGATCATCTGACGGAAGCGAGCGAGGAGCTGGAAAAGCTCGTCGCGTTCGTTTGTGAAAATGTGGACGAGGTTCGGCTGCCGGGCGTGCGCTTCGTTTGGCTGGGCGACATCTATCGCCCTTACCGACGTGCGGGCCTCGGCATTTTGGATGTTGACGCTTTCTGGGAGCGGTTCGAGCAATTGGGCGTAATCG
>JBDTZO010000250.1:0-1667 GCA_040005135.1 Acidobacteriota bacterium | reverse complement strand
GTCGATCGGAAGCAGTCGGTTGCCCGAAGAATAATTACATTGATTGCCCGACACGATAAAAATTGGTCCCAAGTACTATTCGATTCTTTCTACGCTGACGCTAACAAGCGATCTCGAGCAAAGATCGCCTCCGCGATGGATATTGCCGAAACCGATCCTGCGACAGCCGGGGATCTTGCCGCGGACGCTATCAAGGGCTCGCCGCCGCCGGGCCTTGTTGGGGTTATCAAAAAGCTGCATAAGTCGAGCCCGGGTCAGGCGAATGAGCTGTTTTTGCTATTTGTCCGGACTTACCCGAGTTATTTGAGGTTCGACATGGGGCAGTACGCCGAATTGGGAACGTATCTTTTTACGGCACCGCAGCTCGATCCCGACGACTATGATTCCGTTATGATGACCGCCATCCCCGCCGCCGGAGTCGTCATGCCGAATCTCACAAAAACACGCACGGGTACCGATCCGGCGTTGATCCAGGCCTATATCCGCACCGCGATTGCCTTGATGCTCAAGCCGACACCGGACACGCAGCAAGCGAAATTGAAATTCGCGATCGGCTATATGCTGGCACCAAAAGCGAGAGATATATCTCCGAACCTGGAGGCCGAGTTGACTAGCGTGATGGGAACGCTGCAGAGAATGGTTCCCAGCGAGTTAGCAAGTGACGCCGCGTTTAAATACTTGGATCCGGCGACTCCATTGCCGACCGAGGATCGACTCAAGGAAATCGACAAAAACCCGGATTCCTCGATACGGGACCTGCTTTATCTCGATATGGCAGCTAACGCGTGGTGGAGGAGTGATTTTGACTTCGCACGAATGGTCGCCGATAAGCTTTCTGACACCAAGGTGAAAGACGAACTGCTGCTAGTCATCACCTTCGGCGAGGTGAACAAGCTGCTGAAGGCCAAACCCGTAGATCTTGATGAACTGGACAAAAAGGTTAACACAATGCCGGAGGTGACTGAGAAAGCAATGCTCTATCTCGGCTTGGCGGAAGCGGCTCGGAATGTTGGCAAAATGGAACTCGAAAAAGACTTCATTAGTAACGCCGAGAGAACGTGTCAGAGGATAGATGAAAGCTCGACACCCTTTCTATTATTTGCCATTGCCGCAAGGTCACGCGAAATAAAAGTACCCGGTGCCCAGTCAATTTACTCTGACGCCGTGAAGCGTCTGAACCGCATTGATAAACCTGTAGATCCAATACTGCAGCATTCGATCGGAACATTTCCGACGCAGCAACGGTTCCCGATCTCGGTCAAAAATGTGGATGTCGGCTTTCCGTCCTCTTTTGCGAGGCTTATCGTTGGCGAGGGGGATTATGCTTTGACGATGGCGACCGAACTTGATGACGAACGGCTGAAAGCCGCTGCTTTTATTGCCGTCGCTAAGTTGGTCCTCGATAGTAAACCCGAGCCGACGCGTTCTGCGAAGTCTCTACCTTCAGCGCAACGAAATCGGGGTCAAACTTGCGATAGTGCGATTCTATTTGAAAAATCCTCGGCACGTCTATCTATGCAATGGAGGTTATGATCGTAAACGCCCGGCGAATGGGTTCTTCGCTGGTGGAAATGTCCGCCGTGCTCGGGATAAAGCAGCCCACCGCAGCCCACCGCCGCGACGCAGCCAGGCATCAAATGACATCTAATAACATTATCGTCGCCGAA
>JBDTZO010000066.1:0-18738 GCA_040005135.1 Acidobacteriota bacterium | reverse complement strand
ACTCGACAGTTTTTGTAATAAAAGTATAATATCACCTACGATTATCTCGCCAACGTCTTATAACTGAAGAATTAGGTGCCTGACGAAACCTCTCCCGGTCTTACGTTAGCAGCAGCAATTCAATTTCACTTGGGAAACTTATGGCAAGTGCGCCGTCCGAAACGGAACAATCTAACCAAGGATTTATTCGCGGGCTGGGGCTGCTGGATTCGACGATGATCGTTGCCGGATCGATGATCGGTTCGGGCATTTTCATCGTTTCCGCGGATATCGCACGCCAGGTCGGCTCGCCCGGCTGGCTGCTCGTCGTATGGATCATCACCGGCTTGCTGACCGTGGTCGGTGCACTCAGCTATGGAGAGCTCGCGGCAATGATGCCCAAGGCTGGCGGGCAATATGTTTACCTGCGTGAGGCTTACTCACCGTTTTGGGGCTTTTTGTACGGCTGGACGCTGTTCCTTGTGATCCAGACCGCGACCATCGCCGCGGTCGCGGTGGCGTTCGGACGGTATCTCGGTATTCTCGTCCCCGGTATCTCAGAAACAAATTATCTGATCGAGCCGATTCGACTCGGCACGTCAAGCTATGCCTTTTCGCTTTCGACCGCGCAGGTCGTCGGGATCGCGATGATCGCTCTGCTTACGTGGATGAACACGCGTGGGCTCAAGCTCGGAAAGCTGGTTCAGAACGTCTTCACGTTCGCCAAAACCGGCTCGCTGATCGCTCTGATAGTTCTCGGCGTAGTGGTCGGGTTAGTGTGGCACGGGGATGTCGCTGCCGCAAATTTCGGAGATCTGTGGACCGTCCGGGGCGATCTGCAGGACGTCGGACACGGCCTGACGGCGTTCGCGGCGTTTGGTTTGTTCGTCGGGATATGCGTCGCACAGACCAATTCGCTCTTCTCGTCGGACGCTTGGAACAACATCACCTTTACCGCCGGCGAGGTCAAGGATCCGCGTCGCAATATTCCGCTATCGCTCGCTCTAGGCACGGGCGGCGTGATCACCCTGTATCTGCTCGCCAACATTGCTTACCTTCTCACTTTAAGGTTTGAGGATATTCAACATGTAGCGAGCGACCGCGTCGGTTCGGCATCTGCGGAGGTTATCTTTCCGGGCTTCGGAGCGTTGATCATGGCGGTGGCGATCATGGTTTCGACGTTTGGCTGCAATAACGGACTCATTTTCACCGGTGCCCGGGCATACTATGCGATGGCGAAAGACGGGCTTTTCTTTAAGTCGGCAGGCGAGCTAAACAAGGCGCATGTACCGGCATGGGGACTTGTTATTCAGGGTATCTGGGCTGCGTTCTACGTGCTGCCGCGGACGGTCAAGACGGCGGCAGACGGGAAATTGTCGTACGGCAACCTTTACGGCGATCTCTTGACCTATGTAATTTCGGCCGCGCTTATCTTCTATATCCTGACGATAATCGGCATCTTCGTGCTCCGCGTGAAACAACCGGATGCCGAGCGTCCGTATAAGGCATTTGGATATCCGATAATTCCGGCCCTTTACGTGGTCGGCGCTTCAGTAATACTTGTAGTTTTGTTCATCTATCAGACGACGGCCACGTGGCCTGGATTGCTGATCGTCCTGACTGGCGTGCCGGTCTATTTCATTTGGAGAAGTATCGCCGGAATGCCGGGCGACGCAACGAACGAATCGTAGTTAATTCACTTTCTGGAGGTTTTCATGTCACTTTTCGCGACTAAACCAATTTCACAGATCATCGCCGAGGCGGCGGAAACGGGTGAGCATACCTTAAAGAAGACGCTCACCGCGCTCGACCTCACGATGCTCGGTGTCGGAGCAATCATTGGTACCGGTATTTTCGTACTGACCGGCCAAGCCGCCGGCAAGCATGCCGGCCCCGCCGTGATCATCTCGATGATCATCGCCGGTATCGTCAGTGCCTTTGCCGCTCTCTGCTATTCGGAATTTGCGGCGAGCGTGCCAATTTCCGGGTCGGCGTACGCGTACGGCTACGGTACGCTCGGCGAATTTGTCGCCTGGATCATCGGCTGGGACCTCATTCTCGAATACGCTTTTGGCGCGGCAACTGTCGCGGTCGGATGGTCCGGTTACGTGGTGAGCCTGTTCCGCGACACTCTCGGGATCAACTTTCCGCTCTCGTTAAGCAAGGGGCCGTTCGAATCGATCCCTCTCGCTGACGGTGGCTCCGTCCACGGTATCGTCAACCTGCCCGGTGTGCTTATTGCAATTGGGGTCACGCTGCTGCTCATCCGCGGTATCAAAGAGTCTGCCAGCTTTAACTCCGTGATCGTGCTGGTAAAGGTGGTCGTCGTGATCCTCTTTATCGTCGCTGGTATTGGCTATGTTAACTCGGGAAACATCTTCAGTCCGCCCTGTCCTGCTAGCCTCCCGGGCTGTTCCCCGTTTGTTCCATATGGATTTAGCGGCGTCATTACAGGTGCGGCCGTGATCTTTTTTGCGTATATCGGTTTCGACGCGGTCTCGACCGCTGCCCAAGAAGCCAAGAACCCGCAAAGGGATATGCCGATCGGCATTCTGGGTTCACTCGCAATATGTACCGTGCTCTATATCCTGGTTTCCGGCATTATGGTCGGGTTGGTCGATTACAAGGAGTTGACCAATGCTGCCGCACCGATCGCGGTCGCGATCGACGCGGCCCTAAAGCAGGCACAGGGAACGACAATGGGCACCGTCCTGGCTGCCTTTCCAACTATAATTAAGGTTGGAGCAGTTCTCGGCTTGAGTTCAACAATGGTCGTGATGACAATGGGTCAGCCGCGAGTGTTTTACTCAATGTCCAAGGACGGCTTGCTCCCGGCCTGGGCCGCCAAGATCCATCCGAAATTCCAAACGCCGCATATCACCACCGCCATCACCGGAACAGTTGTGGCGATCCTGGCCGGCGTGGTGCCGATCAGCTTGCTCGGTGAGCTTGTGAGTATTGGTACCCTTTTCGCCTTTGTGATCGTGGGAACGGGCATCATTATTCTAAGATCGTCGAACCCCGCGTTGAACCGCCCGTTCAGGGTTCCTCTCTCGCCCTTTATCCCGATCGCGACGGTGGTTTCGGCGGCGTTTCTCATGAACAGCTTGCCGCTCGACACATGGATCCGCCTTATCGATTGGATGGCCATTGGGCTGGTGGTCTACTTTGGCTACAGCTATACGCACAGCCGTTTGGCGGTCGAGGGCACCGACGCGGACGACCTGCCCGCGGGCTATAAGGCTCCGATCGCGGCAATGATCGGCATGGTCCTGGTGATCGCAGTGACGATCTATCAGGTAATGATGCCGTCCGACAGCCTCGGGCTAGGCCTCAAGCCTGGCGAAAAGATCGCCGATAATATTGCGGTCAACCTCGGCATCAGGCTCTTTGCGTGGATATTGACCACGGCGCTCGTCTACATGCTGATGTACGGCAAGAGCTCGCAAAAGGCTCGCCCGGCGAGTACGAAGACCATCGGCCTGGCACTGTCGGGAGTCAATATGCTTATATGGATCGGCATAACATACTGGTACTTTGCTAACCTTCACGGGAAGTAGTTTTCGTAAGCACCGATATAAAAGAGGCCATTGCAGCGACAACGCTGAAATGGCCTCTTTTACCTTCCGACGGGGAACCTTTATTACCGCTGCAGCCTTTGCTCGTACGGAATGTCCGTCGGAGCGTCACAGAGAACTCCAGAAGCATTTGCGGCGACCAGAATCGTCAGCTCGCTCCGACACGCATCGGTCCGCGAACCTTGTGTGAATGCTTTTTTGAAGTATGAACGCGGCCGTGGACGTGACTGGATCTCGAAAGCCCGTCAACTTGCACACCGTTGTTGGCAACTAATCAATAGCACGAAGAGAATATTTCAAAACGTAAAAAGGGCGGCACGTGAACATGCCGCCCATCCTTTTTAATGGTAAGCCCGAAGTTTACTGCCCGTCTTCAGGAGCCGGTGCACCGCCGGTTGCGGCAGTATTGACCTTGGCAAGTACATCTTTGTAGATCTTGATGTTTCCGCTTTCCTCAAGCTTTTTCTTCGTGGCGGCCAGATAGTCGCTGAAAACCGCGTTTCGCTTTTTAGCGAGCATCTGTTCGATCAGCGTACTTCGCGTTTTGGCAAAGTCCGCCGTGCTGGCTTCCTCACGCTTTGTTACGCCGACGACTACCCAATTCTCACCCATTCGCAACGGCGTTTTCGTGACGTCACCGACCTTCATCGCGTAGATCGCGTCCTCTATCTCAGGATTGGTCGTCGCGGTCGGGCCCTCGCCAAGCGGCGAGCCGAGAATGAAGTTCTTTTGCTCCTTCGCCTTGAGCCCCTTGGCGGCCGCGGCTGCCACGAGTGCAGCGGCGTTGGGCGAACCCGAGGCAATGGCGTTGGCGATCTGCTCGACTTGCGCTCTCGCCTTTTCGAGCTTTACGACGTCCGTGATCTGGGCCTTGACCTCGTCGAACTCGGCATCGCGTGGCTCTTTGCGGTCAGCCAGCATCGGGATGGCAAATCCGTTTTGAATCGGAGTCTTTTCGCCGACGTCACCGACGGTCTCGAGCGGCCGGATGCCGTCCTCGAACTGCGGCGAGGTGCCGATGTTCGGAACGTCGTCGCTCGGTTTGATATACGGCGTCTCCTTTATCATTTCGGCCGGCGTCGAATTGGCCTCGGCGGCAAACTGTTGTGCGGTCTTCTGGATGTCCTTGTTTTGCTTGAGCGTATCGTCGATCCTTTGAGCAAGATCGGCGGCAACGGAATATGCCCTGCGATTGCGAAGGCTGACCTCGATCTCTTTTTTGGCATCTTCGAACGACTTTGGAACATCCTCGCCGCGCCGCAGGATAAAGTACCGGCTCTGATAACTGATCGGTTCGGAAATTTCGCCCGGCTTCATTTTAAGCAAACGTTGGTACGGATCATCGGGTTTGTTCAGGTTTTCCTTAACGGGCCCGCGGAGCTTTCCACCGCTGCTCGCGCTTGCCGGATCCTCAGACTGTCCCTTGGCCATATCCGCAAACGCCTGTTCCGTCACAGGCTGGGAACCGTCGCCCTTGAGACGTTGGATGAGCTGAGCGGCCTTAGCTTGGACGACGCCGTCCAGGTCCGGCTTGGCTACCCGAAGAACGATTTCCTGTCCGAGCACGCCGCCGATCTTTTTATCCGCCGGCAGCTTGTCATACTCTGCCTTGAGGTCGGCATCCGAGATAGGTAATTTTTCGCCGATCTTGTTGGTATTGACGAAGATATATTTGATCTTCTTCTGCGGCGATGCGATGTAATAGCTCTTTTTATTCTTTTCGAAATAGTCTCTCAGGTCGGCATCGGTCGGAACGATCGTCTTTGAAAGCTCTGCCGGGTCGATCGAGACGTACGAAAGGTCGAACTTGGTGTTCTTTTTCTGAAAATCGCTCAGTACCTCGTCATCTGACACCGTAACGCCAGCCGTGATAAACGCCTCGAGCTTTTTCGCGCTCAGGTCATCGCGGATGCCCTGTTCGTATTCGCCGATGCTGCCGGACTGCTCGATGGCGTTTTGCTCATAGGTCGCCTGATCTATCGACGTTCCGTCGGGCTTTTTCATCTGCTCGCGAATTGCATCAGCAACCTCTTTGTCGCTTGCGGTCAATCCCAGACGCTCCGCCTCAACACGCGCAATGCGCGAGCCGATCAAGCTATCCAGCACCAAGTTTGCGGGAAACGGGCGCCCCTGCGAGTATCGGCTGTAATTCTCCTGCTGGCGGACAACGTCGCCAAGGGAGATCGTTTGTCCGGAGACAGAAGCGACGGTTTCCTTGCTGCGGCCAAGATTCGATTCGAGGCCGCCTTGGGTCGGGGCGTAGAAGAGCACAAGGCTGCCGACCATCAGGATCGCAAAAACTAGAAGCACGAAATTTCGTGTCTTTTCAAGACGGTTAAAAAACTTAAGCATCGATTATTACCTATTTGAGTCAGGATCGGAGTTTTGAATGCCTAGACAAACAAACCGCAATTCTAACAAAAGCGCGTCGGAAAACCAACGCAAAAATTATTCCGGCACCTCAGTTCCGTGCCGGAACGCGAGAGATGCTTGAACTTTAGCGTCATTTACCCGATGATTGGAGCGAACGCGTCAACAGAAATGGAAGCCAAACAGATCAGATCGGTAGGGATCGTCGTCAAGCCAAACCATCCGGAAGCGGCCGCAACCGCCGCGCAGCTCTCGACGTGGCTGCGGTCACGCGGTGTGGATCGGGTAGTCGAACCTGACGCGGATGTCGAACAACGCAACCAACAGTCTGAGCCGCTCGACGTCGATCTGGTCGTTGTCCTCGGCGGCGATGGCACAATGATATCGACCGCGCGTCTTATCGGCGAGTGCGACGTGCCGATCATCGGCGTAAATTATGGCAGCTTGGGATATCTGACCGATCTCCGGATCGAAGAAATGTTTCCGGCGCTCGAAGCGTTCCTCGCCGGCGATTATCAGATCGACCGGCGCGTCATGCTCGAATCGGAACATATCCGTGACGGCCGGAGCCTGGCCAATGGCCGCGTGCTCAACGACATTGTGATCAATAAATCGGCGCTAGCCAGGATCATCGACATCGATGTCACGCTGAATGGACTTTTCGTCAATACGTTCCGTGCCGATGGGCTGATCGTCGCGACACCGACCGGATCGACGGCTTACAACCTCTCGGCAGGCGGACCGATCATCTACCCGACGATGAACGCCGTTGTAATAACGCCGATCTGTCCATTCACTTTGACCAACAGGCCGATCGTCGTGCCCGACGACGCACGGATCGAGGTCGCCGTCCAGAACGTCAACGAAGGCGTCGTTCTCACGCTCGACGGCCAGACCGGCTATCCGCTCGACGCCGGCGATGTCGTCGTTATTCGCAAAAGCCGGACCACATTCAACATGGTCCAGCCTGCAAATCGAAACTATTTTGATGTTTTGAGAGATAAGCTGAAATGGGGAAGGTAGGGCCGCTGGCGATCATCTTTCGAAAAGGATCGTCTCCTCGCTCTCATCGGGCTCAAACCCATCGGGAAACCAACGAAATTTATTAAGATCGCACTTTCCGCTGCGGCTAAATACTACGCCCTCGGCCTCGAGGATCTCCTGCTGCAGGTTGAGCGGGATGGTCAGCCGTCCGGTCGAACATTTCCCTTGCGAATTGATCACGCGCTGCCAAGGCACGCCCTCCTCAGAAGCGTGCATCACGTAGCCGACGGCCCGGGCCGTATATCCTTCGCCCAAATTTAACGCGATCTGGCCGTAAGTCATTACTCTACCTTTTGGTATCTCGCAAACTAATTTGTAGACACGGTCGCGATAAGTTTTGTCGTTATAGGTGCTCAAAGCTATTTTCTCATTTCGACCTACGCGTCGAAAAGCAACTGCTTTGTAGTTCCCGGTCTGGCCAATGCCAACAGGAGCATGACGAAATTTGCAAGGATGACGACCGCGCGAACTGCGTTCAGGAGTTGCCAGCGACCGGTGCGCTGCTGCCATTCGATGTTCGATATGCCTGATTGCGCGCTTTGTCGAAATGCGGACAATTCAGGTAAAAAATAGGCCTGCGTTACGACGAGGATCAACGCGTACACGACGAAGACAGTTCCGATCAATCGCCGACGCCCGCGGTTCCGCCAATTTAAGGTTAACGAAACGATAAACGAAAGAATTACCAAAGGATGGATCGAGAGCCAAAAGCTTCCCTCGTTTAGCCCATACGGACCCGTAACCACAACTGCCGACTCAGGCAAATGCGAAAGATATGCAGGAAAATAGACCATCATCGAATAGATACCGCCGCCAAGCAGTATCCCCCACAGAACAATGGAAACCATCAACGCATAAGTAGCTAGTCCGAGTTTTCCCATGTGTTTGCCTCCTAAGTCTTGTAATTTCTATCTAGTTTAGATCTCTCGTAGGAATGTTCTCGCCGGCGAACCGTCGCCGGTCGAGCCATCGTATTTCAAAGGCATGCAAATAAGCTCATAATCGCCTGGTTCGATGCCGCGGAGATCGACGCCCTCTAGGATGACAACCTCTTTTTCGAGCAACGTAAGATGCACCGGATGGCCGGTCGCATCGCTATTTTCGATCGAGAGGTAATCGATGCCGACGAACACAATACCGTTATCAACGAGCAACCTCGCGGTCGCCGGCGTCAGGTAAGAAAAATCGCTCCGGAAGCCATCCTCCGAAGACGCCCAAAATTCCGAATTCCGCGTCTTGAACAGCACGCGTTCGACGCCTCGGAGATCGCCGACGTGCTCCGGCTCGATGGCGATCAAGTCCGCCGGAACTTCGACCACACGGCAAGGGCCGATGAGCTTATAAGGATCGAGTTGATGAACGCATTTGGCCCCTTCGATAAAGTGGCTCGGCGCGTCGACATGCGTCGCCGTGTGGACGCCGAACGCGATGTGCGAAACATTAGCGGACGCTCCCGCTGCAATCGACTTGAACGACGTTATCTCGACACCGGGATCGCCCTTGTAGATTGGCGTTCGGGCACTGATCGCGACCGTAATATCGTAGATCTTCATTAGTTTACTACCTCAAATGCCGCGTTTGCCTTGGTCAACCTGAGCGGAGCGTTTACCCCGACGCGGCGCCACTTATTTTCACCGACCGCGGTGAATTTTTGTTTAAAGTAAAGCGGAGTGGAGCCGGGTTTGGCCGTTACCTTCCAAACGTTTACTGCCTCGGTATCGGTAAACTCCTCAGCCTTGAACCACCCGAGGCCTTTCGGCCGGCCGGCCTCGAACTCCATTATGTCCACTCCCGTTCCGCCCTCGCCCTGATGCATACCTCCGCCGTAGGAAAGCGTAAATTCATCGAGGCCGTTGCGGTTGATGTCCGGCAATACGCCCGCATCGAGTGACCATCCGCTGTCGGAACCGAACGAGGCGATGATCTTGCCGTTCTGTATGACCACAAGGCCGACGATCCCGAGGCCATTGCCCGTCTGGCAGGCTTGAAAGAATACGAGTCGCTGTTTCGCCGCCGCTATTGTGAAAGCCCCATCGACGGCGCCTGCGATCTCCGGCGCGACCTGGCAGCCTTCGTCCTGGTATTTGGCCTTGAATTTGGGCACGACGACTTTATCGAACAACTTTTGCTCGTTGACGGTGAGTTTGCTTTCCTTTGCCGGAACGGTTGGATCGATCACCACGACGGTTCCCTGGCCGAACAAGGTCGAGGCAAATAGAATTACAAAAACGAGCGCCGCGATCGTGCGAATTTTCATATTGTTAGAGGATAATGTACTTGGCCTGACCGTTCAAGATTTGCATTGCGGGCTGGTTTGTATCTAGGCTAAAAGTACAATGGAAATAAAACACGAATCTAATAAGAGGAAAGGCTCGTTCGTTGTCGACATCGACGGGGAAAAGCTTGGCGAATTGCAATATTTCGTCTCGTCGCCCGGCCAGATCACGATCAACCACACCGAGGTCGACGAAAAACTACGCGGCCAGCACGTTGGCGATAAACTGGTCGCAGCGACGGTCGAATACGCCCGGGCGAACGGACTCAAGATCGTTCCAGCATGTCCATTCGCGAAAAAGGTGATCGATCGTAAGCCTGAATTCCAGGACATCCTCGCTGGGTCATGAACACACCGCGCATCTCGGCATCGAGCTACTCAAATACCGCTCCGCTCGTTTGGTCATTCCTGTACGGCGAAAATCAGGGGAAGGCCGAGTTGATCATGGACACGGCACCGGCCCGGTCAGCCGAACTGCTTGCTCAGGATCGTGTCGACGCCGCTCTCGTGCCTGTAATCGCTTACCAGATGATCGAAGGCGTACGCCTAATTCCAGAGGTTTGTGTTGGGGCCGCGAAAAGCGTCCGCAGCGTTTGCCTGGTCACAAGAGGCGGCGAGCTTTCGGAGGCTCGTTCGGTATCGCTTGACGAGTCGTCGCGGACGTCAGCTGCTTTGAGCAAGATCATTTTTCGCGAATTTTTTGGGACTGAACCCTTGTGGGCTGAGGCCTCCCCGGACATCGATGCGATGCTCGAGACGTCCGACGCCGCATTGATCATCGGCGACCCCGCCCTGCGGCTCTCGTCGCAAAAGGAGGGGTCGAAATACCGTACATTCGACCTGGCTGAGCTGTGGCGAAGGTATACTGGGCTCGGGTTCGTTTTCGCGATGTGGATGACGCGACGCCAAAACATCGCGATCGACCTCGCGGGTGCGCGGGACGAGGGGCTTGCTCACACAGATGGAATTGCCGCCAATTACGCCTCGGACACGGGCCTCAGCCGCGACGAGATGAAACGTTATTTGACGGAAAACATCTCTTACACCGTCGACGAGTCGATGGCTGCGGGAATGGCGCTTTATTTTGAGCTGGCCGCAAAGCATGATCTGATCGCCCGCAACGAACGGCTTCGATTTATATAACAAAAACTAAAGAGCCGCACCCGATCTGTTCGAGTGCGGCCCATTTACACAGAAGGCTTCCCGCAGCCGATCAGCGAACGTCTGTCGAAAAGCGCTGGGAGGTAAAATTTGCCTTCGCCGACGAACTGCTGGTTGGGAGCGAGCCTGAAAAAGCCCGCCTTCTGTACGCAAACTCCGCTCGCGAAATAGACGTGATCGCAGGTCAAAAAGACGAGGGCTATGGCGAATCGTTGCGGGGCTTTTATCTTGTTCGGCTCGGCAACTTCGATTCCGCAGTCGCTAAGCAGACCGCATTACCGCAGAAGCGCCGCGAATTACTCGATCACGCAAAATATGAATTCATTGCGGCACTGACGATCTGGAAACAGCATGGAGCACAAAGCTCGGGATCGCGCAGCCAAATAAAATAGCAGTACTCGAGCGAAAGATCTCTCGTCTGCCGGTTTAGCCCAAGGGCCGTGCGTCAAAAGATCGGCCGCTTGAGCTCCTCCATTAGTATTTTGTTTAGAATTTTTCCGTCGTTGTTCTTGAGGTGTTCGACGAAGATGAGTGCGACGTGGATACGGCGGTCAATATCCTTAACGTTCCCGATGTGATAGAGGACGCTCCGCTGTTTGCCTTTGGTTAGGGCGTGGAACAACCTATCGCCGTCGGGATCCTGATCGAGCACCTCACGAAATTCCTCAGGCATCGGCAGGCCGTATTGGCTCTCGTCCCGAACGAGCTCAACATCGACAATGTCGCCCGAGACGATGCCGAGAGCATCGCGCTTCTTTTTATTTACAATTATGTAGAACATCTGCTGCCATGGCAGCAGGGCGCATTGGAATCCGCCGGACCCGTTGATAGAACAGATGACGCGCTTAAACTTGTCGGGAAAGCCGAACTTATCGACGATCTTTTTATCGATCATCAGGAAATGCCAGCCCGAACCCGTCGAGGAATGGGTGATCTCGGTCTTGAATTTTACGTGATCTTGTCTCTTCGCCATTGAAATTAGCACTCGCACATTGAGCTTATCGCCCCCGTCTTACGGTTTATCAGGGTAGTTTGATAAAATATAGGCTAATGGAACCCGTCATTCAACCAATTCTCGATAAGGCGATAGCCGGCGTAAGGCTAACCGCGGACGACTGTACGTCACTGCTCGAATCCAACGACATTGCCCGCATTGGCGTTGCCGCCGACGAGATCCGCCAGCGGAATAATCCGGGCGACGTCGTTACGTATATCATCGACCGCAACATCAATTATACCAACGTCTGCAACGTAGTCTGCACATTCTGCGCTTTCTACCGTCGGCCGGGCAAACCGGACACGTACGTCCACTCGATCGACGAGATCGAAAAACGGATCGATGAAACGATCGAGCTCGGCGGCACGGGCGTATTGATGCAGGGCGGATTGCATCCAGATTTTAATATTGAATGGTATGAGGACCTCTTGAGAACGCTCCATGCCAAATATCCGGTATTTCAGCTACACTGCTTTTCGCCGCCTGAGATCCACAATATTTCGCTGATCTCGGGCCTTGATTACGTGACGATCATGCAGCGGTTAAAGAACGCCGGACTAAACTCGATGCCCGGCGGCGGCGGCGAGATACTCGACGACGAGGTACGCAGTCGTGTTTCAACCAAATGCACGACGCAGGAATGGCTCGACGTTATGGAGGCAGCCCACCAGGTCGGATTGCGTACGACCGCGACGATGATGTTCGGCATCGGCGACAAGGTCGAGCATCGCGTACGACATTTGCAGCGGATCCGCGATCTACAGGACAAAACGGGCGGATTTACGGCATTCATATCCTGGACGTTCCAACGTGAGAACACGGCTCTCGGCCGCAAGATCACCGAGGAGCCAACGGGCCTCGCTTACCTCAAGATGGTCGCTGTCGGCCGCCTGTTCCTCGACAATTTTCAGCACATCCAGGCGTCGTGGCTCACACAAGGCCTTCGCCTCGGCCAGACCGCCCTACGATTCGGTGCCGACGACATGGGCTCGATAATGATCGAGGAAAACGTCGTCTCCGCCGCCGGAGCCAACAACGAAGCCAGCGAACGCGAACTCCGATTTCAAATACGTGAGGCCGGTTACATACCCCAGCAACGCGACATCCTCTACAACTACGTTAACCGCCCCGGAATCGACGACCTAGATACCAAAAAATCGATGCCCCTAAAACAGCTGAGCGTGGCATTCGCGGACTGAGGCATTACTTCGAAACAAAAACACTTACGCTTTCACATAATTAAAGCTTGACAACTGCAGTTCAACGGGTATACGTTTGAATTATCATTTACGCATAGACATAAATGATGACGTGGACAGTATTCTAGAAAATTCAGAGGTATTGATATGTCAACGAAAACTACAGAAGCGGTAAAGAATAAGTACGGCGCGGTGGCGGTCAGCAACTTGTCGTCGGATCAGGAAGGCGTTAAGGCGGTGGCTGAGGCTTTTGGGTACACGCCGTACGAACTCGCGTCCATTCCGGCCGAGGCGAATATGGGATTGTCGTGCGGCAATCCGACGGCGACGGCGAACCTCAAGCCCGGCCAGGTCGTCATCGATCTAGGAAGCGGTGGCGGGCTCGATGTATTTCTCGCGGCTCAGAAAGTCGGCCCGACCGGTAAAGCTATCGGCATCGATATGACGCCTGAAATGGTCGAGCTTGCCAAAAAGAACACGGCACGAGCCAATGACGGCAAGGGATACGACAACGTCGAGTTTCACCTCGCGACTATCGATGACCTACCGCTTGCGGACTCGACAGCCGATATCGTGATCAGCAATTGCGTGATCAATCTAGCTCCGGACAAACCGGCTGTCTTCCGTGAGATAGCACGAGTTTTGAAACCCGGCGGAGGCTTAGCGGTGAGCGATATCGTTCTAAAGAAAGAGCTCCCGCAAGAGCTTGGCGAAAATGTTCTCGCGTATGTCGGATGCATCGCCGGCGCTATAACGATCGACGATTACAAAAAGGGGCTCGCCGACGCAGGATTGACGCACGTCGAGATCATCGACTCGGGCGCGGACCTAAACGCATACGCCAAGGCCGAGAACACGTCCATTTGCTGCCCGCCGCCGGCGGCTGAGAAAGCGGCCGCATCTGCGGCGTCGTCCTGCTGCACCCCGGCGACAGATGATGTCTCCTGCTGCACGCCGACGCCGATTTCGATCACATCGAGCTGCTGCTCGCCCGCGGCTGAATCGCCAACAGACGCCGCTTTGCACGACGAACTCGCGGCTTTGCTTCGCAAGTACGACGTGAACGACTATGCGGCGAGCGTCAAGATCTTTGCGGTAAAAACATAGGTTTGCGACGAGTAAAGCGTTACGGCGGCAAGCTTCGGCTTTGCCGCCGTATTATTTTTTGCAAAGCTCGCGAAGGTGAACGCGCGAAACAAGTACTGAGTACTTTCGATTGCCAAGTTTGTTAATATTGAAAAGCGATCCTAACGAGTTTATGGCGTCGATAAAGAGTGCAACATGTTTTGGACACAGCGGTCAGCCGCTGTCCGAATACCCATCCCGGCGAGAAGCGCAAGATGCAGCCGAATATGCGAATACCGCTTATCGAAAGAAGCTTGTCCCATACGAATGTGAACGGTGCGGTGCGTGGCATCTTTCTCCGGCCGAACGGCAGACGCCGAGCACAATAGGATGCAAGTGCCTGGACCGATACGGCATGCCAAAAGCGCTTTATGACACAAAAGACGGTGCGAAGCAGCGTGCAAAAATTGCCTCAAAGGAAAAAGGTGTCGGGCTGAGCGTGTATCAGTGCCCGCATACGCAGGGCTTTCACCTGACTGGTAAGAAGTGAATCGCCCGCGTGCGTCAGTGGCGTTCCCACACGGCCCGTGAAGGCGTCGATCGATCCTTCGATTTGCAGCTCTAACTAGAATCGGCGGAATATTAACGTAGAAACAAGCTCAGAAGACGCTCTTTTGGCTTTATATTCCGCGACTTAAGATGCCGCAGATCATAATCGAAATTTTTATCGACGCTCCTCCCGCGACATGCTTGGGCTTGGTTCGCGATGAGCGCGTAATTGCCGAAGGCTCATTTCCTTCCGGCAATGATATAAAATCGGCCGCCCCGCACCGAACGGTTGAGTTGGGCCAGATAGTGACGTTTCGGGGAAAACATCTTGGCTTCCGGCAAATCCTTACCGTAAAGGTTGTTGAGCTAGAACACGGGCGACGCTTTGTCGACAAGATGATTGAAGGTAGATTTCGCGCGTTCAGGCACACACACGAGTTCGTTGACGTCGGCGGTAAGACATTAATGCGCGATATTCTCAATTGGACGTCGCCCTTCGGCATTTTGGGAAGAGTCGCGGATAAAACGTTTATAGAGCGACACTTGCGCAAGTTTGTCATTGGACGAAATTTAAGACTTAGGGCGATCGCGGAATCGGTCGATTGATCATGTTATCCGCGGGTATCTCATTCGATCCGATTCCAAATTCCCTTCTGACAAATCTATTACAATCTAATTGTCCGCCGACCTGTTACGCTATAAATGGTTTATTTTAGCGGTATTGACGTAATTATTAATGCAAAACGTCCTCGAATTTGAAAAGCCCCGCGTCGGGCCGAACTGGAAGAACGTCGCGATCGTCGTTTCGTTTCACCTTCTCGCGATCCCGGCTTTTTTCACGTTCAGCTGGCCCAATTTTGCGGCGATGCTGATCGGAAACTGGATCGTCGGCAGTCTCGGCGTCGGTCTCGGCTGGCATAGATTGCTGACCCACCGCAGCTTTAAGGCCCCGAAGTGGATCGAGTATGTGACGAGCATCTTTGCGACGATGTCGATGCAGGATCCGCCGGATAAATGGATCGCGACGCATCGGATGCATCACGCGTTCACCGATACCGACAAAGACCCGCATTCGATCCAGCCCGGATTTTGGTGGGCACAGATCGGCTGGGTCGTCTTGGGCACCGCTCAGGACCACGACGCCGCGACGATGAAAAAGTACGTTCCCGACCTACTTAGAGATAAGGGACACGCTCTCATTTCACGTTATTTTTATCTGCCAATTATTATTTCCGCGTTTATTCTGTTCGCGATCGGAGGCTGGTCGATGGTCGTGTGGGGCGTTTTTGTCCGCGTAGTAATTGGTTGGCACACGACGTGGTTCGTCAATTCACTTGCCCATATCTACGGCCAGAGGCCACATGACACCGGTGACCTATCGACCAACAATTGGTTCGTAGCCCTCCTAACGTTTGGCGAGGGATGGCACAATAATCACCATATGTCGCCAAATTCTGCACGTCACGGGCTGGACTGGTACCAATTCGACATGAACTGGATCGCTATCCGCGCACTCGAAAAGCTCGGCCTCGCCACCGACGTCCGCGTCTTCGAGCCAGAAAAAGCCGCCGTCGAATTGAAACGCGCTGCATAAGGTACTAACATTCGGGAAAATGGAGGTGAGCCTTGACCACAAACCCGAAGACCTATGCCGAATTCTGGGACTTTTACGTATTTGAACACAGCAAGCCGCTCACGCGGTTCTTGCACCTTGTGGGCACAACCTTAGGTCTATTTTTACTGGCGTTTTTTGTGGCTCGCGGCGAGTGGTATTACTTTCCCGTCTTTTTTGTTGCCGGATATGGTTTTGCGTGGTTCGCGCATTTTGTGATCGAAAAGAATAGGCCCGCAAGTTTTCGATACCCTTTTTGGTCTTTTATAAGCGATTTCAAAATGATCTCATTTATGCTGACCGGCCAGATGGCCGCCGAGGTCAAGCGCGTTAAGCGGGATGCGGCCTCGACCCGCCCGCAGCCGGCTCAAGTCTAAAGGTTTCCAATCAAAACGTCTGGTATACGTGGCGCCATGACGCTACTGAGTGCAATCCGGTTTGGTTGCGCTAGAATTGACGTAATCCATATGGCGGCTGGCGATCTCGTAAATGTTAATCCTCAGGCGATCAACGCGACGATCGAGTTCCTGACAGCGATGGTCACCCCGACATTGCTTATCACGGCTTCGGGTTCACTCGTGCTCTCGACATCGACCCGGCTCGGCCGCGTGGTAGACCGCGTAAGACAGCTAGAGGTACGGCTGGGCGAATTAATATACGTCGACGAGCCGGACGAGGTGCCGCTATACGAAAAGCGGGTCGAAGTTGTCGTCGATCTGATCGATAAGGTCACAAGTCGTTCCCGGCTGCTGCAGCGCGCCCTTGAGTCGCTGTATTATTCGATCGGCATATTTATATTGACAAGCGTGACGATCGCGATCGTCGCCCTATTCGGCGTTTACCGATGGCTGCCAATCGCAGAAGGCGTAATTGGCATCATTTTTATGATGTATTCGAGTCTGTTGCTCGTACGCGAGACGCGAATGGCAACCGCGACGATCAATGCAGAGATGGACTTTACGTGGGAACTGGCCCATGTTGTCGCACCGGCCGACGTGATCAGCAAATACGCCCGAAAGGGAAAGCGCGGCGGCACCGCGACGGCCAGGCTCAAACAGAAAAATGATTCCAAGGTATCTAAAACTCTTGGCGGAGAATAGGCTCGCTGAGCGCGTCGAGGCTCTCGAGGCCATGCTAGCATCGTGCACGATCTGTCCCAAGGATTGCGGCAACGACCGTCTCAATGACGAGATCGCGGCGTGCTATTCCGGCCGGCTGCCGATCGTGTCGAGCTACACCGCTCATTTTGGCGAAGAGCCGTGCCTCTCGGGCACTGGCGGCGCTGGTAATATCTTTTTTGGCAACTGCAATCTTCGCTGCGTCTATTGCCAAAACTATCAGATCTCACAAACCTGGAAAACGCAGCAAAAGAACCAGATAACGCATGAACGTCTCGCGGAGATGATGCTCGAGCTGCAGGACCGCGGATGTCACAACATCGGCTTTGTTAGCCCAACGCATTTTGCTCCCCAGATGGCGCGGGCGATTCTGATCGCGGCTGAAAAAGGCCTGAAGCTGCCGATCGTCTACAATACCAACGCATACGATTCGGTCGAGGTGCTGCAGCTGCTCGACGGCATCGTCGACATCTATCTGCCTGACCTCAAATACGCCGATTCGGACGCCGGATTTCAATATTCGAAGGTCCGCGATTACAAGGAGCACGCCCGTGCCGCGATCACCGAGATGCATCGTCAAATGGGCAGCGATCTCGTGTTCGGCGACGACGGCCTGCTAAAGCGCGGCCTGATGATTCGCCTGCTCGTTCTGCCAAACGACATCGCCGGCATCGAAGAAAATCTCCGCTGGATCCGCGACGAGCTTTCACCAAAAACCGCCATTTCCCTGATGGCACAGTACTATGCAACAAACAAAGCCGCGACCGACGACCGCTATATCCTGCTCTCTCGCCGCATCTCCGAAGGCGAATGGTTCGAGGCCGTCTCATTGCTACACGACATGGGCATTGACGAGGGATTTATGCAGGAATACGAGTCAGCGTCGCACTATTACCGGCCGGATTTCACGGACGCAGAGAAGCCGTTTAAGGACGTCCGAGACTTTTTGGAACCTATGGACAGGCGATGACAGTTAGGAAGTAATGAAGAAAAAAATCGCACTTCTCTTGGTGTCAAATCTGTGTCTCATCATTGTGGCGATTGGAATCTATGCGGCCGGCTTCGAGTACGACAAGGCGAATAATTTGGCTCTAGAGCCCGATAACGCCGCGTCCGATTTTGTAGTGATGACGTATGGCAAACGTTGGGAACGAGTCGCGAAAGGCATTGTTTCCGCCGTGATTATCTTGGATGCGATCATACTCATGGTTTGGTATCGAGGTATTCAAGCTAGTGACAGAAAAAGCTTGATAGAATAATTATGAAAGTTGGTGACAAAGTACCTGATTTCACCCTCAAAGACGGCGATGGGAACGCCTGGACACTCAGTAAAAACAAAGGGCGTACGGTCGTGCTTTTGTTTTATCCGGGCGATAATACGCCGGTTTGCACGGCGCAGCTTTGTTCGGTGAGGGACCATTGGTCGGAGTATCAGGCGACGGGCGCGGAGGTGGTCGGTATTTCGACCGATTCAGTTGAATCGCATAGCGGGTTTGCGGACAAACATCAGCTTCCGTTGAGGCTACTTGCAGACACCGAGCGCAAAGTATCCGAAATATACGACATGAAATCATGGCTGCCGGGCCGCTCGGCCCGCGGCGTGGTCGTCATTGACGGCGATGGCAAGGTCGTTTATCACAAAGTGCAGGCCGTCAGTCTGTTCAAGCCGAGCGACGCGGAAGTCCTCGCGGCGATCGCAAACGCGGCTTGAATAAAATGGGAAGAGTAATTGCCGGTATTCTCGCGGTTTTGGGGTGGCTCTCGCTGATACTGCAGTTTGTGCTGGCGATG
>JBDTZO010000051.1:0-1676 GCA_040005135.1 Acidobacteriota bacterium | reverse complement strand
CGATAATGACGTGCGAGCAGCCGGCGTCCTTTAACATGACGGGTGCGACCTCGCCTGTATGTGCCCCAAAATCGTTCTGCACGGCACAATTCTGGGCCGCGACCTTTACGTTGGAACCTTCCAATCGGTCGGCGACCGCCTTGATCGCGGTAAACACTGGAGCGATCACCACCTCGCAGTGATTTGCGTTCGCCACCAAAGGCTTTAGCTCTAGCGCCGTTGTGACGGCTTCTCCGAGCAATTTATACATTTTCCAGTTTCCTGCTATTACGGGTTTTCTCATAAATCGTCTATTTTCGGATCACTCTATTGGACGCGCACAAGGGTATTCGGCCCCAATTTCTTATGAAGTACTTCTGCTATCTTTTGATTCGCCTTTGTTTTACAACTCGGATAAAGGTTCGATGCACTCGAATAGTCGATTATGGCCCTATCATACAAACCAGCTTTGAAGTAAAGATCTCCGCGTTCCAGCAACTTGCTCGATTTTGTTACAAAAAGATCATCTTCCTGGATCTGCTCAGTGAGGGAGTCGATCTTCACTTGCAATAGCCTCGGCTCGTCCAGAAGTGCTTCAGCCTTACGTCCGTGCTTCTTGAGATATTCGATACGAGCAAGATACCCCATTTGGAATGGTTCGATCATTCCAAGTCCCGAAAGAACTTTTTCAGCCGCTTCCCCCTCTCCCTTCGCCACCAGAACATCTATCAGAAGCATCGATATTGCTTGGCGAAACATTCCTATCGAGTTCGATGCCGACCTCAATGCACGCTTCTTAGATCCGAGACTCCCCCCGTTCGCTGGCGGAAGGGGTATTTGTTTTGCACGAATGTCGCTTGCCAAAGCCTCGTAAATCGCAAGCGTCTCGTTTATATAAGTCAAGATCTTCGGGTCGTCTTTGATCGTTACGAGGGTCTCCCCAACCAAAGGGGACATATTGGGGGTATTCTCCGGATCAATTTTGGCCGAGATTTGCAAATCATCGAGGACACCTAAATAGTCTTTTGCCGCAAATTTCAGTTGAGCCCTTCCGCGTAAAATGGATGACTCGTTCGGCATTGACGAAATCGCAAATTCAATGATCGTCCGATTTGCGTCCGGGGTGCCGCCCATAAAAAATCGACGGATCTCAGCATCTTTCTCTTCAGCGTAACGACACTGCGAAAGCAATTGTAAAAGATCCGATGCGGCCTCATTTAACGATCCCGCTGCTCGGTACGACTTCGTCCTTGCACCGATGAGTTTGTACAAATCATCGAGCGGCGGGTTTTCGTTTATGGCAACGGTCAATACGGAAATCGCGTCATTCGGATGGCCCTGTGACAACGAAACCAATGCCGAATCAAGAGCCTGCTTAGTTGATGTTCGACTCGACTCTGGAATTGTCTGACCCGCAACTGCAATTGTCAGTAACAGTGCCGAAATCAATAAGTTAAACTGAATTCTTACCTTCATTGTCAGCATATCTGTTTGAGATCTCCAACGATTATTAATATACACCAAACGTCAGCCAGGCCATCGGATTCGATCAAGCCTTCGGCCGCAATTTTCGTGGGTTCGTGCAAGGTGCTATCCTCAAACCTTAGATCAAGGGGGAATGCCGTATGCTCAACAATTTTTTGCGACCGCGCCGCGTGGCCGTAACGGGGATCGGATGCGTTACGCCGATCGGCGTC
>JBDTZO010000237.1:0-5570 GCA_040005135.1 Acidobacteriota bacterium | reverse complement strand
CGCGTGATCGAGTTGGACCCACGCGCGTTCAAAGCGTACATGAACCGAGGCATCGGGAAGAATCGTCTATTGGATTACGCCGGAGCGATCGCCGATTACACAAAAGTTATTGAGATCGCCGCACCGATGTCCGCGGTCTATTCCGAACGCGGGATCTCTTATTCCAACCTCGGCAAAAAGACCGAAGCGATCGCTGACCTAAACAAAGCCATTCAACTAGACCCGAAAAACAAACAAGCGACTGACGCCCTCGCGAAGATCAACAACACCGCTGCGACGCCAACGGGTTCCGGTTCGATCTATAAAACCCCGACCATAACGCGTGAAGATGTAGATAAAGCAAATGCGATCATGACCCCCGAGTTGAAGCGGCAACTGGAAAACGCCGGGAAACATGACGATTCAGGCAAGTGCGTCTCCGGTAACTGCTTTAATGGATACGGAAAGGCTAATTTGTCTGACGGTGGCGTTTACGAAGGCAATTTCGTTAATGGCAAAAGCGAAGGGCAAGGAACGCTAGCATTCAAGAGCGGCGTCGTGTACACCGGTCAATTTGCCAACGGTTTTCGTAATGGTAAAGGCAAAACGATTTATGCGGGCGGTAGCACCCATGACGGCTATTGGGTCAATGATCAGAAATCAGGGCAAGGCACCCAGACATTCGCGAGCGGAGATGTCTATACACGGCAGTTCGCCAATAATAATTACAACGGCAAAGGCACATATAAATATTCGAACGGACAAGTTTACGAAGGTGATTGGGTCAACGACAAAAGAGAGGGTAAAGGAACACTAAAATTCGCCAACGGCGGCATCTATACCGGCCAATTTGCCGCCAACACATTAAACGGTAAGGGCAAATTCACATTCGAAAACAAAGACACCTACGATGGCGATTGGGTCGCCGGCAAAAGAACGGGCAAAGGTACTTACACCAAACCGGACGGCAGTAACTACGTCGGCGAGTGGAAGGACGACAACTATAACGGCTACGGAAAGCAATATACCAAAGTGGACGGCAAAGTGCTGGAAGGCACTTGGAAAGACGGGGTCCTAGTTAACCCGACCGCCTCGGGTAATTCGACATCAAATAATGTTCCACCCCGGAGGACGCCAACGGCTGCCGAAATTAATGAGCAAGCACGCCAGATCACGCCGGAAATGCGTAAAAAAACGGAGGAACTTCAGAGATCTACTAAAGCCTTGGGCGTTGCGGCGGAAAAACTTTATAAAACTGATGCCGAATGGGAAAAGATCGCCGCTGACTTTAAGCTCAAAATAGAAGACGCTGTTGAGAAGAAAAAAGATGATGATCTGGTGATAAAGATATACGGTGATTTTGACCAGGCAGCCAGCGGTGGGCGTGATCGGCCACAAGTTCAATATATCCGCCGACAGATATTGCGAGTAATGTATCAGAAAGGCGGCTTAAAATTATCCTCATTTGTTTTTAAAGAAATGGATAAGCTGAACTACACCAAAGAGGATCGATATGTAGTTTTGAACTCAGCGATCTTTGTCTGATGACGATCGCTGAGTTTCGGACCAGATGGCTTTGGGGACTTCCCATATGGATATGAGTGACTGACCGTACGAAAAAATCGAGTTATTGATTAGAAATATTTTCAGGTGAGATATTAAGGTGATTCACTTAGTGACCCAGTCATTGCCACAAGTTCGATCGAACCTCGATGCGTCGTATAATCTTGTCGTATGAAAACACTGATGTATGCCCTCGTGTTGGCTTTTGTTCTTTTCACGAGCGTTTATTCACAAAGCGATATGGGAAATGTACCGGAAGCATGGCAGACGACTGCAGAACAGACGCTTTATCGAAAGACGTCGACCTATGACGAGGCGGTTGCGTACAGCAAACGTCTGGCGGCGGCGTCCGGTGGGCTGGTCGTTTATCGAACGTACGGCAAGAGCGGCGAGGGGCGGGACATGCCGCTGCTGATCGCGGCGAGCGGCGGTGCGTTCACGCCGGCGTTGGCACGTGCACAGGGGAAGGCGGTCGTTTTGGTCCAGGCGGGCATTCACGCTGGTGAGATCGACGGCAAGGACGCGGGGCTCGCATTGTTTCGCGATATCGCGATCACTAAAACTCGGAGCGATCTTTTGAAGAACGTCGTCATCGTTTTCGAGGTTATCTATAATGTCGACGGCCACGAAAATTCGAACCCTTTCATGCGGATCAACCAGAATGGTCCCGACCAAATGGGATTCAGGGCGAACGCGAGCAATCTCAATCTCAATCGCGACTACATGAAAGCCGATGCTCCGGAAACGCGTGCATGGCTAAAACTTTGGAACGAATGGCATCCGGACCTGTTCATCGATTGCCACGTCACGGACGGTGCCGATTTTCAGTACAACGTCACGTACGAATACGCTCATTTTCAAGAAGTTTCGCCATCGATCAAACAGTGGATGGACGACCATTTTGACGGCAACGTCGTACCAAAAGTAGAAAAAGAAGGGAATCTGCTGACCCACTATATCGAGTTTGCGGGCCGTGAAGTGACGGGCGGCGTTGCGACGTTTATCGCCACACCGCGATTTGCGACCGGCTACACGCCGCTGCGAAACCGAGCCGGCCTGCTGATCGAAACGCACGTTTATAAACCATATAAGTCTCGGGTCCGCGGCACGTACGATACTCTTCGATACACGATCGAAGAGGTCGGCAATGCAAAAGAGAGCCTTTTTGTCGCCAATGTGACCGCCGACACGCAAACCATCGAACGCGGCAAGTCATACGATGAAAAGCGCCAGTTCCCGCTCGCTCTGAGCACGACCGATCGCTCAACGCCTCTTGCCTTCAAGGGTGTCGAATACAGGCTCGAGGACAGCGAGATCTCCGGCGGTAAACGCCTTGTTTATGGAACGGCTCCGCACGAATATACGATCCCGAAATTCGACGAGGGCAAAGTCGATCGTTCCGTCGCGGCACCTCTTTATTACATCGTGCCGCCGCAATACAAGGACGTGATCGAGGTACTGAAACTCCACGGTATCAAGTTCACGACGATCAAAGATCCTATGACCCTCGAGGTGGAGAGCTACAAATTGACGGAGCCTAAATGGGCCGCCGCTTCTTTCGAAAATCGCGTCACCGTCGCGTGCAAACCTGTCGTTTACAAAGAAACGCGAACCTATGCCGCCGGCTCGATCATCGTTCCCATGGCTCAGGAATCGGCTAACGTCGCCATTCACCTGCTCGAGCCCACGGGGCCAGACTCCTTTGTCTATTGGGGTTTCTTCAATTCTGTCTTCGAGCAAAAGGAATATGGGGAGAGCTACCAGATCGAAAAGCTCGCTAAAGAAATGCTGGCCAAAGACCCCAAGCTGCAAGAGGAATTCAACGCAAAACTGCTAGACCCGTCGTTCGCCCGCAGCCCGCAAGCACGTCTGAGGTTCTTCTACGAGCGTTCGCCTTACTATCTAAATCAAAAAGTTGGGATCTACCCGGTTGGAAGGATCGTGACAGCGCTGATTGAAAAAGAAATCGATCCAAAGCAAATCCGTTGACCGCTAGTATCGCCGGCGATTTTTATACTGTCATTTTACCGAAGGCCGCGGTGTTCTAACATTGATGTTTAAATATATTCTTTCAGCCGCTTTATTCATCGTGCCAATTGTTTCAGTCGGAATGTTCGCCCAGACGCGTCCGCCGAAGGACGATCCAATGGCATTGATACCTGGCGGAACGTTCAAGATGGGAACGGATAGATCCAAGGTCTCGGAGATTGCGGCCGCATTCAAGATCTTGAAGCATCCGGAGCTGATCGAAGCCGAAACGCCGCAGCATTTGGTCACTCTCCGGCCGTTTTATATGGACAAGTTCGAGGTCACGAATGAGCTATTTGCAAAATTTCTAGAGAAACGTCCCGAATGGCTGGCCGAGCGAGTCCCGGCGGCTTTCAATAACGGCAATTATCTTAAGGATTGGTTAGGCAATAAATTCCCCGGCGGAAAAGAGCGGGCTCCAGTAGTAAATATTAGCTGGTACGCAGCGGTCGCCTACTGTCAATCAATAGGACAACGACTTCCAACCGAGGCCGAATGGGAATATGCGGCTCGCGGAGGTCTTGTCAATAAGACGTTTCCGTGGGGAGACTCCATAGCCGATCCGACAAAGGCCAACTACTCCGCCAGCAAATTGAACGCAGCGACTTTAGTCGGAAGCTACTCTGCCAACGGCTTCGGCTTGTTTGATATGGCGGGAAACGTCTGGGAATTTACTGTTGACGAGTGGCAGCCGTACTCGTCCGCTGATCAAACTGATCCCGTCGCGGGCGATACGTCTTTCAAGAATGACGGGTATCTGAGCGTGACCACCAGGCGAGTAATCAGAGGCGGCAGTTGGGGCGGTTCGCCGCTGAATCTGCGAGTTGCGTACCGCGACTCTCATCCTGTAAACGGCTCACAGGATTTCGTCGGTTTCCGATGTGCTAAATGAACAGAAAAGGCGAGTTACCCGACTCGCCTGATCGTTTTGGTGGAGATGACAAGAGTCGAACTTGCGACCTCTGCATTGCGAACGCAGCGCTCTGCCAACTGAGCTACATCCCCACGATGTATGTAAAAAGCTAAAAGTAAATCAAAAAAGTGCAAGAGGCCCAGAAGGGATTTCGGTCTCACCCTAAAAACCTACTGAACGCCCGCTGGCAGCAATGAACCCTTGGGGTCGGACGCATATGCGTAGCCGTCCTCGATCTTGCCGATAATGCCGTGAAACGTGATCTCGTCACCGCCGAGAACGACGACGACATCGCCAGGGCTGCATGCCTTGTCGTCAACCTTAAACTTGATGATCGACGCGTTGCCGTTATCGGCCGTGACGACGTCGTATTCGAATGTGTCAGCGTTAAAGCTGAGCGTCTGACAAAATGCTACTTCCATAAATCCAAGTCTATCCTTTCGTTAACAGATAGTCTAAACGACCCGATACTTAAACATTAACGCCACGCACACACCTTTGCACGCTCATTTTGCCAACACGCACCATCGCGCATGAGCGTACCCAACGGAGATTGGGCGTGAGTGGCCATTGGATCTTCGTTCCAATATCCTTCAGCGGTGTTTCCATTCACATCCACATACGCAAAATACCCGTGTTTCTTGAGATCATAGATCTGGAACGAGCCGCCCTTTTCCAGCTCAATACGACACCCACCGGAAATGTATTTTTTTCCATCAACCTCGAGTAGACAACGGCCGGGCTTCGACATACTGAGTTCGCCGATCTTCAAAACCAATGGCTTCGACGCAAATGCAACACCGCAAGCCAACATAAATGCTAACGCAACCAGAATTATTGATCTCATTATTTAACCCACTTTCAATCCTTTTGAGTGTAAAAATACTTCAACTTTTTAGCATACTATTCGACCGCTTTCAAGATTCGGAAATCGACAGCGATCGCGTCGTGATCGGAAAGCGGAGTTTGGTTCTCATCCTTGAGATCTCCGACGGTTCGCGGCCCGGCGGCGGCGGGATAGATTCCCTTTCCGGCGAACCAGTCGAGCCTGACCGAAACGTGGCCGCCGACTCGGCCCGCTGCCCAG
>JBDTZO010000042.1:0-5578 GCA_040005135.1 Acidobacteriota bacterium | reverse complement strand
TAGTGCGTCAACAGATCAAAACGCATAGTGCCACAGAGAATGAGAAAGAGATCCACACACGCCCGATCATCGCTAATTGCAATCGTGCCGAGTTTAATTCCAATACCTTTTCGCGCCTTTCGCCCTCACACGGTAAAATAGTAGGCAATGAATTCTTCGGGAAAAGCGTTGCTGGTGCTTGAGGACGGGCGTAGTTTTACAGGCGAATCTTTCGGCGCGAACGGCGAAGCCTTTGGCGAGGTCGTTTTTAATACTTCGATGTCCGGCTATCAGGAGATCCTGACCGATCCGTCGTATGCCGGCCAGATCGTCTGTATGACGTATCCGCTGATCGGCAACTACGGCACGAACGAAACCGACGTCGAATCACGGCGGCCGTGGGTCGAAGGCTTTGTCGTGCGTGAGGCGAGCCGCATCGCTTCGAACTTTCGCTCGACGATGTCGCTTCAGGACTATCTAAAGGTTAATAATATTGTCGGGATCGAGCATATCGACACGCGTGCTCTCGTCCGCCACATTCGCGACAAAGGCGCGATGCGTTCGGCGATCTCCACCGTCGACCTCGACGCCGCGTCGCTGCTTGCAAAGGTCCTAAACTCGCCCGAAATGGCAAATCGCGAACTCGCAAGCTCCGTCACCGTAGCCGCCGATTACGATTATTCGGCTGCGGGCGAAGAGCGGTTTCACGTGGTCGCGTACGATTTTGGCGTAAAGACAAACAGCTTGCGTGAATTTGCCAAATTTGGCTGCCGCGTCACGGTCGTGCCGGCATCGACGACCGCCGCGGACGTGCTTGCACTAAAGCCCGACGGCATTTTTCTCTCGAACGGTCCCGGCGACCCGTCGTCAATGTCCGCCGTCATCGACGAGATCAAACAGCTTGCGGCGAGCGCGACGCCGATGTTTGGCATTTGCCTCGGACATCAGCTCATCGGCTCGGCATTCGGCGGCTCGACCTACAAGCTCAAATTCGGCCACCGCGGTGGAAACCAGCCGATCAAGGACCTGACCACCGGCCGCATCGAGATCGCTTCGCACAACCACGGATTCGCCGTCGACGGCGCAACTCTGCCAGCGGAGATCGAGGTCACTCACGTCAATCTCAACGACCAAACTGTAGCCGGCCTGCGGCACAAAACACTGCCCGTTTTCTCAGTCCAATATCACCCCGAATCCGCTCCCGGCCCGCATGATTCGGAATATCTGTTCGAGCGGTTCGTCAACCTGATGGCCGACGGCGGTTAAGTAACATGTCATGTACCTGCGTCATCAAATACGACCGCCCCTTGGTCCGCCGTGCTCTGAATAAATATATGGCGAGGCGATTAGGCATCTCATTCTTCATTGCTTTACTTGTGGCGGTGCTATTACCCTTGCTTTCTTATATCTCCGGATTCTGGTCGATCGTACTCACGGTTGTCACGTTGACGCTCGGGGCGGCATTGGCCTTCCTGATATTTGTTTATTATGCTCGTCTCCGCGCCGCTGAAGGTTTTTTCGACAAAGCAAATGAACCGAGCGTCACTTTTAACTTCTCGGATGAAGGTGTGATTACAGATTCTGACATTGGTTCAACGAATTTAAAATGGGCTGCCTTTGACGAGATCTTGAAATTTTCTGATGTGTGGTTGCTTTTGTACGCCAAGAGCGGGTATATGACGTTGCCGCTAAATCAGATTACCCCTGAGTGCTGCCAATTTATCGAACAACAAGTTACTCATCACCGAAAATAAAAAGAGACCACCATCTCAGGCAGTCTCCGTCTCATTTTGCTTGGGAATTTCTAGTACTTCAGGCTGAATTTGTACCAGCCAGATTTGGCGACCTCGGCTTTGCCGACGTCGTCGTAGATGCTTAAGAAATATTTGAGATTGAACAGATTGCCCGGCGTCGAATCGAGGTTCAGAGCTTCGTAGGGGACATAGATCTTAAACTCTGTATAGTCTGCGTCCTGATATGCCGGCGTGAAATCAGAACTGGCTGACACAAATCCGCCCACCGTTCGATATTTTACGTCTTTGCCCGCTTTCAATGGCTTTCCATCGGAGTCGTTATAGAAATAGGCGTACAGTTTGAACGGATTGCTGAGGCCGTTCTTCACTTTGAACGTGACATAGACGACCATCCACCACTGATCGTTGTATTTGACACGGTGGACGACCCGCGAGGACACAAAGGTGCCGGACAGCGGATTTGGGCGATTCTTTTGAGCAAAGCCGATCGAGGCCGGCACGAGCAGAAGTACGAAGAGCAGAATACATTTAAGCTTCATAATATTTTTTGACGAAAAAAAGGATCGTGGTGTGTTAAGCCACTTCACACGAAAATGATCTGTAAGAAAACGTTGGCCAGGCGGGAAACGGCCACTCGAGAAAATGTAGCACAAAACGGCAGGACCTTTCCAGCCAAATGCCAGCTGTCCGCGATCTTAGACGACGCACACTCGCGGAGCGCCGTTACGGTGCACCAGGAAACGTCTTTTGCCTAGTCGAGACCGAGACGGTGAGTGGCTTCGGCGTCCATTTTATCGCCGTCGACCGCCTCCAGGGCGATGCGGTCTTTCGCGATCGTTGTGGTTCTGGTCGTGGCTTTTTTACCTTTGTCGACGGTCGTGATTCGCTTGCCGGTCAGGTAATTGGTGCTCTCGGTCCAGACGCCGCCGGCCGCACGGTCGCGGGTCGAGTAGTCGAATCCGATCAGGATGAACATATTCGGCTGTTGGTCAAAGCGAAAGCGATACGTCGTGTCGGTAACGTCGCGTGAGCCGTGATCCTGCTCGATGACAATAACGCCCTTTGCGATCGAGACATTGGCCGGAGCGTCCACGAAGCCGTAAAATGCCCCGCCGCACGAAGTACACTGCAGCAGAGTGCCGTTTACGGCCGCGAGTCGATACTTGGCATCGCCGCCGGCAAATACGATGACGAGCGCCCTGCTGCGATCGGTCTTCATGCCGTCCTTGGCCGTATCGGGCTTGTCCTCGATCAGTTTCAGGATCGTATCGGACTTCTTATCGTCATTGAGGTCGCCCTCGATCTTTTCCTCGATCTTCCAGCCGGCGGGAACAAAGGCATCAAGCGAATTCGCACTTGCCGGTATCTTCGAGCTGTCGATCGCGGTCGATTCATCCTGCGCAAACGTTGGAGCCACCGCGAACAGGGCAATTGTGACGCACGCGAGCGCGGTCGCTGAGAAGTTTTTTAGCATAATTTTGTTGGAGTTCATTAACCGACTATTTTACCAATGATCGAATGTAGAGGCTATTGATGCCGCGACACGGCAGGCCGGTTGCCGAGCATTTTCGAATGGATGCGGCAAGCGTGAGAGTTTCCGAAGTCAGAGAAAACGCGAACTGGGCGGATGATCATCTCGAATATCCAGATCATTAAAAAAGGACCGGCCAAAGACCGATCCTGATCTATTCTTCCGCGTTTCGCTCCGAAACTGCCTAATGACCGCCGATGCCGACGATATATGGTGCAATGACGAGCGATACGATCGACATCAGTTTGATAAGAATGTTCATCGAGGGGCCCGAGGTGTCCTTGAACGGGTCACCGACAGTGTCGCCGGTAACCGAAGCCTTGTGCGGCTCCGAGCCTTTGTAAAACATCTCGCCGTTGATCTCGACGCCTTTTTCAAACGATTTTTTCGCGTTGTCCCAGGCTCCGCCGGCATTTGACTGGAAAATGCCCATCAAAACGCCCGAGACCGTGACGCCCGCGAGCAGGCCGCCGAGGACCTCGGGGCCAAATGTGAACCCGACGAGCACCGGTGTGATCAGAGCGATCGCTCCGGGCAGCATCATTTCGCGGATCGAGGCCTTGGTCGATATGGCGACACACTTTTCGTATTCAGGTTGTGCCGTGTAATCCATAATGCCCGGAATTTCGCGGAACTGACGGCGAACTTCCTGCACCATGTCCATCGCCGCTTTACCTACCGCCTGAATGCATAGAGCCGAGAAAATGAACGGTATCATTCCGCCGACAAAGAGGCCGGCCAGGACGTTGGCCTTGTAGATATCGATGTGTTCGATGCCCGCGATCCCGACGAACGCCGCAAACAATGCCAGCGACGTTAGTGCCGCCGAGGCGATGGCGAAACCCTTGCCGGTCGCCGCGGTCGTGTTGCCGACGGCATCGAGGTTATCGGTGCGTTCGCGAACTTCCGGCGGCAATTGGCTCATCTCGGCGATGCCGCCCGCGTTATCTGCGATCGGGCCGAACGCATCGATCGCGAGCTGCATTGCGGTCGTCGCCATCATTCCGGCCGCCGCGATCGCGACGCCGTAGAGTCCGGCAAAGTAGTACGAAGCCATGATGCCCCCGGCGAGCGTCAGGATCGGGATCACCGTGGATTTCATTCCGACGGACAGGCCGCCAATGATATTCGTAGCGTGTCCCGTCGACGATTGCTGGACGATCGACATCACGGGTTTTTTGCCCATCGCCGTGAAATATTCAGTCACGACGCTCATGATAGCTCCGACGATCGTGCCGACTACGATCGCCATAAAGACGCCATTCTTAGTGAACGTATTCGTTCGCGAGGTGATCGGCCCGTCGGGCAGCATCCACATAACGACGAAGTACGACGCGACCACAGTTAGCAGCATCGACGACCAGTTACCGATATTCAGCGCGTTTTGAACGCTCGATTTGTCGTCCTTGATCGTCACGAAAAACGTCCCAATGATCGAGAAAACGATGCCCAGCCCGCAGATGACCATCGGCAAGAGGATCGGCGACATTCCGCCAAAAGCGTCATTGACCCTGATCTCCTGCCCGAGGACCATTGTCGCCAGGATCGTTGCTACGTACGAACCAAAGAGGTCAGCTCCCATGCCGGCCACGTCGCCGACGTTGTCGCCGACGTTATCCGCGATCGTCGCGGGATTGCGGACGTCATCCTCAGGGATCCCGGCCTCGACCTTGCCGACGAGGTCCGCACCGACATCGGCTGCCTTGGTATAAATGCCGCCGCCGACGCGTGAGAATAGTGCGATCGACTCAGCTCCGAGCGAAAATCCCGTGAGGACCTCGATCGCGGTCTTGACCTGATCTGCACCGAGGCCCGCGAACATCGCGAGAAATGCTATGAACAATCCGCCCAGCCCAAGCACCGCTAAACCGGCAACGCCGAGCCCCATCACGGTTCCGCCGGTAAACGACACTTTCAGCGCCTGTTTCAGGCTCGTTCGTGCCGCCTGAGTTGTGCGGACGTTAGCTTTGGTTGCCACCTTCATCCCGATAAAGCCGGCAGTCGCGGAAAATACCGCACCGACGATAAAGGCGATAGAAATGACCCAGCTCGAGTGGATCTCGCGGCCGTTTACCGTGTGGACCGTTCCTGAATATGCCAGCAGGATCGCCGTGAAAAATACAAAAATGCCGAGCACTCGCCATTCAGCTTTCAGAAAAGCCATCGCCCCGTCGGCAATATGGCCCGCAAGCTCCTGCATTTTCGCGTCGCCGGCATCCTGCTTGGTGACCCAAGCCGATTTTATTGCCATTACCAGCAACCCGAGGATGCCCAGCGAGGGCGCCAAATAAATCACGTAATTGTTCATAAGTTC
>JBDTZO010000101.1:0-18822 GCA_040005135.1 Acidobacteriota bacterium | reverse complement strand
GTTCATATGGACGTTATGTTGTTCAGGGTGATTATCCGACATTTATTTCTCCCTATGAATGTATAAAGTGCCTTCCGAGCAGATAAAGCAACGGAAACAAGAAAATCCAGACAATATCTACAAAGTGCCAATACAAACCGGACATCTCAACCGGCATATAATATTCGGCACTAAAAGTATTCTTCCACGCTTTCCATAGCAGCCAAGTCATTAGGCCGAGACCCACGATCATGTGGAGGGCGTGCAATCCCGTCATAACAAAGTACAGAAAGAAAAAGATGCGCACCTTATCCCCAAACTTTTTCTCGTCGAGTTTGCCGTCCGAGAAATAAGCGACCTTTTCGGTAGAGTTTAGAGCTTTTGACTGAGGATTCGCTTCCTCCTCGGCGATGGTGTGCTCGATCAGGTCAAATTCGTGCCACTGAAATTCGCCGTGAGGATTAACATAAGCGTGTTCTTCCCCGCCCGTCTTCACTCCGGCGACTCCCTCTTTTTGCCCCACGGGCGGATGAGTGTCGTGATCTGCACCGGCTGGGGCCCTAACGATTCTGTTAAGGCCCGTGACGGGCACGATCCCATGGTTCCATTTATCCGTATACTCGACGCCCTTGATTCCTAAAAAGACTACGCCGAACCCCATTGTTAGCAGGATCATGATGACCTGCATATTTCGGTTTCCCTTCTGAGCAAAGTACACGGTCAACGCCATCGTCAGCGAACTGACAATAAGAACCAGCGTATTAACAAAGCCCATCACCACGTCGAGATGATTACTGCCCACGGCAAAGGCCATCGGGTATTTAGAGCGAAACACCAGATACGCTGTAAACAGGCCGCCAAAGAACATGATTTCCTGCACGAGGAACAACCACATCCCGATCGAGACGCTTTCCTCCTGCTGCTTCATGTCCTCAAACTGGTGCTGAAGACCCGGAGCATGGTGGTGTTCGTGTGTGTCTGCGTGTGTCGACATTTGTTCTATTGAGACCGATCCCGGGTTTTTCTCGGGTCGCTGCATCCTTCTTAAAATAAAAACAAAACCTAAACCGCGACGGCTTCCAAGTGTTTACGCCTCTCTTCGTCCATATCGAGGCCATTCTCGTCGCTGAAATCGTATGCTTCCCACGTGACCACCGGCATCACTTCGAAGTTCTCCGTTGGCGGCGGAGAGCTTGTTCGCCACTCAAGCCCGGGCAATAGCCACGGATTATCGCCGGCCTTCTTACCCCAGATGAGCGAGTGTGTAAGATAGATGACAGGCATCAACAAACCGGTGCCTAGCACCGAAGCACCAGCAGACGAGAAAATATTCAGGACTTGAAACTCTTCCGGATAAGACGCATATCGACGAGGCATTCCTTGGTATCCCAAAATGAACTGCGGGAAGAACGTCAAGTTAAAGCCGACGAAAACAAGCATCGCCGATACTTTGCCCCAGAATTCTGAATACATTCGCCCCGTCATCTTGGGCCACCAATAATGGATGCCTCCAAGATAGGCAATAACTTGACCTCCGACCATTACATAGTGGAAGTGAGCGACGACAAAATATGTATCCGTTAAGTGAACCGTTAAGCCGATCGATCCCAAAAACAATCCGGTCAACCCGCCAATTAGGAACAGTCCCATGAATCCGAGGCCATAGAGCATCGGTGTATCGAATGAGATCGAGCCTTTGTATAGCGTCGCAGTCCAATTAAACATCTTGATAGCTGACGGCACCGCGACAACCATCGATAAGAACGAAAACACCATTCCCGCGTACATCGACTGACCGCTGACGAACAAATGGTGGCCCCAAACGAGGAAACCAAATACGGCAATGGCAATGCTTGAAAACGCGACAAATTCATACCCGAAGATCTTTTTTCTCGAAAAGTTTGCGATCAGTTCACTTACAACGCCCATTCCCGGCAGGATCATGATGTACACGGCAGGATGCGAGTAAAACCAAAAAAGGTGCTGGAAAAGAATAGGATCTCCGCCAATCGTTGGGTCGAAGATACCCACATGACCGAGACGCTCGAGAGCCAAAAGCAGGATCGTGATCGCCACAACAGGAGTTCCGAGTACCATCACGAGACTGGTTGCGTACATAGACCATGCGAATAGGGGTAGTCTAAACCAGGTCATTCCAGGTGCTCGCATCGTGTGAATCGTGACGATGAAATTCAAACCGGTCAGGATCGACGAAAACCCGTTTATGAAGATTCCGAGACCCACCGCCATTACATAGGTGTTTGAAAACGTCGTGCTGTACGGCGCGTAAAACGTCCATCCGGTATCGACGCCGCCCTGCATTAAGGCGTAAAGCGTCAACGCTCCGCCCGCCCAATATAGATAAAGGCTTAGCAAGTTGATTTTCGGCAGAGCGAGATCCTTAGCGCCGATCATGAGCGGCAAAAGAAAATTACCCAAAACTGCCGGGATCGAGGGTATCAAGAAGAAAAAGATCATCAAGATACCGTGCTGCGTGAACACCTTGTTGTAAGTTCCAGACTGAAGAAGGTCGCTGGCAGGTGTGAGCAATTCCAGCCGGATAGCGGCGGCGTACATGCCACCCATCATGAAAAAGAGCGACACCGAGATCAAATACATGATCGCGATCCGCTTGTGATCCTTTGTTAGCAGCCAAGACCGCAGCGTTGAGCCATTCGTCAGATAGTTTAGCTTCGGCTCTGGAGCAGTTCCCGAAATGATCTCATCTTGCGTTTGCATAATCGTCTATTACCTATTTCTTACTGTTAGCAGGCGTGTTCGGGTTGCTGCCCGGAGCCCGCGTTCTGCCGCGGTCGGCTTTAGTCGGCGTCATTGAATTTGAGCTGGTCGTCGCGGTATTTGCCGCGGGGCTCGCCGCCGGTGCCACGCTCGAAGCCGTCGAGGCTCCCGGCGTAAGCGATTTAATATAGGCGACGAGTGAATTCAATTGCTCTTCCGTGACTTGACCCTTAAATGTCGGCATGATCGGCTGGAACCCCTCAACCACTTGGGACGCCGGATTAAGTATTGAATTGCGAATATATTGTTCGTCAGCTTTTACCGTCTGACCGCCAACAAGTTTAACGTCTGAATTGAAAACACCCTCGAGCTTCGCTCCCCGCTGCTGCGGGCCACCGGCGTGGCATGAGGCACATCCCAATTTATTTTGGAAAAGGTCTTTTCCGGCTTCAACAGGCGTCTGTCCGGCAGTGTTACCGCTAAGCCATTTTTCAAAATCGTCCTTTTCCATTACGTAGACCCAGCCACCCATTCCAGAGTGATTAAGTCCGCAATATTCGGCACAAAAAAGGTGAAATTTACCCGTTTTAGTGGCGTTGAACCACAGGTACGTATATCGTCCGGGGACAACGTCGGCTTTCGTCCTAAATGCCGGAACGAAAAAATCGTGAATCACGTCCTCAGTCGTCATTGTGAGCTTTATGTTTGTGCCGACGGGAACATGAAGTTCATTTATCTCCCGCTGGCCAGTCTCGTGCTGGAGTTTCCACATCCACTGCTTGCCAACAACGTAAATTTCCATTCCTTCGGTCGGAGGGGTGTACTGTTCAAAATAAATGATCGCACCACCAAGAAAGATGGTCATCGAAATTATAAAAGGAATGACGGACCATAGTGTCTCAAGTGTCATCGACCCATGGATCTCGGCTCCGGCCGCGAACCTGGCTCTCTCACGATACTTTATCGAAAATATAAAGATCGCGGCGACGATTAGCACCGTGAAGAACAGGCTGACGGCTATCAGGTAGGCATACAGCGCATCGACCTGCCACGCAAAGCTGGAGGCCTGTTCCGGAAACAATGGTACCCACGAATTATTCTGCATATTCTATCTTCGTCAACTCCGACGAGCGTGGTGGCCCATCGGTTTGTGACTTCAAATCATCAACTATACGATCGTTTTTTTATTGCGGCGCCAAAATACAAATGCCATCAAACCCATACCGAGGAGAGTAAGGACGCCGCCAAGTCGGATCACGTTCAAAATGGCCAGGCCGTATTTTCCCGTTGCCGGATCGTAATGGTAGCAATACAACAATAATTGGTCACTAGGACTGCCTACCTTATTCTCTCCCGCTTCCATAACCGCGAATTTCAGGTCTTTAGGTGCGTAATCGATTCCGTAGAGATAATGCGACATTTTCCCCTCCGGCGTAACCACCATGATCCCGCCGGCGTGTGCGAACTGATTAGAACGCTCATCCCAATGATAATTAAAACCTGCCGCCTTGGTTACCTTATCGATCGAATCCTGCGTTCCCGTCAGGAAATGCCAACCGTTCTCGCCTCCGGCTCGACCGTATCGTTCGACGTAGTTGGCCTTCTTATTTTTCGCGAGATCCGGCTTGTCGTTCTCACGAGTGTCAAAACTGATCGCAACCACATCAAATTCTTTCCCTGCGTCAAAATTTATACCCTTCAGCGAACCACTTAATCCGTTCAATACCTGATTGCAGAGCATCGGGCACTCGTAATAGACAAGAGCAAGTATCACGGGCCTCCCTTTCGTAAAAAAGCTGCCCAACTTAACAGTGTTACCGTTCTCGTCCTTAAATTCTGTATCGAGAGGTAACTGATCGCCAAGCTTTTGGTCGATCCCAACCGTTTTGAGAGCGGAGGGTAACCCGTTCGGCTCGGTCGTTGACGGATCATACGTCTTGGGCGAATAGAGCGGCGAATTGTAATGCTCGGTCTTTTGGCCCGGCACCTGCCAGACAGACAAACAAATAACTACCAAAGCAAAAAACTTCACCATCGATAAAGCTGATATTGGCGAATTTCTTTTCATTAAATTACTACCTTCGGGTCTCTCCGGCCATACGACCCGCACTGGAATCCGAAACGAACATTCTTGAATCCTGAAGAGCTTTTTCGGCGTCAGGGCCGGACCTTGCCTTTACATTACTCTCGAGGAACTTCTTTTTTGCTTCGTCGATCGGCATCACCGTCACCATACCGGTCTTGGCGTCCGACCTACCATCCCTTTGCACCTCGTCCCATTGCTTTTTCAGTTCGATATACTCGCTGTGCGGCCCCATCAGTTCGAGATTAACGCGCCCGCCGTCGGGCGAATCTACACCAAATCCGGGGGCAGCCTGAAGTCTCGGTTCGGGCGGAAGCTTTTCTTTATCTGTCATTGCCATGGGATTTGCAGGCCCCGCATTCTCAGCCGAATAATCCCTCAACGTGTATAGAAAAGACCAGATAAGGACGAATGTGATCACGATCAAAAGGAGCAGTCCGACACCGAACCAAACGATTCCCTTGAGACCGATCTCATTCGCCTCGTACGCCTTATTGGGGTCGATCGGCATATTCGCTTGTTTTGAAGTCATATCGTTAACCCGTAAATCCCTACGTAATCGTTAGTGTCCCTTTCCATGTTCGATCGCACTTTCGAAGAATGGGTCCTGGAACGGGACGAGCGGCCTCTTTACTAATTCACCCAAGAACCACCACATCCAAAGCCCACCGATCGCAACCGGTGCTACGAAGTCCATCCAGCTGAGAGCGTAAAGGAACGATGCATCCTCATAACCAGCGGCGATTCGCGGCGCTGCTCCGATCTGATAATAGACATCCACCAAACGCATGGCTAAAATGACGACACCCAGCCACGCCAACCACTTCGCATGCCGCTTAAAATCCTGCTGAAGCAAAACGAGAAACGGGAAAGCAAAGTGAAAGAGGATCAGGAAGACACCAATATATCCCCAACCGTTCCTCATCCGGGACAGATACCACGATGTTTCTTCGGGTAAATTGCCTGACCAGATAACGAGGAATTGAGAAAAATTGAAGTAGGCCCACACCATAGTGAGAGCGAGCATCAGTTTCCCGAGATCGTGAAAGTGGCGTTTTCCTAACACCGCATTCATCGGGGCCTTGTCCGCCAGGTATGCAAGAATAACCACCGCGAACGAAAGACAGCTTAGGGCCCATCCCGCGACAAAGAGAAGTCCCCAGATCGTTGAAAACCAATGCGGATCCAAGGTCATTATCCAATCCACGACGGCGAAAGTAACGATCACACAGTAGACGACCATCATCGGTCCCGAAAAGCGCGAAGACTTTTCCAATAACCTCTCTGATGCAGCAAGATCATTGGTGAGGTCCTGCTGCGACGACCACTTATTCAGTAGGTAAATTATTCCGCCGAAAATAGCAAAGTAAATGAATGACCGCAGGATCCAATAGGGAGCTGTCATGAACAGCCCACGTTGCACCATAACGTGATCCGTTATCGGAAGGTGCGTCCAACTATATACTTGATTGGTAAATACACCGTAGGCCAGCGGGATAAAACAGAGCACGATCAAAGGCAAGGTTCGGGTCCCTGCTTCGACGATCCGTCGGATCACAACGCCCCACGCTCCGCCGGTGAGGTACTGAAGCATCAAGATCCCCAAGCTTCCGATCGTAATACCAGACCAAAAAATAAATCCAAGCAGCCACGAACGAAGTCCCTGCTCGGGCTGGAGGTAAACGCCAACCGCCCATAATAGCGTTGCGATCCCACCAATACCGAGAGCAATGCTCCGGTACCCGCCGATCGCCTTAGGAGCATAATAATTGTCGAGATCCGCCATTTATTTGACACCTCCGCGAGTGTTGGCGTTCGGCATAGCGGCTGGCTTTATACCTACCGTATTCGACTCGTTATTGTTTGTCATTCTTAAATTCTGATCAGGATTCTGGCTGACCTGCAGCGTTCGAATATACGCAATGATCGCCCATCGATCCGCCGGCTGCACGGCAGCTGCATAGCTATTCATTTTGCCCCAGCCGTTCGTTATTACATCAAAGAAATGACCCACCGGTGCGTTGCGCAAACGATCGTCGTGATAAGTCGGTGGCGGCGAAAAACCACGCCGCACGATCATTCCATCACCGTTTCCATTCGGACCATGGCAGACGATGCAGTAAATGTTGTAGCGTTCCTGACCGCGATCAACAAGTTCCTTGTTCACGGGAACCGGAAATTCGACTACATCGTTCGGAAAGCTTGTTACAATAGTATTTCCCGATGCGTTAGTAGAGGATTCGACAGGTGCATTGAGGTCAGGACTATCGACTTTGCCAGTGTAAAATGCCTTATTCTCGTGCAGCTGTCCGCGTGCAACTGTACCCTCGGGCATGTCACGCGAAGCCCGTCGGTCGGAGAAAAATGGACTTTCCTTGTAAGCCTTATAGCGAGGTTGGTCCTGCATATCGAATCGCACTCCACATCCTGACAGGACGAGCAGCGGCAATAGGCCAAATAACAGGAGCCATCGCGATCTATGCTCGAGTGCGGTCTTTAGTCCATTATTCAGGTACATCAAAAACCTCCTGAGCTTGCATACCTTCCATAAGATCTCTGGTTTTCGCGTAATCATAGTTAGGATCATCGGATTCGACGATCAGGAAGAACTTTTCGCGTGATGCAAGCGCGAATCTGGGAATATTAAAAACCGGATGATATGGGGCCGGCAAGCCGTTCAGAAACAACATACCAAATACCGCGACACCCGCGGAAAACAGGATCGTTAGCTCGAACATCGGTGGAATGAACGCAGGCAAACTAAATGCAGGCCGTCCGCCGACGATGATCGGGTAATCGATCACATGAACGTAATATACAAGGGCAAGGCCCGACAACAAGCCGGCGATTCCACCTGCAAATATAAGGTATGGCAAGATGCTTCGTTTGATGCCTAACGCTTCGTCGATCTCGTGCAGCGGGAACGGCGAAAACGCATCGGTCTTCGTGTACCCGGCGTCGCGGAGTTGTCGAGCACCGTCGACCAACTGGGACGGCGTATCGAATTCCGCCATAATACCGTATATTTTTTCACTCATATCAATATTTGCCAAAAAACCAAATTCAAACCCGACGTTTCCTACGCGTTCGGCGGATCCGTTCGGTCATACGTTTCCTCGATCTCGATCACATTTTCTTCGAAATCCTGATGGTGGCCGTGAACATTTGCCTGGGGAAGCAAAGTGCGGACCTCGAACATGGAAATGATCGGCACAAATCGAATGAAGAGGAAAAAGAGTGTGAAAAATAGGCCCAAAGTTCCAAGGAACATTGACCAGTCAAAAACTGATGGCGAGTACATGGCCCAGGATGAAGGCAAAAAGTCGCGTTGAATACTCGTAACAATGATAACGAAACGCTCCAGCCACATTCCGATACTGACAATGATCGCGATAATGAAGAGCCAGAACTCACTCTCACGAAATCGCTTGAACCAAAGCAGCTGGATGGAGAGTCCGTTGCAGAAGATCAGCATCCAATAAAAGAACCAATATGGGCCTTCCCAAATGCGATTCTTGATCATGAACCACTCATACTGTGAACCGCTGTACCAGCCGAAGAAAGCTTCCATCAAGTACGAATAGACCACGATCAGACCGGTCGCAAGCATCACCTTCCCCATAAATACCAGGTGGGTTTTGGTGATAAAGTCCTTCATGTTATAAAGATGCCGGAGCGGGATCGCCAGCAGCAAAACCATTGCGAATCCTGCGTAAATAGCACCCGCAACGAAATACGGCGGGAAGAACGTGGCGTGCCAGCCCGGAATCTGTGAGACCGAAAAGTCGAACGACACTATCGAGTGGACCGAAAGCACAAGCGGCGTCGAAATGCCGGCGAGAATAAGATATGCAAGCTCGTATCGATGCCAGTGCCGGGCCGATCCACGCCATCCCCACGAAAAGATCGCGTAAATGAATCGAAAATACTTATTCTTTGCTCGGTCACGAAGCGTTGCGAGATCTGGTATCAGTCCGATATACCAAAATAGTAGGGAAACCGTCGCATATGTCGAAACAGCAAACACGTCCCACATAAGCGGGCTTCGAAACTGTGGCCATATCCCCATGGTGTTGGGATATGGAAAGAGCCAGTAGGCTAGCCACGGACGGCCCGTATGAAAAACCGGGTACATACCGGCGCAGGCCACGGCGAAAAGTGTCATCGCCTCAGCAAACCGATTGATCGATGTACGCCACTTTTGGTTGAGAAGCAGTAATATGGCCGAGATCAGCGTTCCGGCGTGACCAATGCCGATCCACCAAACGAAGTTGATGATCGGAAATGCCCAGCCCACAGGTTGGTTCGTACCCCAAATACCGATACCCTTGGTCACTAGCCAAATGATCGTAAACAAAAGCACCTGTGAAATGGCAAACGCGATCCCGAATCCCACGAACCAGTGAAAAGGCGTCCGCTTTTTCAAGGTAACGTCACTGATCCTGTCGGTTACGCTCGCGAAGTCATGGACACCTTCGACCATGTCGGGGTGCAGCTTCTTTTGAAGATCTTTTGCGTCCTGCATAATTTCGAGAAACTAACGGTTTCCAACGTTTTGATCGGCACCAATACACTGGAACAGAAATTCCTTAGTGAGCCTCGCCTCCGCTTGGTTGGGCACTTTCGTCCGACTCCGCATCGACCTTCATGATCGTCGCACGATAGTCCGGCATTTCTTTGTTCTGGTTCTTCAGGCCAGCAAGATATGTCGTCCGCGGCTGGGTGTTGAGTTCGTTGAGCAGATTATAGTTGCGATGGTCCTTCTTGGTCTTAGCGACCGCAGAGGAAGCATCATGCATATCGCCAAACGTTATCGCGTTGGTCGGGCAGACTGATTGGCAAGCGGTCACTACCTCGCCGTCACGGATCGGAACTCCCGCCTTCTCCGACTCGATACGTGCGTTGGCGATCCGCTGGGTGCAATAATTGCACTTTTCCATGACGCCGCGGCTTCGCACCGTTACCTCTGGATTGCGCATTAGCTTGTATTGCGGCGTGTCCCAATCCTGGTAAAGCAAGAAATTAAATCGTCGCACCTTGTATGGACAGTTGTTCGAACAGTATCGGGTGCCAACACAGCGATTGTACGTCATGTCGTTCAGCCCTTCAGCGCTATGGACAGTGGCGTGTACAGGACAGACGACCTCGCACGGAGCCTGCTCGCACTGCTGACAAAGAACAGGTTGAAAATGCGGCCCCTCCGGATCATTAATATTCTCGCCGCCGTAATATGCGTCGATACGCATCCAGTGCATCGCACGATGTCTCTCCACCTGCTCCTTGCCGACGACGGGGATATTGTTTTCGGACTGACAAGCCAAGACGCAAGCGTTACAGCCGACGCAAGAGTTCAGATCGACCGTCATCGCCCATTTGTGATTCTTATTATAGACAGCCTGATGCTCGTCGATCGGGTACATCGACATGTCATACTCGTTGCGCTGGTGGCCCATCGAAGGGTTCTTCTCGAACTCTTCCAAATTCCAAACACGCAGCAGGTCGCGCCCCTCCATATTAAAATGGGTTTGGGTCGACGCGATCGTGCCCGTTTCTCCGCTGCGAACTATCTCGCCGAATCCGTGGTCCATCGCGTCAGAACGCCTGACGTCGAAAACGTTATAACCAATTCCCGTCCCGACTTTTCCGGCCCGCGTTCGGCCATAACCCATATAAATGGTGATCACATCATCGGGCTGGCCCGGAGTGATCCACATCGGAACTGAACCTTTGATCTCTTCGCCCTGATACTTGAGCTTTACGAGATCGGAAAACAGGTTGCCGCCCTTCGTATTCACGAACGTCGTCCCTTGCTTCGCTCCGGCCATCTCACGAGAATCGCCGCCCTGGTTTACGCCCAAACGCGTTGCCGTGTTCGGGCTTATCAGAGCTACGTTGTCCCATGTCACCTTATTTAACGGATTGGGCAATTCCTGCAGCCAGCCGTTATTGGCAAAACGACCGTCGAAAACGCAGGGATCCGGCAGGATCGATATCTCAAGCGGACCACCTCCGGACCGTGCCGAACTAGGCTGCGAGAGAAACGCAGTGTTCGCTGTGACGGGCTTAGGTGTCGAGGCTGTCCCCGGGATCACACCGTCGTGAACGGCCTTGCGCCAGTGATCCTCAAAATTCTTCGGAGCCGATGCAGCGGCCGGTGCCGGCGTGGCTGCCGGTTTCGCAGACGAGATCGCCGCGGTTTTTGATGGGGCCGACTTGTTAGCCGTTGCGAAACTACTGGCGACTTTCGCGTCGTTAGCCGGCTGCGTATTTGACACCGGTTTCGCTTCCGTAGTCGGCCCGTCTTGCTTTGGCACACTTGCGACTACGGCGGGAGCGGGCTTGATATCCGTTTTTTGCCAGTATTCCTTAACGATGTCGTAGTCTTTTTTGTCGAAGTTCTCCTTGAAAAAGAGTTGAACTAACTCGTGCGCATTCTTACCGTCATAAAGCGGATTGATCAGAGGCTGCACGATCGAAGCGGTGCCATCATAGGCACGGGCGTCACTCCAGCCTTCGAGATAAAATTTCTCGTCGATGTGCCAGTGACACATTTCGCCGGTTTCGTCGTGGTGCAATCCAAGATGGATACGCAAAGGCACCTTATTCATCCGCTCAAGGTTTAGCTTCAGATCGGCGGGTGAGTTGTAAACCGGATTTCCGCCCAAAATGACAAGCATCTTTACGGCCCCGGCGTCGACATCACTGATCAATTCGCGAAATTGGTCGATCTGCAGCTTTTCGGTGCCGGGAGTAAGTGGGTCGATATACGAGACCGTCTGTCCGATGGCTCCGAGAGCGGCATTCATTGAGTGAGCAAGCGCATGTACAACGGGCGACTGATTGCCGCCAGCGACCACAACAGCTTTGCCTTTATTAGCAACAAGATCTTTGGCCAAAGCCGATATCCACGAGGAGTTTCCCGTGTAGGTGGAGGTTGCTCCGCTGACTCCGACCGCGGCGGCGATCGCCTTGGCAAGTTCGACCATCTCGCTGGGCTTTATGCCAAGACGGTGGTCGGCCTTTGCACCAGTCAGACTTATCGTCGTTTCAACGCAATAGAGGCGATTGATATCCTTTTTATCTTCGTTGAACGCACGTCCCAACGCATAATCTTTCATGTAGGCGACGTTCTGGCCGCCAAAAATATCAGCATCGAGCGACAATATGCGCTCAGCTTTGTCAAACTTATAGATGGCCTGAACGGGCGAGCCAAAAGCCAATTTTGTCCCGGCGAACGCATTGTCCGAATTGACCGGCTCATACTGGACCCATTTAGCGTTCGGAAGTTCGGCCTTGAGACGCGTGAACTGGTCTATCAGCGTTGGCGAAGTGATCGTCTCGGTCAAAAATCGAATCCCGGCGCCGCCATCCTTACGGTTTTCGTCAATCGATGCCCTAACCTCTGCCATGAAGCCGGCCCACGACTTTTGGCTTCCCCGGAAAAGTATCTCTTGCGACCTGTCCGGGTCGTACATGCCGAGGATCGACGCTTGCGAAAGAATGTCCGTTGCTCCGCGGCTTCCGGGATGGTCGGGATTCCCCTCGACCTTGATCGGGCGGCCCTCAAACGATTTAGCGAGCAATCCGGCTGCAACGCCGCCGATCGACATTGAGGTCGCAAAGAAATTTGGTTTGCCCGGCAGCATGCCTTCCTGCGGGCGGACGTACGGCACGATCTTTTCGGGAGGCTGAATGACGCAGCCGCCAACACCGGCAAGTGCAAGCGATGCCCCCATTACCTTGACGAAATTTCGGCGGCTGAGGCTGTTGTCCCACTCCTCAATTTCATGCGGATACTCCTGAGCGACAAACTCACGAAATTCCGGAGTATCAGCATGCTCCTCGATGCTGCGCCAATACTGCTTGCCGCTCTGGCCAAGAATCTTAGCTCGCAGCGATGCAAAGGTATTATTAGGGTCCAAACTGGGCATTTACTTGTATCCTCTTCGATAACTCTATCGATGACAGGTGGAACAACTTGTCATCATTTCTTTACTTCGAATCTTGTAATCCACTTTCAGCTTTGCTCGCTCATCGGCGTTGATATCACCATCCTGCCACTTCATGTCAAATATTTTCGACTTCGGCCGTATAAATTGCTCAGGATTTCGATGGCAATTGATGCACCATTCCATCTGGAGGGTGTTCTCCTGATAAACGGCTGGCATGTTGTCGACCTGACCATGACATGTCGAACAGCCGACGCCTTTTGCAACGTGAATGCTGTGGTTGAAATACGCGTATTCGGGCAGATCGTGAACCCGCTCCCATAAAATTGGCTTGTTATCGCGAAAGCTCGCTCGAACCGGTTCAAGGTAAGGGCTATCCGACCATATCTGGCTGTGGCAGTTCATGCACGTCTGGGTCGGAGGCATTCCGGCCGAGGCAGTGGTTTCAACCGTTTGGTGGCAATAACGGCAATCGATGCCGTCATCACCAACGTGGTGTTTGTGGCTAAACTGCACGGGCTGCTGTTTCTCGAGATAGCGCCCTGTCAGCCAAGACGAACGTGCGATCTGCGTGTAAGCAAAGAACGCGGTGCCGCCCAATATTACCACCAAGATCATAAGGATCTTGGCGATATTATTTGCACTCTTTCGGAAAATCTGTGGCATTTCTCAATCTCTCAGGGACCAGCGGACTCTCAAATAAAATTCAAACTGCACGTACACCCAGATCTACAGCTTAGATCTCAGAATGACCCGCGGATGTTTAATAACTGTGATGGCTTACCGTAAAACTGTCTGCCGAACCGTTGAACTTGGTATCGATTTTTAGTTTACTAAAACGCCGAAAAACCGCAAGTTTCATTCCCATAAATACAATTTAAGACATTAACTGCCGAGCGGTGGCTTGTGCAATGCTTCTCTAATTAGTTTTCCTCATATCGCGGATAAATTAATTCTGTTTTTGCTAATTACTTAGCTTCAGCTTCTCTGGCGAGCAGTGCGGCACCGGCGGCCGCGGCATTCGCACCCAATTCACTAGCCGCGATCACTGTCGACGCGAATGACGGTGCGAACGACAGTTCACGCGCCCTATCGATGATCGATTCAAGAATAATATGCTGTCCACCAATAATTTCGCCGCCGATAACGATCCGTTCAATGTTGAGCAGGTTTATGACGCTTGCAACTCCGGTTCCAACATAATGCCCGGTCCTTTCCAGCATAAGTCTGGCGAAATCGTCTTCGGCTTCCGCGGCGGACACGATATCGCTGATCGACAATTGTGCTTCGTCGATCTCGACCAGCGACGAGGTGCTGTCCTGTTGAAATCTGGAGCGCGTCCGGCGAATTATATTTGCACTGGATGCCACTTCCTCTAGTCGAACGCCCTCTGAATTGATCGGAATATAGCCAAATTCGCCCGCAAATCCCGTAACGCCCCGCCAAATTCGACCGCCGAATATGATCGTGCCGCCCACGCCAATACCCAGAGTGGCGAAGAACATATCTTGAGCCCCGCGGCCGGCACCAAGATGAAACTCGCCAAAACCTGCCGCATTCGCATCGTTTTCGACAATTACGGATTTTCCGGTGGCCGCAGAAACGATTGTTCCAAGGTCAAGCCCAGAATGTTCAGGTATGCGTGCGGAATACGTAACCGTGCGGCCGCCCGCGGCGATTAGGCCCGGGATAGCAATGCCTACAGTGCTAAAGTGAGGAAATTTACCCTTAAGTCCGTTGATAAAAGCGATGATCTGTTGTGACGAAGAAATGCGCGGATCCACATCGGCCCGTTCAACCGCAATTATGTTGCCGCCGGCATCAATACAAACAGAGGTTAGGCCCGCGTGTGTTACCTCGACCCCGACACACCTCTCCCCTTGTTCCTGCTCATTATTCATAGGAAATCCCGCCCATCGCTACAAAAACCGCGCCGTTTTAGCCAGAGCGTAAATTCTATTCACAACGGTAAACGCTGTCAAATTAGACTCTCGACACGTGCGAACGAGTCGTTGTCCTCTTGTTTATGACTCACTTTGTCGACCGAGGCGAGCGGTTCGGCCGCTTTGACTGGATTGATGCGGAAAGTTAATCTTTTGAGTGCGGTGCACCAGGCGTGTTCACCTCTGGGCTTGGGCTGAGTAGTTCCCTATCATATGGATCATCCCTTCTACGAGATCATTGAGCAATATGGGGTTTACGCCGTTTTCTTTCTGTGCACTGTCGAGGGAGACATTACGCTGCTGATCTCGGGCGTGCTGGCGCACAGCGGTTTTTTTGGGTCGTACAGCTTTATCAAGGTACTGTTCTTTGGCACGCTGGGCGGGATGGTGGGCGATTCGGTTGGGTATGCGGCGGGGCGTTTGTTTCATGAGAACGCCAAGGACTATCGTTTTTACCAAGTCGCACAGCCGCGGGTCGAAAAGCTAATCGAAAAATTTGGCGGATCGGCGATCATCATCTCGAAGTACATTTATGGGATTCGCGTGGCAATGTGCGTCTTTTACGGTGTGGGCAAGATGCCGTTCTGGCGCTTTCTGGGCCTGAGCGCTCTGAGCTGTTCGATCTGGGTGACGGTACTCGCGGGCGTTGGGTACTTTTTTAGCGGAGCGGTAACGTCGATCATTGGCGACTATAAATCGATCGGCATCGCACTTTTCTTCATCGTGATGGTGATGGTTATCGTTTTTTACGCGATCGAACGCTACTGGCTCTCGGAAAAGGTCGAGGACGCCGATCCTGAAACCGTTAAGAAGATCGAAGAAAAACTGCTAAAGGTCGAGGACATCGGGAAAACGAAGTTTCACGACCTCAGCGAACGGCTCCATCTGACCCGCGACGCTAACCGCGAAGTCGCTGAAACAGAAGACGAGGAGGAGCCACCCACCGATAACGTTGGGCGCTGACCAGGTGCCTTGTTCGTGCCGATATGGTCAAATGTCGTTTGGATCTACAGCCTGAACCTGACCTTTTTGTTCATCACCAATGATTCATCATTGAACAAACTATGCTAATTGAATCTTCTGCTCCGACTCGCGTCGATCTGGCTGGCGGCACCATAGATATTCCGCCTTTGTTCCTGTTCCATGAGGGTGCATCGACTGTAAATTTCGCCGTCAGCATGATGGCGCATTGCCGTATCGAGTCGCGTGACGACGACCGGATAATTCTGGAATCGGTCGACCAAAGCCGACGCGTCGAGACAACTATTGGCGACATCGCTTCTCTCAAGCACGACACGAAACTCGAGCTGCTATCCAAACTCGTTTATTTTTTTCGCCCGGAACGAGGCTTTCAGATGACGACTGAGTCCGAGGCTCCCGCCGGAGCTGGGCTTGCTGGCTCTTCGACACTCAATATCGCCTGCATTGGTGCCCTTAACAAACTGGTCGGCGACCGTTATGAGCCAGAGAGCTTTATCCCGATCGCCGCTGCCGTTGAGTGTCAGGTCATCAAAGTGCCGACGGGATATCAGGATTATTATTCGGCGCAATATGGAGGTGTTTCGGCAATTCACTTCGGCCCCGAGGGCATGCGACGCGAGGCTCTCAACGTTGATTTTTCAGCCCTAGAGCGACATTTTGCCATCTGTTATACGGGCGAGCCGCGAAATTCCGGCACCAATAACTGGGAAATAACCAAAAAGCATATCGATGGTGATCCGGACATTTTTGAGATCTTCGAAGGTATCCGCGACACCGCCGTCGACGTCCGCCGGGCCATGCTGGTTGAGGACTGGGACACGGTCGGCAGCCTCCTCGCCACATCGTTTCCGAATCGTAAACGCCTTTCTCCGAATATCACCACACCTCAAATGGACCATATTATCCAGACGGCGATGTCGAACGGTGCTCGCGGAATTAAGGTGTGTGGAGCTGGCGGCGGCGGATGCATCGCATTCTTCTGTGACGAAGGACGCCGTGGCGAAGTCGAGGCTGCAATAAGTTCTCTAGAGGGCGCAACTGTACTGAATTGGAAGATCCAGCCAACCGGGCTGACGGTACGCGTATCAGAAAGTCACGCGGTTTAAGATTTTTGTCACGAATTTCCGCCGTGCGGTGTATTTGATTTAGAACGAAGCAGTTTCTATATCAATTCAAGACCCGGAGGAATTCATGACCATGAAATTATTGTCTCGCAGATTGCCGCAGATCGCGGCCGCACTTTTCACGCTCGTCATTGGGCTCACGGCCGCTTCGGCCTACGGTCAGTCAAAGGCCAAATATGGCGAATATACAGATAAGCACCAAGAATTTTGCGCGGAAAACAACTGGTCCAACGAAGGAAAAGTTTCGTCGCGCGACCTTCGCGAATTGACCGTTGCCTCGACTGGCGACGTTAACGTCGACGCCGGACGTAACGGCGGCGTGTCGATCAAGGGCGAAGATCGCCAGGACGTGTTCATCCGTGCTTGCGTGCAGGCGTGGGGATCGTCGGCTGAGACTGCGAAAACAAACGCCGCAAATATTCGGATCGATACTAATGGGACGATCAAGGCCGAAGGCGGCGAGGACAACAACTCTTCTGTTTCGTATGAAATTCACGTTCCTCGCAACTCGAACGTGGACCTGACTGCTCACAATGGCGGCGTTTCGATTACGTCGGTCGACGGAAAGTTGGGATTCGAGACGACCAACGGCGGCGTTTATCTGAGCGACGTTTCAGGGTCGGTCAAGGGCCGAACCACTAACGGCGGAGTTTCCGTCAAGTTAGCGGGCACAACCTGGAAAGGCAGCGGCCTGGAGGTTACGACGTCGAACGGCGGAGTGAATCTTGAATTACCTGAGACGTACGCTGCCCGGATCGAGACCGGGACCGTGAACGGCGGATTTAAGAGCTCGATCCCCGCGTTGAACATCACAACCGAGAACATTATCGGCGACGAAGACTCTCATCACCGACGTCCAACCCGTATAAGCCAAGCCATCAACGGCGGCGGCCCGACGATTCGAGTCACTACGACCAATGGCGGCGTCCGCATCTCTTCGCCCGAATAACGCCCTCCTCTGCCAATTTCGGGCAAAATGGCCCGCGTGTGAGACCGATCTCGCACGCGGGTCTTTTATCGTTGATAGAGCCGATTGAGTTAAACGGCTGCCTCGACCATGGCAATCGAGCTGGCAAGTGAACGAAATATGTCGCGGCCATCATTGGAACCGATCAGTTCTTCGCACGCCCTCTCAGGATGAGGCATCATCCCGAGGACGTTGCGGTCGAGATTGCATATTCCAGCGATGTTAGAACGGGAGCCATTGGGATTTGATTCTGATGTAGGTTCGCCGTTCTTGTCGCAATATCGAAAAACGATCTGACCGTTCTCTTCGAGCCGGGTGAAGGTTTCGTCATCGCAAGTATAATTACCCTCGGCATGAGCGATCGGGATCGAAAGCACTTTATTTAGTCCCAGTTCGCAGGTAAAGGGCGTATTAACATTTTCGACCTTAATATTTACGTGCTTGCATATGAAGTGCAAGCCCTCGTTCCGCATCAATGCTCCGGGCAAAAGGCCGGCTTCGCATAATATTTGAAAGCCGTTGCAAATTCCAAAGACAAACTTCCCCGCCGCCGCAAATTCCCCAACCGCTTTCATTACGGGCGAAAATCTGGCGAGAGCTCCCGCACGCAAATAGTCGCCGTAGGAAAATCCGCCTGGGACGATCACTGCGTCATAGCTTCTGAGATCCGTCTCTTCATGCCAAACGAAATCCACCGGCTGTCCAACATGCTTCGAAAATACGTGGTACGCATCGTGATCGCAATTGGAGCCGGGAAATACGATAACACCAAATTTCACTGATAAATCTCCGCGCGATGATCTTCGATGACAGGATTTGCAAGAACGTCTTTGGCGATCCGCTCAATGTCCTCGCGAATTTCCTCTTCGGATTTCGAAGGGTCAAAGCTGATCTCGAAATACTTTCCCTGTCGGATATCCTCGATGCCTGAAAACCCGAGAGATTCGACCGATCTATGGATCGCCTTGCCCTGCGGGTCGAGGACGCTAGGCTTGAGAGTGACGTACACGATTGCTTTCATTTACTGCTCCAAAATAAATTTTAGATTCTGACGCAA
>JBDTZO010000025.1:0-5607 GCA_040005135.1 Acidobacteriota bacterium | reverse complement strand
TAGAAGATCGATCGCTGAGTTTGCGGCCAGTTGGGAAGGCCCGCTTCACGTTTTGGTAAACAACGCGGGTATCATGGCACTTCCAGAGCTGCAGCTCAGTTCGGAAGGCTGGGAAATGCAGTTTGCGATCAATCACCTCGGACATTTTGAACTTGCTTTGGGGTTACATGAGGCACTTTCGGCGGCCCGGAATGCACGGATCGTTGCGGTGAGTTCGAGCGCTCATCAGAGTTCGCCTGTCATCTTTGACGATATAAATTTCAATTTCCGCCCGTACGATCGCGTTCTTGCTTACGGCCAGTCGAAAACCGCCAACGCTCTTTTTGCGGTCGAGGCTTCGAGGCGTTGGGCCATTGACGGTATCACCGCCAATTCTCTGATGCCGGGCGCTATCGTTACCAACCTCCAGCGCCATGTCGACCCGGAAACTCTCAAGAAATGGCGAAACGGAAAAGTCATTGATCCCGAAAACTTGCCGGCAGGATGGAAGACACCCCCGCAAGGAGCAGCGACCTCGGTCCTGCTTGCCGTTTCGCCGCTGCTAGAAGGAATCGGCGGACGCTATTTCTTTGACTGCAATGAAGCTGAGATCGTCGATCGCCGAACGGATAATATGAGTGGAGTCGCACCCTATGCTCTTGACCCAGCAAACGCCGAGCGGCTGTGGGAATTCTCGTTACGTCTTTTGAATTAATCGGTTTGTGAAAATACAAACACTCCCGTGTTAGAGAGATCACTTGCCGATCTCATCGATCACGTCTTTGATCCCAGCCGCGGCGGTTGTAAAAAACGCCGGACCGGCGAGCATAGTTACCTTTGTTAAAGGCTTATGACTTGCCAGATCTTTTTCTTTCAGATAGTTTTCCGTCCGGTATGCGGCAAAAAAGCCCTTGACAACATTTCCGGCAACAAGAGCTGTCGGCGAATCTACTCCGGCGTCTTTTAGGTCACTACCAAAGGCGAAACTCGACACTCCGAGACGCAATGACTCCCGCATCGCAACTTTTCCAACCGAGATCATCAACTCAGGATTAAATTTGGTCCGGTCGCCGAGTCCGATCAGTAGGAGCTTTTTGGCGCCGATTAAACCCGAACGCGGTGTGAGAAGAATTGTTTCGAAAGCGTGTCCTTCGAATTTCCCGGATTTTCTCAGATCCGTAATGAGGCCATTCAGAGCCATATCCAGATGCAGCATTCCGTTAAGCTCTTTTGGGAGAGCAGGCGGCGAACTAAATATGTCGCCCTCGGTATACTCGAACACACACGCCACCTGCAACGGTGTGTCCTCGGTAGACGGGCCCTGAACGATCGCCTCTATTATAACACCGTCTACCCTGCCAAGGATCGCTGATGTTCCAACCGCCGAAGATTTAACCTCTAAAGCGGTTTGCTGCGCGAAAACTGTAGACGGCCCGGCAAGCGCTATTAAAAATAATATGAACGATAAAATTAACGGTCTCAATCCTAGCCTCAATTCAAAAGCCGACGTGAACAAACGATCATTTTTTCTTCTCATATTCCCAGTTCCACACTCTCTTCATCTACAAAAACCAGTTGTCCCCGATCGTTCATGCGATCGGCGAGTCGTTGATGCTGGCATATCTTCTTTTCATCAGGCCCTCGTCGTCGAATTCCCACAGTTCGTTGCCGTACATTCGAAACCAATTATAGCCGTGTCGTGCCACTCATAATCGAACCGCACGGCCATTCGATTATCGCGAAAACCCCAAGGTTCCTTAACCAGCCGATAGTCCCGTTCCCGCTCCCACTTTCCTTTCAAAAACTCCTTGACCGCATCCCTACCGTTGATAAAATCTGCCCGGTTTCGTCACACGGTATCAATCTTATAGGCCATGCACACTCTTTCAGGATCGCGTGAATTCCACGTATCTTGTGCGACTCTAACTTTCGCCAAAGCCGTTTCGTTTGTAAATGGTGGTTTGATTATTATAATTGACATCTTCTTTATGTCCCCCTTTTTATTGTTTTATGTTTCTCGAACTCTTTCCAAAGCCGCTCGCATTCTGTAGCCAGCACTCCAGCAAGCCTTTTCGGCGGCGCGTTTTTAGCCGGAAAGAGCGGATCAGTTAAGACGGCGAACCTTGAACTTGCACCGCCCACCTGCAAATTATCCAGGCCATAAACCACGGTGCCGATCCCGGCTTGCCGAATTGCAAAAGAGCACATCACACAAGGTTCGACATTCGTGTAAAGCGTTGCTCTTGACAGGTCAAGGGTCCGCACCTTCTCGCAAGCATCGCGAACTGCAACGATTTCGGCGTGGGCCGTCGGATCATTCCTTGCCTTTACCGATTCGATCCCGTCAGAAATTACCTTCCCGTCAAGCATGATTAGGCAGCCGACCGGTGCATCGCCGGCTTCAAAAGCACCTCTCGCGAGTTTCAGGCAGTGACGCATAATAGTTTCGTCATTGGTCATATTTTTCTCGACTTTAGACGTTCAATCTCTGCCTCCAGTTTTCCTATTTGCTCATAAAGCGGCTGATTCTGTATTCGAATTTCTTCCGCTGTAAAACGCGGTGTGATATGCCGTGGGCAATTCCAATCGAATGCCTCAACATGTATTACCGCCGCACGTTCGATCTTGGCCTTATAGTTGATCATTTTCAATTGATCGATCATGTCAGGGACATCCTCAGCATCTTTAATTTCTATGCGGGCGAGAATTTTCAGTCGTTGCCGGTTCGGGTAGTCCATAAGGATCAATGCTGCCCGATCATTCACAGATAGATTTCCGACACTGATGTATTGGAGGTTGCCGCCAAAATCGGCGTAAGCCAATGTCTCCGAATCCAGAACTTTCAAAAAACCCGGCAGACCGCCGCGAAACTGGACATAGGGCTGGCCGTTTTCGCCCACGGTAGCAAGATAAAAGCTGTCGCGTTGAGAAATATACTCCGTTTCGTCCACAGTCAGGCCGAAGAAATCAGGTTCTCCAGACTCAAAGCGAGCATAGTTTTGCCTGGTACCGTAATGCTCTTGCTCCTTTTTAACGCTCGGCGTAAAGGTTAGGTCGAAAAACTTGTGCGACATTTATTCACTCCTATTCAATGCTCAGATTCTTTATGTACTAAATAGCTTGTAAAGCCTGATGAACGAATGCGATCACAATTGAGCCTTCACCCACCGCCGCTGCAACCCTCTTTGTACTGCCGGCCCGCACGTCTCCAACCGCAAAAATACCGGGTAAGCTGGTCTCCAGCAGATGTCGGCGCCTCGTAAAAGGCCACTGTTCGCTCTTCAAATCTTCCTCTGAAAGATCCTGGCCTGTTTTTATAAATCCATTCTCGTCCCTGAGTATGCAGCCTTCAAGCCAATTCGTATTTGGAACCGCACCCGCCATCACAAAGACGTGTCTGATAGGGTGCATATCGATCTTTCCTGTCTTATTGTTCCGCGAACCCACGCTCTCAAGATGAGCACCTCCCTCAAGTTCTACGATTTCCGTGTGGGGTCTTAATACAATATTGGCGCTCTGTTCGATACGCCGAATTAAATACCTTGACATGGTATCAGCCAGTCCATCAGCACGAATTAAAATGTGGACGCGTTTAGAAGTCTGAGAAAGAAACACCGCAGCTTGACCGGCCGAGTTGCCGCCACCGACAACGACAACCTCTTCGTTTCGGCATAGCTGAGACTCCATGAAAGTTGCTCCATAGTAGATCCCGGAGCCTTCAAATCGGGACATATTTTCGACCGCCAAGCGACGATACTGCGCTCCGGTCGCGATGATAATGCTCTTTGCGTGTAACTTGACGCCGGTCTCGAGACTGATCGCGTACGGTTGGCGTTTACATTCAAGGCCCGCCGCCCGTTGAGCGATCAAAAGCTCAGCCCCGAACTTCTGTGCTTGTGTATAAGCTCTTGCCGAAAGTTCTTGACCCGAAATCCCCATCGGGAAACCGAGGTAATTCTCTATCTTTGAGCTAGATCCAGCCTGTCCGCCCGGAGAATCCGCGTCGAGGATAAGCACGTCCAGCCCCTCGGAAGCTCCATACACGGCCGCGGCGAGCCCGGCGGGCCCGGCCCCCACAATTATCAGATCACGCACATGCGTCTGCTCGATCGATTCATTGAGACCCAGACAATCGGCAACCCGCTGATTGGTCGGATTTCGGAGAGCGACGGTGTCGCGGCAGATCACCACGGGAACGTCTTCTTCGGAAACCCCAAAATGATTGAACAGCTTTTGAACGGCGGACTCTTCATCGAGATCCAGAAAGGAGTATGGATGGTTGTTCCTGGTGAGAAATTCTCTTATCCGCAGCGTATCGGAGCAGCTATTAGAACCGATCAGAACGACGTCACCAAGTCCTTGCTCGATCAATTCAACCCGACGCAGTATGAACGCCCGCATGAATATGTCGCTTAGTTCGCTGTCGTTTTGCACCAGCTTGCGCAACTCCTCGCGATCCAGTTCTATCACCTCGCCGGCTTCGCTCATCCGTATTTGCGTAAGCAACCGCCTGCCTGAAAGCAAATTGACCTCACCGCTGAACATGCCAGGACCCAAAACAGCTACGATCTGATAGGTCGAGTCTATCGGCCTAACGATCTCAATCTGTCCGGCCGTGACGACGAAGAACCGGATCGTGTCACCTCCCGCCTCCGCCAGCAATTCGCCTTCTTCCACGCGTCGAACACGACCTAGACTAGCCAAACGCCCGATCTGTGCTGCCGACAGCACCGGAAACATCTCTTCCCGCCGTGAGGCCCGGGACGAAAGTTCGAGTAGCGGAGTGTCAATCGTTTCCATAGTTTTATCTTTTCAGACTTCAATTCTAAACAATAAAACGATAGTTCATGGCACTGATTGGATCAAAACCGGCTGATCGAGCCGATCCGACTGACTAACTATCAGATAACGACGATCCGGTCGTCCTTTCTCAGATATGGACTCCGACGTTACCGCCCTTTTCAACGGCCCAATGGCTTGGGCGACCGCCGCTCCGTCCTGCCAGGTAACAAAATTTGCCAACGGCTCCAGCTTATTAAACGGTGGTTTATTCGTTTCGGAAAGTAATAACGTGTACGACTTTTTAGGCTCCAGACCGGAAACCGCAATCTCCAACAGATCAAGAAGCCCAAGGGAATTAACGGTCACTGTGGCTTTACTGCCGGGGGAGACCCCATCAACGCCCGTCATGCCGATCTTAACAGCGTTTGCGGCATTACCCAGAGGCGTGAGATTCTCAGTTCCACTTCCCACAGGCACAGCGTTTGGGACATAAACTAGTGCCTGTGCAGTTTGGCCGATCGGAATTGTTGCTATTACTTTATTTGTAAGTGTGTCTATCGCCTGGACGGCTCCGCCATTTTCCAACGCCACGTAAACTCGAGAACCGTCACCAGAGCGCCAGATCCCGTGAGGAAGTTCACCGACGGGGATCGTAGCAACCAATTCAGGCATCGGTCCGCGCCGAAAGACCTTCACTTCGTCTGCCCCGCCGATAGTTATATAGGCAAACTTGCCGTCCTTGTTGTCTGCAAAGATCACATGATTTGTGATAGGGCCGGTTTCGAGCACTGCGATCTCGTTAAACGGTGGTTCGGCACTGAATGCCTGAGTTTTGCTTGCATCTTT
>JBDTZO010000075.1:0-1692 GCA_040005135.1 Acidobacteriota bacterium | reverse complement strand
AAATAGAAGGCCTGACCCCCTTTGCTTCAGTGCTTCCGATCCGATGCTTATTTTTGCGGCGGTCGAGACCGCAGGTTTTGAGTTCTGGCATTCTCAAGTTTACGTTCGCGGCTGGCAGTTCTCGTTATGTCCGAACCCCGAGAGGTAACGACCGGCTTTCCATTGAACGGATTGCGTTATGGCAGAGGTAGTTTCAGAATGAAGCCTGCGGAGTTAACGAAGAAAATCGACTCTCCATTCGACGCGGCAGCGACAAAGTCCCCTTGGATTTCCTTTGAATAAAGAGTGCGCCAGTTGTCTCCTCGATCATCACTCGTTAAAATTACGTTCCGAATAGACTCTCCTTCGCGGTCCGAAACGACATCTCGCCCGAACGCAAACAAAATATCGTCACTATCGAAAATTGCACCTTTCAGAAAATAGCCCGGGAAGTCGATACTTGTGATCTCGTTACCGTCATCCAACCGAGGCAAAATCAAGATTCGCGACTCCGTGCCTTCGAAACCTGTCACCGCTTCAATTAACCAGCTTATTTGGGAATCAGTCATTCCGGCATAGGTGACTACGAAGTTCTCGAGGGTGAATCTACCATTCAGAAGCCAATCTGCTCCGCCATCGATCGTCTGATATATTTTCCGGTCGGCCGTTATGATTCGAGCCTCAGTTGCGGTGGCGTAGAACAAACCGAGCGCACCGTCCTGCGAAGATCGTTCGCCCTCGTTCAGCTGCTGCGAAACATCGATCCATTCATGCCGATCGTTCAGCCGTCTCACCAAGATCCCATTTGTATGATTTTCGGGACCGTATTTAACAGCGGTCATCCAGCCGTTTTCGCCCACTATCTTGAATGAAGTAACCACGACTGATTTTTGTCGATACTGAGGGAGCCAGGACTTGCCTCCGTCGATAGTATTAAGGATTACTGCTTCGTCGTTTTCGTGCTCGAACCCGGACAGATTTTGCGTTATTTTTTGTAGCAGTATCCATCCAGTGGAGGGATTGGAGAACTGTATAAAATTCACTGAAAAGCCCGATTCTATAGCGTAAATACAATTCCAATTTCGACCCGCATCGGTCGTCCGATAAACTCCTTTATCACTTCCGTACCAACCGGTATTGGTGTTCTCAAAATAGATCGCAGATGGCGAACCAGACAATGGCAATTTTTGAACTACCATCGAACTTTTTCTATTGATTTGAGCCGACAACTTAGCTAGCTTACGATTAGTTCGCAGTGTCGTCCCGACAGGATTGTTCGTCAATTTGTCTACCGGGATCGAGACTGCTTTCTCTTGATCTTGATTTTCGACCGCGGTCGTGCATGAGACGGCAGGGCCGATCATGAAAACCGCTATCAGCATCAAACTCGAAAACATTGCTCCTTGCATATTTAGATCCTTGCGAAAGTGATTCAGGTTACTTAAGCTCTGCGAAAATACAATCCACTGGCCAATGCGGCGAGATCGTAATGCAGACTCCGCGACCGCGATCGGCGATGTTCGTGTTCCTCGCCATTTGATCGATGACACTATCTCACTCAAATGCTATTGCCAAAAGAATCGACAAACAAAGCAGGCCTCATCCGTATGCTTTCCCCTCGCCCGGTGACTGCAGCTTCGCGCAGGTTGCGGCTTTGCCGCAGTGCTTTGCGGACATGTTCAACCTGTCCGGAAGTCCGTTTCAACTCTCGGA
>JBDTZO010000240.1:0-5615 GCA_040005135.1 Acidobacteriota bacterium | reverse complement strand
CGAACCAACCGACAATATGCTGCAGTCGTTCGATCCGGTGCCAGGGCTGGCCGGACCTCGATAGCTCGTGCGACTCGCCCGGGAATCGGACCATGACGGTCGGAATCTTGCGATACTTGAGGGCACGAAACATATCCTCGCCGCCGGCGGTCGGCGGGGTCCGGTAATCGGCATCGCCGAGAATGAACATCATCGGTGTGGTCACATTCTTGATGTACGTGATCGGCGAACGGTCGCGGAATCCGGCGATGTCCTCAAAAGGTGCTCCCTTAAACCAAGCCGGCTGAAATTGCGTGAAATCGGCCGTGTACCACCAGTTTGCCCAGTCCGAAATATCGCGCTGCGAGACCGCTGCCCTAAACCTCTGCGTTTGCGTGACGGTCCAATTCGTCAGCAAACCGCCGCCGCTGCCTCCGGTTACGCCAAGTTTGCTCGCGTCGATGTAGCCTCGTTTGACAACCTCATCGACGCCCGCCATCAGGTCCTTGTAATCGTCGCCCGGATATTTGTACTGGATCGTGTTGCCGAAATCCTGGCCGTACGTCGTGCTGCCTCGCGGGTTCGGATACACGACGACATAGCCCTTCGCCGCCATCCACTGAAATTCGTGGTCGAAAACGTAGCCGTAAGCCGTGTGCGGCCCGCCGTGGATATTGAGGATGAGCGGATATTTCTTGTTGGGATCAAAATCAGGTGGCTTTTGCATCCACATCTGTATCTTTTTCCCGTCAAAGCTCGTGTACCAGACCTCCTCGGGTTCGGTCAGGTTCAGTTTTGAAAATAGTGCGTCGTTCGCGTGGGTCAATTGTGTGGTCGAATTGGTTCGGCGGTCCTGAACGTAAATGTCGCCGATCTGTGTGGGAGTCGACACCGAATACACCAATTTGCCAGCGTCCGACGTCGCCCGAAGCAATGAGATCGACTGGTTACCGGTCGTGATGTCGCTCTCCCGGCCGTCTGACGCGTCGAATTGACCGATATTAGCCCTTCCTTCCTTTGAATAAACGATCGTTAGCGATCTGCCATCCGCAGACCAGATCGGTCCGCCGCCGCCGCCGCCGCCGCGAGGAGGTGCATTGTCGCCGCCGACTCCGCTGCCGACATCATAATCAAATCCGGAGGTCAAATTCTTCGGCTGCGCATTTTGTTCGATATCCAAAACCCAAAGATCGGGCTGAGTATACGAATTAACAGGCTTATTCGGTGAGCCGACAAACGCGAACCGCTTGCCGTCCGGGCTAAGTAAAAAGGCACCACCGCTCACCTCAAAGCTCGTGATCTTGACGGGTTCGCCGCCGGTCGATGCCACCGAGTAGAGCGTCGTGGGCTGAATATTGTAGTAAGGTTCGGCAACCGGATCCGACGTGAAGAAGATCTTCGAACCGTCCCTCGACCAGTTGAGATCGCCTTCGCTGTATTGTCCCCTCGTGATCTGCTTTGGCGTGACCTTGTCCTCGGGCGTCTTCGGTGCCGCGACGATCCATAGATGCTGCGGATGGGTATAATCTAAATATCCTGATCCGTTCGACCGGTAAACGGCCCGCGTAATTACGCGAACGTCGCTTTCGTGTTCCGCAGGGGATTTCGTCTCCTGCTTTGCCAGATCTTCTGGACTCGTCCCACTGCTGAAAGCGATAAATTTACCGTCCGGCGACCAAACGGGTCCGCCTGCCCCTTTGATCAAACCGGTAAATTGCCACGAGTCGCCGCCGGCCATCGACAACATAAAAAGCTGTGGAGCAGCGGGCTTGCCGTCCTTTTCGGTCAGGCGGACAAACGCGAGGAATTTGCCATCGGGCGACCATCGCGGCGAACCGTCGCGGATTCCGCTCGTGATCCGATGCGGTTCCTCTCTGCCGCTCGCCGGCACTGTCCAAATACAAGTATCGTAGCCGTCTTTCTTAGCGTTGACCGTGACCTTGACGAACGCGACGGTCGAACCGTCCGGCGAAACTTGCGGGTCGGCGACCCATGTAAAATCGAAAAGGTCTTTTTCGGTGATGTTCCGTTTCTGAGCCGAAGCGCTAACTGAAAGAACAAGCAACACGACGGACAACCGTACAAGTATTTTCCGCATAGATCCTCCAAAGACAGCGTTGATTCGAACCTAGTATACGGAAAGTGCGGCGGTTTGGTTACTGCGCACAACAACAATCAAAACGGTGGAACCGAACCTCACCCAAGCCGCTCGTTACCGAGTCGATCTAGAGCAGATCGGCTGGGCAAAGTTGGGCCAATACGCAGAAAACTTATACCGCTTAAGAAAATATTTTAACCATTTGCATAAAATTCAGGATTATTATGGCGAAAGGCATTTACTATTCAAAAAACACGTGATATATTCGCGTTGCAATTTTGGTGGGGACCGGCGGATTGGCTTTTTTTAGAACGTTTTGCAAGCTTTATCTCGAAACTTCTTTAGCTTACGACTAATCCAATGGCAACGGTTGAATCAGTTTGATCAGGCTTTATCCGTAGACAGTGTACTCGCGACACTTTCCGGATGAACGAAGTATTAAGCATCTCCTGTCGATCCATCTGCGGCTCGTATGCCGTGGATGTCTCCTAATAGATCGACGAGCCTCACTCAGCCGTTCAAAAGATCCCGTCATAAGCACTTCCCGCTCGTTGCGCCCGACATGTGGAAAATGCACTTTTGGCAGATGAGGCACTCCTACCCTTGATCGATGTTCACCTTGGAACGAAGCTGTCGGTATCCGACGTGGACATCGCAAACTAGTGACAGTTCTTAAGTAACGTCACGAATCTGTATCTTGCGGAGAAAAGTATGAAAACCAACTGGGCAAATGAGAACGCCGCTTCCCGGCCGTTCACGTTGAACTATGTCGTTCTGGCAACTCTCTCACTAGTTGTATTTGCCGGACTAAACGTTTATGGCTGGGGAGCTTTTCGCTCCGACGAGACAAACGCCGCATCTGGCAAACGTCAAATCCAGGCGATCGATAGCGTTTCGGGCAACCTCCCGAACAGTGTGTGGTTGAACCGGACCTCCCGTGGGCTGGTAGTGAGCAGCGTCACAGGCTATAACCTGTTCGATGGAGCAGCCTTTGTCCCGGCTCTTCTCCCTGACCTTGAGGTAAGCAAAACCGACGGTGTTTCTCAGATCAATGCCGGACAGTCCACCGTATACACCGTCACGATCACGAATAACGGCGCCCTCGATATTATAGGAGCGACCTTGATGGATGATCCCGGGCCGGGACTCACGGTCACCGCGGCAGCATGTGCCGCCATCCTCCCTAACAAATGCACTGCAGATCCGATGCTTACCGATCTTCTGGTCGGAGGTACTACCCTGCCGCCCCTGTCACAACACGACAGCTATATCCTGCACGTAACCGCGACCGTAAATCAAAATGCAGGGAATAATGCGTTGCACAATGTGAGAAATGACGCCATAGTCCAGCTTGCGAATGGCCAAGGCGGCAACTCGGGTGGCGATATAGATTCAGTCACACACACCGCAGATTTGACGGTTTCTAAAGATGACGGATTCCCGTATTACGTCGCCGGAGCGCCGATCACCTATACAATGATCGTTCGAAACCTCGGGCCATCAGATTCGACCGGAGCCAGCGTGTCGGACGCTGTGCCGGCGAACATCACAGGCGTAACGACAAGCTGTTCTGCATCGGGTGCTGCAGACTGCGGAACGAATGTCTTTCCAACGGGCAATACCGTCTCGTTCACCGGCGTGAACATACCTGCCGGAGCCGCGAACTTCGTTACGATCACCGTAAGCGGCCTCGTCAGCAAATCTGCGGCGGGAGATATGACAAACTCCGTCCACGTCACGCCGGGCGGGCAGGTCGATCCTGACTTGAACAATAATGATGCCAGCGACACAGACTTCGTGCGTTACGTGGCGGACCTGGGCGTTACAAAGACTGACAACAGCGCGACCTACACGCCGGGAGCCGCGATCTCTTATCAGATCGTCGTCAGTAATTATGGCCCCTCCAACGCAACAGGCTTTAGCGTGGCGGATACAGTTCCGGCGTCAATAACAGGCGTAACAACCAGTTGTTCACCGTCGGGTGTTGCAGATTGCGGAACAAATAACGCTCCGTTCGGCAATAACGTCTCGTTCACGAACGCCGCGATCCCGTCGGACCCCGCTAATTTCCTAACTATTACTGTCAGCGGCACGGTCGCCCCGAGTACCACCGGCGATCTTGTAAACACTGTAATCGTAATGAAGGGCATTCAAGAAGATCCTGATTTATCAAACAACACCGCTACGGATACCGATGTCATTAATAGCGTGTCGGCCTTTGTCGTGACCAAGGATGACGGGATTACCCGTATAGACTCGGGCGGATCGACGACCTACACCGTAAGTTTCACCAATAACGGCCCGTCACCCGCGGACGGAGCGACTATTCACGACGCTCACGCTGCGGGTATGACCAAAACGCTGGTCGATTCGTGCACGGCGACGGGCAGTGCTGCCTGTCCGGATGCGGGCCAATTGACCATCGCCAACCTCGAAGCTGGTACGGTATCGGTTCCGGCATGGCCAGTGGGCGGCACGATCACTTTCAAGATCACGGTAAACGTGACCGCCACTAACGGTACGATGACTAACACCGTCAGCGTGACTACACCGCCGGGAACGTTGAATCCGACCACAGTATCGGCAAGCGACACCAACGATGTCGTTCAGCGTGATTTTAGCGACGCACCGGCTTCGTACGGTACGCCCAGCCACGTCATCAACCCATCCAAGCTCCGAATCGGTGCCCTGCTCGACCCTGAGCCCGCGGCTCTACCGACCAACAATGCTCTCGGTGACGACCTTGACAATTTGGCGGATGAGGACGGAATAGCCCAGCCGCTGCCCGCGTTCACGGTTGCAAACCCGCAGACATACAGCGTGACCGTTAACAACCTTTTTAACACGACCGGCGGCCCAGCTACGCTTTACGCGTGGATCGACCTCAACAAGGACGGTATGTTCTCGACCGGCGAAATACAGACCGCTACGATCGGAGATGGGACAACCAATGGTTCGGCTACCCTTACGTGGACAGGTGCGACATTTGCGCTTCCCGCATCGCAGCACACGTTTCTGCGTTTACGGCTGACCACTGCCGCCCTGACGGACAACGTTGCAACCGCCGTGGACGAGCGTTCAACAATAGAGGCCCCAGACGGCGAAGTCGAAGACTACGAAATAAAAGCGGAAGTGCGTGGACATATGACGATCTGCAAACAGGTTGCAGCTAACGATCTGATCCCGGTCGGCACCGTCTTTTCGTTCACGTCGCCGAGTTTTTCGGGTATTGTCCAAGTCCCGGCGGGAGCCAACGGTTCACCCAACTGCTCAGCCCCGATCGACGTCCTTGCCGGCAGCGCCACAGTCACCGAGACGGCCCAGGTCGACACGGTGATCACTGATATAACGGCAAATCCTGCAAATAGCCTGATCAGCAAAGACCTCGCGAACGGACAGGGCGTTATCAACGTCGCTGCAGATCCGGCGACGGCGACCAGCATTACTTTCACAAACCATTCGACCGCCGTGAATACGGGCATCATCGAAATATGTAAGCAGATCGCTCAGGGCGATGCGTTGGCGGTGGGAACTAACT
>JBDTZO010000095.1:0-1694 GCA_040005135.1 Acidobacteriota bacterium | reverse complement strand
TCTTGACGTAACTTTTCAGTTACGTTATTCTCCAATCACACATAGGAGGTAGGTTAATATGAATTTAGACGAAATGACTTTGGATATACAGCAGGAAGCGGTGATCGATGGACCGATCGACGCGGTTTTTAAGGCCGTTGTCTATCGATTTGGCAAGGGCAGCACGATGCCGGACGGCGGGTCAATGCAGCTCGATATTGAGGAATTTGCAGGCGGCCGCTGGATCCGTGACCGCGGCGAGGGTATACAGCATTTGTGGGGCCATGTGCAGGTGATCAAAGCTCCGACATTGCTCGAGCTGTGCGGCCCGATGTTCATGTCATATCCCGCGCTCAATCATATTGAGATCAAACTCGAAGAGGTCGATGGTGGAACCAAGATCCACTTTCGCCATCGGGCGCTCGGAATGCTGGATGCCCAGCATCGCGAAGGAGTCAAGGACGGCTGGAAACACTTTCTGGCCAACATTCAGAGCGATTTTAGCAAGGCCGCCGGTTCGCCAGCGTAATTATGGCCGACGACCTCGATCCGGTTTGGAAGGCTCTGTCCGACCCGACCCGCCGCACGATCCTCGACATCCTGCGGCGCGGCCCTAAGACGACGACCGAGATCGTAAACGAATTTCCCGACATGACCAGGCACGCGGTGATGAAGCATATCGACGTGCTCCGTACGGTAGGCCTGATAATCACCCGCGAAGCAGGCAGGCGGCGGATAAACTCGCTCAACGTAGTTCCGATCCGGCGCATCTACGAACGCTGGGTCGGACCATTCGCCGAGCTGTGGTCGAGTACGCTGCTGAGGATAAAAGACGATATCGAGCGACCGCCCGATCATACCGAGAGTTGAGAAGAAATTTATGTCGACAGGAACAAAACAAGATCCGTGGAAGCTGAAAACACCGCCTGGAACGTCCGAGTATGAAATGTACCGCGACGTGAAAGACGGCAAGGATGTGATCGTCTGCACTGTCGGCAAAACCGTACTTTTATACGACGCCCGCTGCATCGACCACCTTCACGCAATGATGACAGAACGCGGTGGCTGGATCGAACTCGGCAGTGCGGACGAACAAAAACCGGCCAAAGAGGGAACGGTCGAGGCTTGGGCCCGTTCTCCGGATAACCCGATCGGCGGCTGGTACGGCCTCAAAAAGGGCCTTCGCGGGCGATTCGGGATGTACATCCCGCCGCTGATGGAAGAGCTGGGCCTCGCCGAAGTCGAACATAATCCGCGAAATAACAGAATGAGGGCGAAATAGCCCCGATTTTGAAAATCAGTAAAGACAAGACAGGAGTATAGAAATGCCACCCGAGATGAAACGATTGACGATCAACCAGGCGATCATCGCCGAAATGGACCAGGAAGCGGTCGCGACCCGGAACCTTATTAACGTCATCCCCGAGGACAAGCTCGACTGGCGTCCACACGCCAAGGGCAAATCGCTCGGCGAGCTCGCGATGCACATCGCCGGGCTGCAGGGCAATGTCGCGCAGCTTGCCGATATGGACGAAGCTCCGCGGCCAAACTTCCCGCCCGATCCTATCCCGGCCGGCTGCGCTGAGATCCTGTCCGCGTTCGAAGACAGCTTGAAAAAAGCGAAAGAGATCGTCGATGCCACCTCCGAGGAGCGGCTTTATACCGATTGGAAAATGGTCGACGGCGATAAGGTATTATTTGCCGCACCTCGAGCC
>JBDTZO010000046.1:0-19043 GCA_040005135.1 Acidobacteriota bacterium | reverse complement strand
ATTGGACGTATGAAGAGTTATTGGAACAGGTCGAATTCTGTGCCGCTGGATTACGTTACAGTAGCATCGGTAAAGGCGACGCGGTCGGCATTTACCTTCCGATGACGCAGGACATCGTAACTGTTCTACTCGCGATCGGAAGAATTGGAGCAATCGCCGTTCCCGTTTTTTCCGGTTACGGTGTTGAAGCGGTTGCAAGCCGAATGAATGCTGTCGAAGCAAAAGCCATCTTTGTCTGCACTGGTTTTGAACGTCGCGGCAAGCAAATTGATTCATTTGCCATTGCGACCGAAGCGATTTCAAACTGTCAAACTATCGAAAAAGTGTTCGTTCGTGACACGACTGGAAGCGATCCATTATTTCCCGATGACCGTTTTGTTGATTGGCATCGACTTTTGGATCTGCATGCTACTCAACAAATCGAAAACTGGAAGGATTTCTATCACGCTGAACCAACATCCGCCGAAGACCCGCTCATAATCCTCTACACCTCCGGCACGACCGGAAAGCCTAAGGGCATTGCTCATACGCACGCGAGTTTTCCGATCAAGGCGGCGCAGGATATGGCGTTTGGGACTGACGTTGGAAAAGGCACGCGTATATCTTGGTACACGGACATCGGCTGGATGATGGGGCCGTGGCTGATCTATGGTGCCTTGATCAACGGAGCGACGATCTGCATCTACGACGGCGCCCCCGATTACCCAACGCCCGACCGCATGTGGGAATTCTGCGCGAAACACAAGGTCGAAGTGCTGGGAATCTCGCCGACGTTGGTTAGATCGCTTGCTGCTCACGAAGAAAGTGTCAGTAGCCCGCACGTAAGTAAGGGCAACGCTACCGACGAAGAACCCCCGCAAAGTCGCAAAGATGCAAATAAGAAGCCTTTTGAGAGACACGATCTCTCCGCTCTACGCATCTTCGCCTCGACCGGTGAGCCTTGGAATCCGGCGCCGTGGTGGTGGTTATTTGAAAAGGTCGGCAATAGCAAACTCCCGATAATCAACTATTCCGGCGGCACCGAGATCTCGGGTGGTATCCTGATGGGAAATCCTTTGCTGCCGATAAAACCGTGTTCGTTTCCTGCTCCGTGTCCGGGAATGGACGTCGACATATTGGACGAAAACGGCGATCCGGTCGGCCCCGGCGAGGTCGGCGAGCTCGTGATCCGTCAGCCGTGGATCGGCATGGCACGCGGATTTTGGCAGGAAAAGGAACGCTATCTCGACACCTACTGGCGGCGATTCAGAAATATCTGGGTCCACGGCGATTTTGCAATGCGTGACAAGGACGGCCACTGGTTCATCCTCGGCCGCAGCGACGACACGCTCAAGGTCGCCGGCAAACGCGTCGGTCCCGCCGAAGTCGAAAGCATCCTAGTCTCGCACCCCAACGTTACCGAAGCCGCTGTAATTGGCGTCCCTGACGAGGTCAAAGGTACGGCGATGGTGGCATTCGTTGTACGGAGCGCGGACACTCCTGTCCGCTTGGAAGGTCGGTCAAAAGATGACGAACAGAAAAGAGCGGATAGGAGTGTCCGCGCTCCGCTCGAATCCGAACTCAAAGCGCTTGTCGCCCGCGACATGGGCAAACCTCTCGCTCCGTCCAAAATTCATTTCGTATCGGCTCTACCCAAAACGCGGAACGCCAAAGTAATGCGCCGCGTCATCCGCTCGGCATATCTCGGCGAAGATCCGGGCGATCTTTCTGCCCTGGAAAACACGGCGTCTGTCGAGGATATTCTTAAGGCAGGAAAATCGTAAATGCGTCTTTCTCAGAAAGCTATTTTAGATAATACCGCGACCGCGATCTTTGCGGCGGCGGCCTTGCTGTACATCGCTGTCGCGTGCAGCGGCAGCGATACTTTTCGTATATGAATCACCTGTTCTACTCACCACTTCGCTCCATTCTGATCGCCGTTCTCATTCTCGCGGCTGCGGCTGGATGCGTTGGCCAGACGGCGGCTGCATTGATCGAATCCGCGAAAGCGGCGACGACTAAAAAAGACTTTCCGGCAGCGATCCTCGACCTGACCGCCGCGATCAAAGCCGACCCGGCGAGCTCCGAGGCTTTTTTTCGGCGAGCATACGCCTATTATCTCAGCGGCGACTATCAAAAAGGACTGACCGACACCGACGAATCGATCCGGCTGGATGCTCAGAGCGGCACAACCTACGGGCTGCGGGGAATGATAAATTCCAAGCTCAAAGGTTACGACGCCGCTGTTTTAGACAACACAAAAGCGATCGAACTAAACCCTGCAAAGATCACCTGGTATTACAATCGGGCCGTCGCCTACGAGCGTAAAGCGACGCCGGAATGGAAGCTTGCCGAGGCCGACCTTACAAAGGCGGTCGAGCTCGGTGCCAATGACGCGGACACGTATTACAACCGGGCTCTGGCCCGCAAAAACCTTGAACAGTGGCTTCCCGCCGAAAATGATTATGACCGTGTAGTGCAGACCATCACCAACGACGCCGCGATATTTATCGATCTAAGCTACGTTAACCTCAAGCTCGGGCATTATAAGTGGGCGGTCGAAAACGCCAAGCATGCGATCATGATCGATCCGAAGAATGAGCGTGCTGGCAAGATGTTTACCGAGGCTTTGGGTCGATACGGGGCCGCATCACCACATTCGGATCCGGACCTTTTCAACGCGGTCATCAATAGTGATTTCGACGCCGTCATGCTTGCATTGGCAGGCGGAGCTGACCCTAATTCAATTCATGAATATAACGGCGTTAAGAATTACACGCCGCTGCTTGCAGCCGCTCTGAAAAAGAACGCGTCCATCGCCAGCCTGCTCTTAAAGGCCGGAGCCAAGGTCGATGCGGCCGATTCGAACGGGAATACACCGATGCGCCTCGCAACTTCTTATTCCGACCTTCCGCCAGACCAAAGGGTCGCTCTTGTATCGCTCCTGATCAAGAACAGAGCGGACGTCAACCGGCGAGATTCGAGCGGCAGCACGCCGCTTATTTACGCTTGCCTGTATGCGTATGACGAGGTCCTTGACGCGCTCGTAAAGGCCGGGGCCGACGTCAACGCAAATGGCAGCGGTGGCGGCGTAATGAGCTCCTGCGCCGGCAGGGTGTCGGTAAGAGGACTCAAAACACTGCTCGCCGCCGGGGCCAACGTAAACGCCGTTGACGCCGGGCAGGCTCCTCCAATTCAGAGTGCTATCAAACGCGGCGGTTACGGCATCGGACAGACCTACGTTTTCCTGAGGGCTGGCGCCGAACTTGCGCTGCCCGCGGATGCCCCCAGCGGGGAATATAAGGACGTCTACGCCTTCGTAAAACGTATCAAGTCGCTTTCGCCGGGCTCGCTAGAATTAAAGCTTTTTGACGCAGTGGCCGACGACCGCACTTCGGATCTGGACGCACTGCTAAAAACCGCACCGTCGCTCGATTCGGTCCTGCTCAATTATTTGCTACTGATCGCGGTCGGTAATGACAATGGGTCGATCACGTCGAGCCTGATCGCCCGAGGTGCCGATCCCGATTTTACTGTCGGCGTCGCGACCGCAAAAACAGTGGCACTTTTCGGCAAAAAAACGGCCGCCGCCCAATATCTCGGCGGACTCGCCTCAACATCGCCATCATCGACGAATAATGAGAGCGAGATAAAGCTGCATGACCTGCTGGTGCGAGCCACGAGCGGGATCGACTCTGCGAAAGGGTATGCTGCTCAGATCAACGATATGTATGCCCGCGGGTCGGAAAAGGGACTGATCTGCGTCGTCGCACAAAGGGCCAAGCAAGAGCTGCTGTACGCTCGCCAGGACCTGCAAGCAGCCGACAAGATCGGACTCGTACAGTTTCAACTAAAGATGAACGAGGCCAAGGACAATGTCGAATCGCTGATCCGTTCGCTAAACGTTACGGGATGTTTTTGAATGACCACACTCTACACCATAGGCCACGGCCGACATCCGTTCGCGTACTTTCTTGAGCTGCTTCAAAAATACGAGATCGAGCTTGTTTGCGATGTGCGTGCGTTCGCAAGGTCGCGGTGGCCGCAATTTAATGGGCTCGTTTTAGCGGAATTGCTCCGTGAGAATGGGATCGGCTATGAGCATATTCCCGAGACCGGCGGCAAGAACAAGCCTTCGCCGGCGGACCTCGATTGGGGACTCAACCGGATCGTCGAGATCGCCGCCGATACCACAACAGCGATTATGTGCTCGGAATCGAAACCGCTTTCCGATCACAAACAGCCCCGTGCGAACTGTCATCGCGTCGGGCTCCTTGCCCCAATGCTGCGTGCAAAAGGCGTCGGGAGGATCATCCATATTCTGCCGAATGGTGAGGTGATCGAATTCGACGAATCCGCGACGCCATCGGTCTGGTAAACGAACTTTTTGCTTTACTTTTTGTCGCACGTATGCAACACTTATTCAGTAATGATGAATTCGTTCCCAGCATATGCTTCGTCAGCTCGCACTGCAATTACCGATTCGGCAGACGCTTGGGAAACCAGCTTTAGTCTGAGGTTCGACGGGACCCGACCACCTTGATGGAACCTGTCGTTCCATTTAACGTGGCTCTAAACACAAATGGAACGATTTCCGGGTTAACCTATTTGGCTACAGAGTTTAACCCGTTCCATTTAGGTCAAAATAAATGGAACGATCGTAGAACGGCATTAAAATATTGAGCCCAGATCTTGATTTCCAAATACTTTCGCCGTCCGGGCTCGAAGCGGCGTGCCGCGAGCTGGCCGGCATAGATCTAAATCTCGGCAAGACGTTCCAAAAGTACGGAGTACCGCCGTTGTGGGAACGCCCGACCGGTTTTGCGACGCTGCTGCAGATCATTCTCGAGCAGCAGGTATCGCTCGCCTCGGCAAAGGCCTGTTATGACAAGCTTGCGCTACAGCTCGGCGAGGTAACGCCCGCAAACGTGCTCAGTCTCGGCGACGGCGAGCTGCGCACGGCAGGATTTAGCAGACAAAAGGCAGCGTATGCCAGGCATTTATCGGAAGCCATGATCGAAAAGCGGATCGATCTCGACTCTCTTAACCATTTATCCGACGCCGACGCTAAGGCCGAACTTGTAAAGCTCAAGGGCGTTGGGGAATGGACGAGCGACATTTATCTTCTGATGGCGATGCTGAGGCCCGACATTATGCCGCGCGGTGATGTGGCCCTGCATACCGCATGGCACCGGCTATCGGGCGAACCGCGGCCGGCGGCGGACCAGTTTGTTGCGATGGCCGTCAAATGGAGCCCGTACCGCTCGGTCGCCGCGAGATTGCTATGGCATTTTTACCTTTCCGAGCGTGCCCACGGAAAGCGGGAATGACGGTTTATCGGGCAAACTATATCCGAACTTTGCAGCATCTGATATCGTTAGGAACTGTACCGGAAACTATTCATCTGAGGTTTGACCATGATATCTAAAGCATTTGCGTTCTTTACGGCGGCGATCCTGCTGCTCAACACGGTGGCTTTCGCCTCAGCTGATACGCACGGCCGCAAGTCGAAAAAGCGTGACAGCAACGCCCTCGTTGCCCTGCTGCCTGCGTCCGACGGTGTCGCTACGTTCGACGCTCATCGATTTTTCAACTCGGCGATGCCGCAGATACTCTCGAAAAATCAGCCGCTGCTTGCACAAATAACGGCCCATATGACCGAGATCGAGACCCGCACGGGCATCGACCTTAAAAAGTTTGATTCGCTCGTCGTCGGACTCGGAATAACAAAGCTCGCACCCAAGAAATTCACGGTTGATCCGGTGGCTATCGCTCGCGGCGACATTCGTGCCGGAGCTCTCATATCGGTTGCCAAACTCGCGTCGAATGGGACCTATCGCGAGGAGAAATACGGCGAACGGACGATCTATGTTTTTTCGACGGAAGCAGCGGCAAAAACTGCAGCGGCTAAGGGTCCGCAGGCCGCTTCGATGATCAGCGGCGCCCTGGATAGCCTGACCCACGAGGTGGCTGTCTCGGCGCTGGACGATAATACGCTCGTTTTCGGTTCTCCGGCGCGCGTCCGCGAGACGCTCGACGCTAAAACTCAGGTTTCGCCCGAGGTCGTCGGTCTACTTTCAGCCAAAGAATCGTCGGTCGTGACATTTGCCGTTCGAACTCCGGAGGGAATGTCTTCCCTTTTGCCGCTCGAGAATGACGAGCTTGGAAACAACATTGATTCGATCAAATTTGTGGCAGGTACGATGGACGTTGATGCCGCCGGAGCGGCGATGCAGGTGACGGCCAGGACCGCACGGCCGGAACAGGCAAAGAATCTATATGACACTCTCGACGGGCTGAAAATGCTAGGCAAGGCGTTTTTGGGTGGCTCGAAACGAGCCGATCAGCAGGTCTATGGAAAGCTGATCGAGAACGCAAAAATAGGACTTCGTGGTAGCACGGTAACCCTGGATCTGATCATTCCACAGGCGGACATCGATGTGATGATCGCGTCCGTACACTAACGCCTGTGGCCGCCCCGAAACCCTCGATCACGCTGCGGAGCGAATCTGTCGAGATCACGGTTGAAAGTGCCATCCTCGGCAAGGAGCGGAAATAGCTGGAGGTCGATGGAAAGATAGCCAGCCCGGAGCTCGACGGGCCGCGGGCCTGCCTTGACAATGCGTACAGACGATCCGCGGATGTCCTCGATCCACCTCGCAAATTCCTCTGCCCGTCCGACTGTCGCCGAAAGCAGCAGCAGCCGTATCCTCGTCGGCGAGAGTATGATCGCCTCTTCCCAGACGTGTCCGCGGTCTGGGTCAGCCAAGTAGTGGGCCTCGTCGAGGATCACAAGGTCGGCGCGGACATTCTCGCCATGCCGCAGCGCGTCAAAAAGCTGATTGCGATAGATCTCCGTGGTGCCTACGATCAGCGGGGCATCGGCATTCTCCTTACGGTCGCCAGTCAGGATACCCACGTTCCCGGCACCAAATTCATCGCAGAATTCGGTGTATTTAGAGTTGGTCAGGGCTTTCAGCGGGCTCGTGTACCACGCTCGTTTGCCCGCCTTAAGCAGGCGGCGGATCTCTTCGCGAGCGATCCAGGTCTTTCCGCTGCCGGTCGGCGCAGTTACCAGAACGTCCTCAAGTTCGATCGCGTCGAGGGCCTCGATCTGAAATGCGTCCGGCTTGAAAGGCACTGGCTTTGGAACGCCGATCCCGGACAGCAGCCGTTCGACGGCACGGAGCTGTTGAGGGGATTGAGGCTTAACAATATGATGCTCGGAACTTTTACTTGCAAAGAATCGTCTACCTTTTCGTTCTTTACTCTGAGAAGAGTCGGGCCGGCGATCGGTGCCTTTTCTCCCAGAGTTGTTCTTTCGCGAGCGTGGCATATTGGAGATGTTAGAGCTTTGGGCTGAATAAGTCTAACTCTTCCAATTGCTCTGAGTTGATGTTAAAATGGTAAATTGTGCCGCAACGAATTCGCTGCGGCATGCGTCTAAAAATTGCGATATTTTTTATATTATCGATTTTTTTTAAGACGCTTGGATTGTATATGTTTGAGGAGTCATTATACGAGCAGAGACCCGCAGCTGAGCCGGCACCGATAGGGCCAGACGGCGATCTGTTTGAGAATTACGAGCTAAAGACCTGGGTACCCTCGTCGCGGCTCTATAAGATCCTGGGTGCCTCTGCCCTGGCCAATGTTCTCGTTTTGCTGGTCTTTGGCCAGACGTCGCTATTGACCGCCAAGGGCTGCGATAGCCCGTTTGTCGGAAGCGTTTGTCAGGTTCTCGATACGGTCTATCTTGGCAGCCTGCTGCTCGGCACTCAGCGCGAATATGCTGACGCGGCGTATGAACGTACGCAGCTTAGCGACATGGACATCACATATGTCGAGCTGCCGTCCGAGAGCAGCAAACTTCAGTATCCTGAAGGATATTTTGAGCTGGCCAATCCCGAACAGTTCGTCGCAAATCAGACGACGCCGGGAATGGACGTTCCGGTCCCCTCGAATATACCGACTTATTCGGGTATCCCGACTACCCGGCCGATCCCGGGCAATAACCTTCTAAATACGCCGCCGCTCTATGCGAAACCCAAGAAGAATGTGGTTAACGGCAAACTTCCGACCGATTTCGGCGAAGATCCGACCGTCAGCGATTTCAAGCCCGGCCTGAACAAGCGCAAACCCGGCAGCAACACCCCGACCAATCCTCCGGACAAGAAGCCCGGCGAGATCGCTCCCGGCATCCCGGGCAATTCAAATACAAATACAGGTCCGAATGGCCAGACGACGGCTCAGGGCGAAAAACCCGACGAAGCGGTGTTGGACGAGCACGGCGTTTACATCAACAAACGTCCTACACGTGATTTTGCCACTGAGGCCTTGCAGAAGCTCGAAAATAAGCAGATAGTGCTCGACACCCCCTTCAAAGTAACGATCAAGGGTACGCTGGGACCCGCAAAGGACGGCAAAACGATAATCCTGAAAAACCCGCGTCCGGTCATAACGCCGACCGAAACCGCCGGCGATCCCGCGATGCTTAAATTTGCACAGGAAGCCATAATTGCATTCGCTGACGCAGGCTGGTTCGGATACCTCGACAAGATGGAAGCAAAAAATGTGACCATCCATCTGGAACAGAACAACGATGTGGTCATTGCTCGGCTTTCGGCTGATCAACCTGATGAGAATCGGGCAAAAGCTTTTGCAAGCAGCTTGAACACCGTTCTCTTCGGCGCCGCCCTCGCGGCGGGGGACGGAGATACAAAAGCATTTTTGCAGGCGGCTAAAACAGGCACGGACGGAAAGACATTCTTTGTAAATATGGAGATGCCGAAGCCCGTGTTTACCCAGATGATCCAGCGGAAACTCGCCGAACAAAAGGCTGAGCCGAAACAGTCGCCGCAGCCCAGCAGCAACGCCATGGGAGTCCGGTCCAATAGTCTGGCCCAAAACTAGTTTGAGCAACCGAAAGAACCAAAATTCGATCCTCGTCCTCGCGACACTCGGCGTATATCTCGGCCTCGTGTTCGTCGGCGCGACGCCGCAGGTGCTAGCTCAAGCGGCGATGACGCGCGAGTTCAGCGTTAAGGACGAGATCGAGGTTAAGGATGACCTCGATACCAAGCCGGAACCAAAAGACTCAGCGGCGGCCGTCAATTCATCGGAGCGAGACCAAAAGATAGCGCGAGCGGTCGAGCGGTTTCTGTCCCGCTTCCAGCCGGCCGCCCGCAATCCGGCGATTTTTACAGCTCCCGCGGCTGCATTCGATTTTGCCGGTGCCAAACCGGTTCCCGTCCCTAAGATCCGTTCGATAATAAGTCGCACATTTCTTCCGGTTAATTCCTTCCTGACTGTCGCCAATTTCGCCCGTGCCGGCCTCGACGACACTTCTGCCATTTAAGATCGGCAGCGGTGAGCAATGGACCCTCCTAACTCGCCATTTCACTAGGTTTTGAGAATAAAGAATTGCGCGAGCGGCCGCGATGGTGCAGTCTATTGCATCACGAGCACCGCCGGAAACGGAGCAATTCGTCAGCGAGGAAAACATGGCAGTCAATAGTTTTGCAGATAAGTTAGTTAAGAAGTTATTCGGGACAAGCAGCGACGTCTTTCTGAAGAACGTCAAGCCGCTTGTAGTTCAGATCAACGACCACGAGGCCGTAGTAAAGGCGATGTCGGACGATGATTTGAAAGCCCAAACGCCGAAGTTCAAGGCGATGATCGCCAATGCCCTTGACGGCATCGACGATAAGGAAGAGCGGCGTAAAGCCGAGCAGGAGATCCTCCACAAGATCTTGCCTGAGGCTTTCGCGACCGTTCGCGAAGGCTCGCGCCGCGTCACCGGAATGCGGCACTTCGACGTCCAGATGGTCGGCGGCATCGCCCTTCACCAGGGCCGCATCGCCGAGATGAGAACCGGCGAAGGAAAAACGCTCGTCGCCACATTACCGTCATATTTGAACGGCCTGACCGGCCGCGGTGTCCACGTCGTGACGGTGAACGACTACCTCGCCTCGCGCGACGCCGAGTGGATGGGCAAAATTCACGAATTCCTCGGCCTGACCGTTGGCTGTATCCAGAACGATATGGACGACGTCGAGCGAAAGGATGCTTACGCGTGCGACATTACATACGGCACGAATAACGAATTCGGCTTCGATTACCTGCGGGATAATATGAAGTTCGACGTCGAGTCGCTCGTCCAGCCTGACCACTATTTCACGATCATCGACGAAGTCGACTCGATCCTCATCGACGAAGCACGTACGCCGCTCATCATTTCAGGCGCCTCGGACGAGGCGACCGACAAATATTACACTGCGAATCAGATCATCCCGCAGCTCGAGCTTGGCCATAAGGACGAGGAGACCAAGGTCACGACCGGCGACTATCTGCTGGACGAAAAGAACCATTCGTCCGTTCTGACGGAACAGGGCGTATCTAAGGCGGAAAAGCTGCTCGGTGTATCGAACCTCTACGATCCTGGCAATATGGATCTGCTCCATTGCGTCGAACAGGCATTGAAGGCTCACACGCTGTACAGGGGTGACCATCATTACGTCGTCCAGGACGGCGAAGTGATCATCGTTGACGATTTTACCGGCCGTCTGATGCAGGGCCGACGCTGGTCAGATGGGCTGCACCAGGCAGTCGAGGCAAAAGAAGGGGTTAAGATCGAGCGTGAGAACCAGACGCTAGCAACCATCACGCTCCAGAATTATTTCCGAATGTACGAAAAGCTCAGCGGTATGACCGGAACCGCCGAGACCGAGGCTGAGGAATTCGGCGAGGTTTATGGATTGGATGTCGTCCAGATCCCGACCAATATGCCGCTGGTCCGCGCGGATAATTCGGATATGATCTACCGAACGCTACCCGAAAAATGGGATGCGGTCGTGGAAGAGATCAAAGAACTGCATGCGCTCGGGCGTCCGGTGCTGGTCGGTACTGTCTCGGTCGAAAATTCCGAGTTGGTCGCCGCGAAATTGCAGGAGATCGGAGTACCGCATAAGGTCCTGAACGCAAAATATCACGCACAGGAAGCCGAGATCATCGCCCAGGCCGGCCGCAAGGGAGCCGTCACCATCGCGACAAACATGGCCGGCCGCGGTACGGACATCCTGCTTGGTGGCAACCCCGACGAACTCGCCCGGGATTATCTCAAACGGATGGAGATCAATCCGGATGAGGCGACCGAAGAGCAGTTCGAAGAGCAGCTGAAAAAGGCCAAATCCGTAGTTGCTCAGGAACACGACGCCGTCGTCGCCGTCGGCGGCCTGCACATCCTCGGTACCGAGCGGCACGAATCACGCCGCATCGATAATCAGCTTCGCGGACGAGCGGGACGACAGGGCGACCCGGGTTCGACCCGATTCGTATTGTCGCTCGAAGACGATCTGATGCGCATATTCGCGGGCGACAAGGTTCGCTCGATGATGGAATGGTTGGGAATGGAAAAGGGCGTCGCGATCGAATCCAAGACCGTTTCGCGTCAGATAGAACGTGCTCAGAAAGCCGTCGAGGCCCGCAACTTCGAGACGCGCAAGCATGTTCTTAAATATGACGACGTCATGAATCGCCAACGCGAAACGATCTATGGGCTTCGTCGACAGCTAATGTTCGAGCCCGAGCATCGTGAATATCTGCTCGGCGAAAATGGCGTGGCACGCGATCTGTTGGGCGATCTCACGCATAGTTTCCTGACCGCCGACGTAACACCGGACAAATGGGACATCTCAACCTTTGCCGCCGAGATCGAGAGTATATATAACGTCGATCCAGCACGCGACGCAGGAGTTAATTTTAAGTCAATGTCGCCGACCGAGATCGAAGATGCGATCTGGAAAAAAGCCTCGGAAGAGTATGCAAAGAAAGAACAGCTTGCCGGCGGCGAATCGCTTCGTGCGTATGAGCGTTACATTATGCTCAACATTATCGATTCGCAATGGAAGGACCACTTGCTGTCGATCGACCACGTCAAACAAGGTATCGGCCTTGTCGGTTATGGTCAGAAAGACCCGCTCGTAGAGTACAAAAAGCAGTCGTTCGATATGTTTCAGGACATGCTTGACCGGATCGACACAAACACGGCCAAGTCGCTATTTCACCTGGAGATCGTCGTCAAGGACGAGCAGGAAGAGATCGAACGGCTCGAGCGTCTTGAAATGCAGCGTGCACGTCGACAGGCAGCAGGCATGGCGTTTACCGGAGCGATGGCAACCGCTGACGTCGCCGGGGCGGAAGCCGCCCGCCACACTCCATATGTTCGCGACACGCCGAAGATGAAGCCGAACGACCCTTGCTACTGCGGTTCAGGTAAGAAATTCAAAAAATGCCATGGCGCCGGAGCCTGAGTTTAGTTGTCAAGAATACGGTTAACGGGGCGGTCTAAGGCCGCCCATTTCTTCTCTTGGCTCTCGCGCCAACCCGGACCGCCGGGAAATTCGCCTGCCTTGAGTTCAACAGACTGGAAGTCACCAAATGAGGGCTACCCACTATTTGATTCTCTTGAGGCTGCCCTGTCCGCTGATCTGGCGGTTTCCGGACACCTTTTCCATCTGTGACATCGCACGGAGAAGGTTCTCCCCAAGGATTTTTCGAATGTCGCCTTCGCTGTACCCGCGACGCAGCATCTCGTAAGTGACGAGGACTAGATCCTCGACGCCGTTCATGCCGGCGGGAAGAAACGGTACCCCGTCAAAATCAGACCCGATACCGATGTTATCGACAGTACCCGTAATTTGCTTGATATGGTCGATGTGGTCGACGATACGCGTGTACGGGGCGATATAGATAGGGTTTGCGTCATATAAGGCTCGTTGAGCGATATTAAATCCTTTGTCGTCGTTCTTAAACTTTTCGCGAAGTGCGTCGGTCTCAGGCTTTAGCCGTGCCGCTCGCTCGTTCTCCTCTTTGTTTGTGCGAGCGTCGAGGAATGAAGGATAAAAGTTGACCATGATCACGCCGCCGTTCTTTGCAACGCGCTTTAGAACGGCGTCCGACACATTTCGAGTGTGATCGTTAACGCCCCTTGCCCCCGAATGCGAAGCGATGATCGGCGCGGTCGAAACGTCCAGAACGTCGTTCATTACTTTTTCCGACACGTGCGAGATATCAATGAACATTCCCAAACGATTCATCTCGCGGACGACCTCTTTACCAAAATCCGAAAGGCCATTGTTCTTCGGCGTATCATGGTGAGCATCGGCCCAGTCGTGCGTAACGTTATGGGTGAGGGTCATGTATCGCACGCCAAGGCGATAAAACTCGCGAAGTGCGGACAGCGAATTTTCGATCGCGTAGCCGCCCTCAATGCCCATCAGGACGCACATTTTGCCATTCTTTTTGGCCTGACGAATATCCGCGGCGGTTGTGCACTGCATCAATTGGTCAGGATACTTCTCGGTCGCGCGGTACGTGACGTCGATCAGTTCCATTGCTCGCCGCATGGCTCCGCCCGTTTTCAATGTCGACCCAGAAACGTATATCGAAAAAAACTCACCTGTGATACCGCTCGCTTTGAACCGCGAAAGATCGGAATGAAACGGATCACCATCGTCGTGAAACTTTCCGATAGTCGGAGTCGCGAGGTCATAGTCTTGCTCGGCCATCGGAGTCGGAATGTCGTTGTGTCCGTCAACGACAATCGCCTTTCGATGGAGTTTCAAAGCGCGGGCCCATAATTGTGGATCAGCGTCCTTGGGCATTGTTTGGGCGAAAGCCGCTGACTGAAACACGAACAGGACGAAAAGGACGATTATCTTTTTCATAAAATGATTTAACCGACTAAATATTTGAAGTAGTTTATCGCTTTTATCAGAGATCGAAAAGCCACTGATTCAATCATTGCTCTAACGTTTTCAGCGATCAGTTTGCTCCCCGGATCGGACCATTGTCGAGACAAAAAAATGTTGGCTCCGTGAAGCAGAAAGTGCTACTATTGAACCTGGGGTAAACATTGTTTACCATATCTTCGCGTTCGGCATCAGTCACCATAGCCATCCCCTTGCCTGTTTCGGTTTCCTGTGAGCCGACCTGATAAAGTCCAACTCTTGTTCAAATGGCCGAAAAATTGTCCGATCATACAAAGTCCGTCAGCGACCGCTTAAAAACTGGGCAACGCCCCCTGGGCCAGCTAGATCAAGCTGCCGCAGTCGCGGCACTTGCTCCGGACGGTGCGTTCCGAAGCTTTATTGAGAATCTGCCGGTCATCTTTTACGCGGTTGAGGCTGAATTACCGCACAAACCCATCTACATTAGCCGCACAGTCGAACAATTCGGTTACCCGTTCGAAACATGGATGAACGACCCGAACATCTGGGCCCGCGTCATTCACGGAGAAGATCGCGACAAGGTCCTCGACGGAACAAGGGCGGCAATGGCCGCGGGCGAAGGCATTGACTTCGAATACCGCGTCGTTGGAGCGGATGGAAGTATTTTTTGGGTTCGCGACCGTAGTTGTTTTATCAAGGATGAGGACGGAGTGCCAGTATGCTGGCAGGGCGTCATCCTCGACGTTACCGAGCAAAAGCATGCCGCGGACGCCCTTGGCGATAGCGAGGCCAGATACCAGCAACTATTCGAAAACGCCAACGACATCATTTATGTCCACGACCTTGCTGGAAATTACATTTCAATAAACGATGCGGCCGCACGGATCTTTGGTTATTCCAAAGATGAGGCTCTAGCAATGAATCTCGCTACGGTCGTGGCCCCTGAGGATCTTGGGCTGATCCAGCGAAATCTCGCCCGCAAGATCGCCGGTGACCTTGCCCAGACCACTTACGAGGCCGACTGCATCTCGAAATTCGGCGACCGAATCACGCTTGAGGTCAATAGCACCCTCATCAAAAAGAACGGCGTGCCCGTCGCGATCCAGGGCATCGCCCGCGACATTACCGAGCGAAAGCGTGCAGAGGACCTGAGCCGAAAGAACGAGGAACGGTATCGGGACCTTTTCGAAAACGCGAACGACCTCATCTATACCCACGACATGGACGGCAATTTCACGTCGCTGAATCGTGCAGGTGAATTGATCACGGGCTACAGCCGGGACGAAGCCCTTAAAATGAACATTGCCGAGGTGGTCGCTCCGGAGTATCTGAACGCGGCAAGGACAATGACTGCCCGCAAGGTCGTGGACGAACGACCAACAACCTACGAACTCGAGATCGCTGCCAAAGATGGCCACCATGTCTTTCTCGAATTGAGCACCCGCCTGATCGTTAGCGATGGACTGCCGGTCGGTGTCCAGGGTATCGCCCGCGATATTACCGATCGCAAACTAGCACAGGAATCACTCCAAAACACGGTATCGCTCTTTGCATCGACCTTTGAATCGACGGCTGACGGGATCATCGTTATCGACGTCAACGGCATGGTCGTCACGTGCAATCGAAAGTTCATCGAGATGTGGGACGCCCCGCAGCCACTTCTCGATACAAAGGACGGCGCCAACCTTCTCGAATGGATCACGGACAAGCTTGATCAGCCTGAGCTGTTTAAGGAAAAACAACAGCGTCTCCGCCTAGATCCCATGGCGACGTCGACCGACCTGCTCGAATTAACGGACGGCCGGATCTATGAACGCTATTCGCAGCCACAGTTTATGGATGGCATTCCGGTCGGTCGCGTTTGCTGTTTCCGAGATATTACCGAACGTTCCCTTGCTGAAGCACGGCTTCGTCATTACGCCCTCCACGACACGCTCACCGATCTTCCGAACCGCGCCGAGTTCATGAACCATCTTCGGCAGGCTGTCGACCGCAGTGATGGCAATGATTATGCACGTTTTGCGGTTCTGTTTCTCGATCTCGACCGGTTCAAGGTCATCAATGACAGTCTCGGGCATGCGACCGGCGACAAATTGCTGATCGCCATAGCGGAAAGGCTAAAATCATGCGTCCGTCCAGGCGACGTCGTTGCCCGCCTCGGCGGCGACGAATTTACCATCCTGCTCAACCGCAGCGGCGGAGCGAATGAGGTTACGGGCGTAGCTGAAAGGCTGCAGACGAGGATCTCGGAACCTTTCCGCATCGATAATTACGAGGTCTTCACTACTGCGAGCATCGGAATTATCCTTTCCGGCAAGACCAAGCGTCAACCTGAGGATTTCCTTCGCGATGCAGACGCCGCAATGTACCGGGCGAAAGAATCCGGCAAGGCTCGCTACGAGATATTTGACCGAGAGATGCATGTCCGTAACATGAATCTGCTGCAAGTCGAGACTGATCTTAGACACGCGGTCGACCGTGATGAGTTCGAAGTGCTATACCAGCCAATTGTCGATCTTGGCACTGGCCGCGTTGCTGAATTCGAAGCTTTGATCCGCTGGCAGCATCCAAAACTCGGCATGATCTCGCCGAACGAATTCGTCGGGGTTGCCGAGGAAACCGGACTCATTATTCCGATCGGCAAGTGGATACTCGAGCGTTCGTGTCAGCAGATCGCCAAATGGCAAAAATGCTTCGACATGCCACTCGCCATAAGTGTCAATCTTTCGGCAAAACAACTACTTCACCCCACACTGACCACCCAGGTAAGCGACATCCTCCGATCGACCGGCCTTAATCCAAGCCAGTTAAAGCTCGAAGTGACCGAGAGCACTGTCATGGAGCACAGCGAAAGATCGATGAAGGTCCTCTCCGAACTTCACGGACTCGGCATCGCTCTCTCGACCGACGATTTCGGCACAGGATATTCCAGCCTGAGCTACCTGCAAAAGTTCCCGTTCGAGCGGCTCAAGATCGATCGCTCGTTCATTAGTCTTATGGATGAGGATGAAAAGAGCGGTGCCATCGTCAAGACCATTTTGATGCTCGGCGAAAACCTCGGGATAGATGTCGTCGCCGAAGGTATCGAGACCGAAAGCCAACTCGATAAACTGCGTTCGCTTGGGTGCAAGATGGGCCAAGGCTATTATTTCTCACGCCCGATCGACGTCGAGACAGCCGAGAGCCTTCTGGTCAACGGCCCGGACATGTTCGGCCTCTCCGATACTCCCCAGTTCAGCTCTAACTGCCCAACCATCGAAGTCCCGGAAGTACAATAACTTCAACCCGATCTTCCGTCGTTGTCAGATTCATCTTGATCAAAACCCCGTAAACTATGGTGTTATTGTCCCAAAATCGACTCGTAGATCGCGGAATCGGTATTTTTCCAGGTTCAATTATCAGAGATCAAGCGATTTTCGCTAACTGAATTATACCGGGAATTGCACGATTATGACAAGATTTTATCTATGACACGCACTCAATTTGCAGTTGCGACCTGAAATTGTTCGAGCTTTCCGTCTGGCAACTCGTAGGTCCAGGCCCGGATCACGGCTTTTGGAAATCTAACTAAATATGAGCGTAGAGTCATACCTCCGCGCAGGCCCTGGCCGACCTGCCGGAATGACTGCGGCTCACCGAGCGGGCCAAGGCCCGAGGCAAAGTCCTTGATGGCCTGTTCACTAAAATACGCGTTGCAATTGTCGGTGAAGAGCGACCGGTCTATGGTGCCCTGCTGCAGGCCCGCAAATATACGTTTCGCCTGCTCGAGCTTTACGGGTGTCGCGCTATCGGCGGTATCAAATAGCAATGGCGTAATTGCCGAGGCGATCGCTCCTGACGCGTTTGCGGCGTCCTGATTGGTGAGCACGACAATGGCGGCACGATCGTCGGGAAAGACTATGTTCTGCGCGGTAAACCCGGATACTTCCCCGCCGTGCGACAGGGCTCTGTGTCCCGACTGCATGTTCACGTCGACCCCGAGGCCGTAATGAGTTCCGAGGCCATTCGTGAGCAGTGTATCGGTCGCGAATTCGCGATAAGACGCGGGCTTGAGCAGCTTTTGGTCCATGATGGAAATGTCCCATTTAGCGAGCTCCGATGCAGGCATCGCGAGTTCGCCGGCGGCGAATAGCCAGCCGGGCCCTTCTTTCGGAGCCGTGCGAAGCGGTCCAAGAGCGTATCGCAGATAGCCTGCCGCGTCGGTATCGCCGAGCCTCGCCGCGTCAATATCGGCAACGCTCGCCATGCCCAAAGGCTTAAATATATTCGACTGCAAAAACTGCATCAGCGGCTCTTTGGTGACCTTTTCTATAATGACACCGGCGATGACATAGTTTGTATTGCTGTACTGCCATTTCGAGCCCGGCTCAAAATCGAGCGGCTTGCGTGCCCACGTATCCATTATCTTTTGGGCAGTGACCGGTTTGAGCATCATCGGCATGACATAGTCCTGCGGCCAATAATCCTGATATCCGGACGTGTGCGAAAGCAGTTGGCGGATCGTCACTTCGTTCGCCCGCGTAAGGTCGGGGAGATACTTGCCTACCTTATCGTCGAGCGAGAGCTTACCGCGTTCCTGAAGCAGCAAGATCGCCGAGGCCGTAAACTGTTTGCTTATAGACCCGATGCTGTAACGCATCGCCGGAGCCGCAGCCGTATTAGGGTCAATCCGTGCATCGCCATACGCGTGGGCATAAACGACCTTGCCGTCTTTGACGACCGCGATCGACGCGCTCGGAACGCCTGTCGATGCGAGCGTCTCAGCGGCGATCTTGTCGATCTTTGCCGCCAGTTCGGCCGATACCTGGTTTTGGGCGGGCACCGCGGCAACGGCAATCAGAAACAATGCGAAGCTGATGACAAATCGGGACACGAAGTGGTTCAGTTCCATAAGATCCTCAATTGATTGGTTTCGAGTACATTTTAGCAAAAATTCAAGCCGTCGAGTGGTGCTCATCGGCAGTAACGGAAATGCCTTGCCATTCAGGGGCAAGGCCCTTTGATTCTCACAATTTACGAGCAGCTACTTGTCAGTCCGGGGTTTCGCATTCTTTACGTATTTGTCGAACCAGTTGATCATTTCGTAAAGGACGTGTTCCGTCGTTTCTTTGGCGCGATAGCCGTGGGCCTCGAGCGGAAGCATGACCAGGCGGGCCGTGCCGCCAAGGCCGCTCATGGCGGCGAAGAGGCGTTCGGACTGGATCGGGAATGTGCCCTGATTGTCGTCGGCCTCGCCGTGGATCATGAGGATCGGGTCCTTGATCTTGTCGGCGTAAAATAACGGTGAGACGTCTTCGTAAAGCTTCGGGGCCTACCAGAAATTGCGTCGTTCGGACT
>JBDTZO010000038.1:0-1710 GCA_040005135.1 Acidobacteriota bacterium | reverse complement strand
GATACCACAGGAGTATTGGCGACAGGTTTAGGTCTATGAAACGATGCCCTGAATGCAGAAAAGACTACACGGACGACACCCTTCTTTACTGTCTGGACGACGGAACACCGCTGGTCCAGGGCGTAGCGGACGAGCCGGCAACGGCTATTTTGTCCGGTGACTCGCTCAGGGGCGAGGCGACGACAAAGGTGCTAAAGGATGGTGACACAGGAGATAATCCGGCAGCTGTCAAAACACGTTTCTCACATGTCGATTGGCGGGCTAAGCTTCCATGGATCGCGGCTGTAGTGTTTGCTTTGATCGCTGCGGTATTCGGCTATGCGTATTTTGTGAAGACCAGCCTAAAGGAAAAGGCAGTAAAGCTTTCGTTCAACCCACCCGCCGAACTTTCATTTAATGACGTGCAGCAAGACTTTGCCGTGATCTCGCCCGATGGTCAAAAGATCGCATTTACTGCTGCTGTGGGTGGCAAGAACATGCTTTATGTTCGCGATCTTGATTCGACGGAAGCGAAGCTTTTGCCGGGTTCCGATAGTGCCATTGAGCCGTTCTGGTCACCGGACAGTCGGTCGGTTGCATACGGCTCGAACGGGAAACTAAAACGTTCCGACCTATCTGGCGGAAACCCGCAAGTGCTCTGCGATGCCGCGCGGATCGTCGGCGGGTCGTGGAATAAGGATGGCGTGATAATCTTTGCACCGGATTACCGTGCACCCATTACTCAAGTGTCGGCAAAGGGCGGCGAGCCTCAGACGATAAAAATTCAGTCTGAAAACGTCGAAAACGAGAGGCACAACAACCCAATCTTCATGCCCGACGGACGGCATTATTTATTTCGCCGCCAAGTCGAGGACCCGAAGGCTGCGGGAGGATTGCAGCGAATGGGCATTTGGGCAGGGTCGCTTGATTCACCTGAGGGCAAGCAGATTTTGCCGGACGACGCGAATTTCGTCTATACCCCTGAGGGATGGGTCGTGTTCGTTCGCAATGACACCCTGGTCGCGCAGGCTTTCGATGCCGCCAAGCTACAGGTCTCGGGTGAGCCCATACCGATAATTAGCGGCCAGCCAAATGCTCCCGGCAACAACCGGCGATTTTCGATCTCCGACAATGGAGTCTTGGTCTGGCAAGGATTGTGGGAGCGCGAATACCAGCTAACCTGGTTTGACCGGGATGGGAAGCAGACCGGCGTCGTCGGGGTTCCGACCAAGGTGTTTGTCGGACAGGACCCGCACATTTCTCCCGACGGCAAGCGTCTACTTGTAAAGCGAGGTAGCCCACAAAACCTTTGGGTGACCGATCTTGAGAAAGGTACGGACCTTCGCATTACGTCCGATTTCGGGCAAATCCCGATCTGGTCGCCCGACGGCAGTAAGATCGCCTTTAGCGGAAACGGAGGACTGTCCGTCAAGGCATCTAACGGGCTCGGAGACGCGGAGGCACTTTTACCGGGACCGAACTTTCCTAACTCATGGTCGCCGGACGGACGATTTATTTTTTTCCTGAGGCGAGGGGTTAAGACGCGCTTTGACATGTACGCCCTGTCTCTGGATGGTGAGCGGAGGGAGTTGACGCTCTCGAATTCAGCTTTCAACGAGCAAACGCCTCAGATCTCGCCTGACGGAAAATGGCTAGCCTATGCCAGCGACGAGAACGGCGAATACGAGATCTACGTGCAATCATTTTCGGCGGACGGCAAACTCGGCAGCG
>JBDTZO010000136.1:0-1710 GCA_040005135.1 Acidobacteriota bacterium | reverse complement strand
GGCCGGCGAAGATCGGCATTGGCCTGTACGCGCTGCTCGGACGTTCGTCGAAGATCGTTTACCATCCGCTTGGCGTGGTCGGCATCATTCCGGCGTGGAATTATCCGTTCTCGATACCGTTAGGCGAGGCGGTGATGGCATTGATGGCCGGAAACACCGTAGTTATCAAACCATCGGAGCTGACGCCCTTTGTCGGGCTCAAGATCGGCGAGATCTTCGAAAAGGCAGGCTTTCCTGAAAATTGCGTTCAGATCGTGACCGGCGACGGCTCGACGGGCGCAGCGTTGGTCGACGCCGCTCCGGACAAGATAATGTTCACGGGCTCGGTTGCAACCGGAAAAAAGATCGCCGCCGCAGCTGCAAAGAATCTCACCTCGGTAGTGCTTGAACTCGGCGGCAAAGACCCGATGATCGTGTTCGCCGACGCCAATCTCGAGCTTGCCGCAAGTGCCGCCGTTTGGGGCGCATTCTGCAATTCCGGCCAGTCGTGCTCATCCGTCGAACGGCTTTACGTCCATGAAAGCGTGGCCACAGAACTCACCCGCAAGATCGTTGAGAAGACCAAACAGCTAAAACAAGGCTCCGGCGATCGCGAGGACGTCTCGATCGGCGCGATGTCGTCCGAGCGACAGCTAAAGGTCGTTTACGACCACGTCGAGGCTTTTCGAGCGGCCGGAGCGACCATCGAAACCGGCGGCGCGATGCTCGTGCCAGGCTTTAACGGCCCCAGCGACGCTACCGAGACCGCGGCCGGCCTATTTTACGAGCCAACCGTGATTACCGGCGTGACCAACGACATGCGCGGCATGCGGGAAGAGACCTTCGGCCCGACGCTGCCGATCGCGACGTTCAAGACCGAAGAAGAAGTTATCCGTTTCGCGAACGACAGCGAATTCGGCCTTACGGCCAGCGTTTGGACCCGCGACCTTGCCAAAGGCAAACGAGTCGCCGAGCAGATCGAGGCTGGCTCAGTCTGCGTCAACGAGGTGCTCTATACGCACGGCATCGGCCAGACGCCGTGGGGCGGATTCAAGAACAGCGGCCGCGGCCGCACGCACGGCCGCGAAGGCCTGATGGAACTAGTCCAACCGCAGCACATTCACGTCAATCGAGTGCTCTTAGTGCCAAATGCGTGGTGGATGCCATATTCGGCCAACGCCGTCGAGACTTTCCGCGAAATGGCCCGCAAATTCGCCAGCGGTTCGATTTGGCAAACCACACTGCTTTTGCCTCAGCTATTTCGTCGAATACTTGAACTTAGAAAAAAAGGTGGATGATCCTAATCCGCGATGCTTACAAAACTAGCAATTTCAAATTACAGATCCGTGTTGGACCTGGTAATGCCGTTAGGAAAGCTTAACGTCGTTACCGGACCAAATGGGAGCGGAAAGTCGAACCTTTATCGAGCTCTACGACTTTTGGCGGAAACTGCGCACGATGGAGTTGTTAGAGCACTTGCCGTTGAGGGCGGCCTTCATTCGACGGTTTGGGCAGGACCGGAGGAAATTTCGAGATCGATGCGTTCGGGGGAAGTTAAAGTCGAAGGTACACCCAGGAAAAACGCACTGCGACTCAAACTTGGCTTTAGCGGAGACGATTTCAGTTATTCAATTTCGTTGGGTTTACCAACGCCGGACGCCTCAGCCTTCAACCTCGATCCCGAGATCAAACACGAGGCGATCTGGGCCGGAGAGCAACTTCGTCCGTCGA
>JBDTZO010000154.1:0-1713 GCA_040005135.1 Acidobacteriota bacterium | reverse complement strand
TCGATCTTTAGCTGGTCGGTCTTCGCGTTCTTGTCGATGGTGAACGTCACGAACCCGCGCGGGAAATTGTAATTGACCGACGGACGCCAGTGGATCTGGAACGTGTCGAGGTGCCAATGGTCGAGGTCGGCGACGAAATTCGGTGCCGGGCCGAGCCGCATAACGAGCTTGCCGTTCTCCTCCGTGACCGTGACGTCGCCATACATCTGGCTTGAATATGTTCCCGCATACGACGCGATCGGCAGTGAAGGCTTTGTGTTCGGCAGTCGCTCGGCGTCGACCTTGGCCCTTTCGTCGGCGTCCGCCTTTTTATTGGCTTGATCGCGGGCGATCGCGTCGGCGTTGTAATCGTGCTTCGGGGCGTCGAGCATAACGTCGAGGATCTTGTTCATCATGATCGCAAATTCCGGCGACTCGCTGTTTGTCAGCACGACAAAGCCGGTGTTCTCCTCGGGTATCAGCACGGTGTAAGACAACATTCCGTCGAGCCCGCCGCTGTGGTTGATGATCTTGCGGCCGTGATAATCATAGAGGAACCAGCCCATTCCGTACGAATTAAAATGCTTGGTCGGGTTGTTTCGCATCGACGCGTCGCTGACCGGGATCATTATATTCGGCTGCCACATCTGCCAGCTCTGCGCCGCGCTAAATATCTTTTTGCCTTCGAACGTGCCGCGACCGAGCTGCAAACGGATCCATTTCGAAAGGTCGGCAACAGACGAATTGAGCCGCACCGCGCCGCTCGCGTTGTCGAGGAACCCGAGCGGCAGAGCGCGAAGTTTGCCGCCGGATTCGTTATGCGGCATGGCGAAATTGTCCTTAAGGTCGCGAACGCTCGTCGTCGTGCGCGTCATGCCGAGCGGAGTTAAAATGCGTGTTTTGACAAAATCGGCCCACGGCATGCCCGACGCCCTTTCGACCACGCGTCCGGCGGCGATGAACATCAGATTTTGATAACCGTACCGAGTGCGAAAGCTCGAAACCGGTTTCAAATACCGCACTCGCCTCAGCATTTCGTCGGTCGAATACGTCGTGTCGTACCACAAAAGGTCGCCGCTGAATGTGTCGAGCCCGCTGCGGTGGCTGACGAGGTCGCGGACCGTCATTTCGCTCGTCACCCATGGGTCGTACATTTGAAAATCGGGTATGTATTTAGTGACCTTGTCATTCCAATTGAGCTTGCCTTCGTCAACGAGTATCGCGAGGCTCGCGGTCGTAAATGCCTTGGTGTTCGAGGCGATCGCGAAAAGCGTGTTTTCGTCGACCTTATCGGCCTTTCCGAGTTCGCGAAAGCCGTAGCCCTTCGTCATCACGGCCTTGTCGTCCTTAACGATCGCGATCGCCATGCCCGCGCCGGAATCTTTCCAGGTCGTCATGACCGTGTTGGCGTAATCGTCGATCTCCTTGAGCTTTTCGTCGAGCGTTTGTGTTTGCGCATAGACGAAAAGGTTGAAGACAAAGATAAGTGCGATGAGAGGTGTGATTCTTTTCATGACGTTCGATCTATTGCGTTGCGGCGGAATCAAGGTCAATATACGCGGGCATTCGTGTCCGGGTTTAACTCCCAATCTGTCCTTGGATGAGCCACAAACTTCTTTCTGAGTTTCCTTTCTTTCTTTAGCAGCCTCGGTAGAGTGTAATTTGCGATCTTCATTAGCCGCAGCGAGCGGATCGGATCGACGAGATGCGTGTCCGGCAGCGGCGAGCCCGATT
>JBDTZO010000253.1:0-1719 GCA_040005135.1 Acidobacteriota bacterium | reverse complement strand
GACGCTACCTAATCAGCTGACCGGCGGCTGCCTCGCCGGTGTTTATGGCACCTTCCATAAAGCCCTGCCAATCGGCCAGGTGTTCGCCGGCGAATAGGACTTTGCCGTGCGGTCGCTGCAGTATCGGACGGACGCCGAACCATTGGCCAGGACGGTAGAGAGCATATGAGCCCTCCGTAAACTCATCACGCTGCCAGGCGTACGAAGCGATGCCGCGTGCGAGGTTCGGAGCCGCCGGGTCGAGATCGATCAGGTCTCGTGTGATGACGTTCATTCGGCGGCTGTCGTCCTGCGAAGCCAGCACGTCCGCCTTTTCACCGATGGCATATGACGTCAATATGCCCTGTTCACCGGGCTGGTTCTGGGTCGAATGAAAGTAATAGTGCGATGTCGTGTCGGAAACCAGTGAGAAATTCTCCTGCTTCCAAAATCGCTTATCGAATAGAACCGCATTTTTTATTATGCGGGCGTAGATCAATTTTTCAGCCGCGGCGGCTTGTGCCGATGATAATGGTGGATCGAATTTTATCTTTCTGAGGCTTGCGACCGGGGCCGTACAGATACAGGCATCCGCCCGGAAACTCTCATCGCCGGCTTTGACCGTAACAATGCCGGCGCGTTGATCTATATTTGTCACCTTGATGCCGGTGCGGATATTGGCCTCGCCCACGCGCTTTGCTAATTCGCGGATGAGCCGCGAGTTGCCGCCGGCCATTTTGTAGTCCATCTGGTTCTTGGTGCGTTTCTCGTCGTTTTCGGCATACTCGGCGAGAGCGGCGAATGCGGATACGTCACGAATCGATTCGCCAAAATCGGTGCTGTCGGCCAGGTCGCGGATTATAAGGTCTTCGCGGGAAAAACCGATATCCGAAAGGTGCGTCCACCAGTCTTTGCGGTCGAGCCGTTGTTTTTCCTGGCTCGTCAGCTTGGAAAAACGATTGACCATCTTCTCGAACGCGGCCTTGGCCTTTGGCGAAAAGCCCCATTCGCCGGGACGAGAGATCTTGCCGTTTTGCTGTAGATGATCGTCGAACTGATGACGCTGCAATGGGATCTTAAAGTCGGAACAGAGGGATTTGATCCGTTCGTGATCTTCGCCTATCCATTCGGCACCGAGCTCACAGATCAATTCCTTGTTTTCAGGCAGCGAATGTGAAAAGACTCGGCCGCCGATCCGACTTCTGGCTTCAAGGACGGTGACGCCCCAACCGGCGTTCCTGAGCTTAAGGGCCGCCGATAGTCCCGCGAGGCCTGAGCCGATCACTATGCATGAGAGTTTGCGAGGAGATTGACCGAAAACGCTGTGCGAACCGACGGCGATTCCCGCGGCAGATAGACCTAATATTTTTAGGAACACGCGGCGATCGGTTTTCGTCATATTCGTCAGATGATGGTCGTGACGATCTCGCGAATGCTGCGCTGGAGCTCGCGGTCGTCGGTGATCGGCGTACATATAGCGACGTTGGCCGCGTCGATGGGCGAGATGCCCTTGGCGATCATCTGGGCAGCGTATATGAGCAGACGGGTCGAAACGCCCTCTTCGAGGCCGTGGCCGCGAAGGTTGCGGACCTTTTGACCGATCTTAACGAGGTCCGCGGCAGTTTCGGCATCAACGCCGCCTTCTTTTGCGACGATCTTGGTCTCTGCCTCGGCGTTCGGATAGTCGAATTCCATTGCGACGAACCGTTGGCGGGTCGATTGTTTGAGATCTTTGAGGAT
>JBDTZO010000254.1:0-19278 GCA_040005135.1 Acidobacteriota bacterium | reverse complement strand
ATGCCGCGGCCTTCTTGTTGCTGGTACACGATCGCCCCGCGGCCTTCAGCCTCAACCATCTCCATTGCCCGATGTAGCTGCGGGCCGCAGTCGCATTTGATAGACCCGAATACATCTCCGGTCAGGCATTGAGAATGGATACGGACGAGGGTGGGAACATCGCGTTCCATCTCGCCTTTGTACAAGACGACGTATTCTTCGTTACTGATAAGCGATTTATAGCCCGCTATGCGAAACTTGCCGAGTTTCGTAGGTAGTTCGGCTGTGGCGACCCGCTCGACGGTCAACGACTTTTGGGACCAAGTGCATTCGCTGCTGCTCTCAGGCGAAACTGGCGCTTCTAACATATTAGTTCCTAGCATGAAATTATAAACCTAATTCACTCCGGACGTAAAAGAATTACACCTTGCAACATTTTTCTAGTTCGGCTGTTGTTCACGAACAGATTTAAAAACGAATTGCCACGGGAATCATGTAGGTGATCTCCGCAGCAATACGATCGCAAAAAGTATTTGATTATTCCGGCGTTCGGTGTGACTCGTCCGTCTCGTGAGCCGGTTCGTCGGTCTTTTTGTCTTCGTGGGCAAAAACGGCAGATTCTCCGCCGCCGAACAACCGATCCAGGATCCCGGTCATGACCTCGGAAACCTTTGACGGAGCACGGTCCGGCTGCAATTGACGAACTGCCTCAGCCCCAGATATGTCGAGGTCTAGGCGGACCAGCTCGGCCGTCTTATGACGACAGAATGAGCAGTCGGACAAATGAGCTACCATCGGGTCAGCTTCGCGACGTGTCAGATTACCCTCGGTGAAAGCGGTCAAGGCATCTTCGTCCAAATGGGCCTGAGGATCGAGGCGGAGGTCGGCTCGCGAGAGCCGCTGCAAATAGGCCTCCAGCAACGGCTGGAGCCTGTTCTCGAGTGCGTTAATGTTTTCCGTGTTTCCCATTTTGCTAAAACCTCCCGAATTGAAGACGCTGCCCCTTCCGGGATTTTGCGTAAGGATCTAATTCTTCATGAATTCATTTTTTGGATTCTCTGCTTGTCATCCAGCTGCCAGGTCGCGAAACAGATTTCCACCAGTCAGGTCCTGGGTCGCAAGTTCCAGGCATATTTCGATCTCCTCTGCCTTGTAGCCATGCACAGTTGACAGCTCTTCGCGAAACGTCTGCAATACCTTTGCGTAACTTTTCTCGAGCCAACGCATTACCGTTGATTCATGAACACGCGATCCCGGATCGTACTCACGACTGCTCGAGCGCCGTTGAAACCAACTGCGGAGGGGCGACGTTTCGCTTTCGGCGAGACGAGCGATCTCGCGAAGCTTTAGTCCGTCGACGTGATAGTAGGAGAGCAGAAGGCGTTCGTGTGCTTCTAGGCTCGAAAAGGCGGTTGCGATAGCGTTGACCGTCGCCGCGCGATAGCGGTCACGAGCCATTTGATCGACCATTGACCGTTCGCCTCCCGCAGGAGCGACTGCAAATGCAGCATGAGCGGCTCCCTCGCCGACGCTTTCGGTCATTTCGTCCAGCGATACCTCGTCATGGCTTGCTCTATGCATGTCGACGATCGAATGCCAGATGACTGTACGGAGCCATCCGCGCATCGATCCGCGGCCGCCATAAGCCGCGAATTTGGACATTCGTTTGCCGTCCACGACGCGTGTTCCGTAAAGCTCGGCGTACACCCAATCGATCACTTCGTCCGCGTCCATCTCCGTCTTTGCAAGATGACGGGCGACACGCTGCATATAAGAGCGTTGGTTTTGGTCAAATTCCCACCACGCCCTTTCGTTTCCGTCCGTACAGGCTATTGCCAAAAATAGGTCGTCGGCTTGGATCTGCTCAAGGAATTCGCCGAGTTCTGTCTCCGAAACCGTGTCCGTAGACGCCGAAACCAGACACTTTTCAACCGTCCTCGACAGGGACGACTGAAAGCGGTCGAGAGTGACGCCGAAATTTGGAGCACTTTCGCAACATCGTTTGTAGATGGCGGATGTGGCATCCTGAAATTGTCTAAGCAATTGTTCGTTCATTCGCAGTCCGCTATCCATTCTGCAAGCAATTATAATCGAACATCGCGGATCGTGCGAACGGGTGTTTTAACCGAGTGATCCGGATTCAAGTCCAAGTGATGACCTATTTGGATCGATAGACAAGTGCTGCAGCTTTTCATTCGAATACTGCAACTGATACAAACGCCAATAGAGTCCACGATTTGCCAGCAGTTGGTTATGCGTCCCGTTTTCCCTGAGTTCGCCATGGTGGAGCACGATGATGCGATCACATTTTTGGATGGTGGATAGCCGATGAGCAACCACGAGTGACGTGCGTGATTCCATAACGCGTTCAACAGCACCCTGGATCAACTGTTCCGTCTCGGTATCGATCGAGCTAGTCGCCTCATCCAGAATGAGTATTTTAGGGTCAAAAGCCAACGCCCTTGCAAAGGAGATCAGCTGCTTTTGACCGACCGAGAGGCCGGCACCGCGTTCCCGAACCAGCGAACCGTATGTGCCGTCCAGTTTTTGAATGAAAGCGTCGGCCTGCACCTCGTTGGCAGCCCATTCAACGCGTTCGCGTCCGATCATTTCATTCCCAAGCCGGATATTTTCTTCGATCGATCCACTGAACAGGAAGACGTCCTGTAGAACGACCGCGAAATTTGACCGAAGTGCGTGCAGATCCCAATCACGAATATCGACGCCATCGAGAAGTATCCGTCCCTTCTGCACGTCGTAGAAACGCATTAGGAGGCTGGTTATAGTGGTTTTACCGGATCCTGTATGCCCCACAAGTGCGATGCTCTCGCCCAGGTCAACCGTGAACGAGACGTCTTTCAGGACCCAATCTTCGTTCTTATAGGCGAACCAAACATTTTGAAACTCGATCCGGCCCTCCGCCTTTCCCGACCTCAACGGCTTGTCGGGTGTTAAAACGGTGATCTCTCGATCCAGCAGGATAAAGATCCGTTGAGATGCGACGATGGCCGCCTGGAGAACGTTGAATTTGTCAGACAGATCGCGAATCGGCTGGAATAGCTGGAGCGAATACTGGATAAATGATGCCAGAATTCCGATCGAGAGGGCCTTTCCGGCTGCTGACATTCCGCTCGCGGTTTCGAATCCGAATGCGAAGATCAATACGGCGATACCGACCGCGCCAATAAAATCAACCAACGGATAAAATATGGAGTAGTAATAGATCGTCTCTAGATTTGCTTCACGGTAATCGTCGTTGATCTCTGCGAATCGTGCCTGGGCCTTTTTCTCCGCGTTAAAGAGCTGAACGGTCTGGGCGCCTGAGATGTATTCCTGTAGGAACGCGTTGAGTTTGGCGTTTCGAGTTCGGACGCGGTCAAAGCCGTTTCGGGCGTGTTTGCGAAACCAGTTCGTCGCGGTAAACAGTAACGGGACCGTCACCAGCGACACGAGAGCCAGTTTCCAGTCCATCCAAAACATCATCCCAATTATCGCAAAAATGATAACCAGATCACCGAGAACGTCGATCACACCGGATGTGAAAAGCTCGTTGAGAGCGTCCACATCGCCGGTAATTCGCGTGATGATCCGGCCGACGGGGTAGCTGTCATAGTATGCAAGCTCCTGCTTCTGGAGCTTGGTATATATCTCAGTCCGCAGGTCGAACATCACCTTTTGGCCGACGTTGTTCAAAAGGATCTCTTGCGTGTACGAAAATATGAAGCGAAACAGAAACACAGCGAAGAAAGCCAGAGCGAACAACCATATCCCGTCCGTTTTGCGTGGCGTGATGTAATCGTCGACAGCCATCTTTGTAAAATATGGCTGGGTGCTTATCAGGACATTTGTGATCAGTGTTAAAACGAGGGCTGCGGTGGCGAGACGCCAATATGGCCGGAGGTAACGCATTAGCCGTTTAGCCACGCCAAAGTCGTATTTGGTTCCTATCGACTCTTCCTCGTGATATTTCTTGGCTTCAGCTGACATTGCGTATTTTTGATTCTAGTTTTGGGGCTTGCGAATGGCAATAACCCACCGCATAATTTCGAGTTAGCTCAAATAGCTTCCGGGTATAAATGAAACGATTTCTCGATGAACATAAGGACAATTGGCGGAGGCTCGAAGATCTGCTGGATATGCTCAGCGGCACGGGCCTTCGGGGATTGACGCGCGTCGAAGTCCGCGAATTTGGAGAATTGTATAGAAGAGCCGCTTCGGATCTCGCCATTGCCCGTGCCGAGACCAACGATGCCCGGCTCATCAACTACCTCAATAGTCTCGTCATCCGTGCGCATGGTCGTATTTACCGCTCGGAAAGCTATGGCGTCGATCATATTTGGAATTTCTTTTCGCGTGACCTGCCACGGACGTTTCGTGCGAACTGGGTCTATATGGCTATCGCGTTCGGGATATTCGCCGGTTTCGGGATCTTTGGCTTTATCGCGACTTGGGTCGATCTCGATTTTACTCATTTCGTGATGCTGTCTGGAATTACCGAACAGATCAAAGCGAACGACCATTGGTGGACCAGCTTGAACGACGCAAATCAGGTCGGTGCCACTTCGATAATGTCGAACAACATTATTGTAACGTTCAGAGCCTTTGCGTTCGGTGCTTTTTTTGGCGTCGGGGCTTTCTACGATCTTGCTTTCGAAGGGGCCAGGCTTGGCAGCGTTTTTGCCGCGTGCTACCGACTCAATCCGCCATTTGGCAATGACTTGGCAACGTTCGTTGTTGGGCACGGCGTTATCGAGCTTTCGTGTATCTTTTTCTGCGGCGGCGCCGGAATGATGATCGGTTATGCCATTATCGACCCTGGCGATATGACCCGAGCTCAGGCATTGAAGGTCAAAGGGCTGCAGGCGGCGCGAATCGTGATCGGCTGCGCTTGTTTTTTGGTGGTTGCCGGAACGATCGAAGGCTTTCTCTCGCCTTCCGACCTGCCGCCTGTAATTAAGATCGGTACCGGCGTTTTCACCGGGATCGTTATGTACTCGTATCTTTCTTTGGTTGGCCGCGAAACAGACGCGGCTGCGATCGTGAGCGTAGGCTGAAACAGCTTCATCACGGACAGTCGACATTTTCAAAAGGTCTCTAAAAGTTGCGTCGCGCACCAATCGTTCGTTACCGAAAGCCTCGACCTTACGCAGCTCCATCAAAACATTACCTCGATCGGCAGGCCTATCTTCACGCCGAACGCCTTTTCGGCCGACGATCGCATTGCGCGGGAGTCGCCGGTCGTAAGGAATTCGGCACCGTGTCCTTTCCCGATCCGCCATTCGCGAACGGTATCGACTAGTTCGCTTGCCGGGTCGACCAATATCGTTTCGGCGGAAACATTTGCAGCGATCACCGGGGCGATCGCGGGATAGTGCGTGCATGCAAGCAAAATGTGCGAGCATTCGCGGAGCGGAGTAACGATCTTCGATGTGATCCCTTTTAGCTCTGATGACGAGACGTCACCGCTTTCTATCAACGCCGACAATGGTTGAGCGATCCGCTGCCTCACTCTGATACCGCGATCGGCAAGTCCTCGCCGATATACGCCCGAAACGACCGTGCGACGGCCGCCGATTAAACCTAGGTCGTTCGGCCTGAGACGCACCACCATCTCGATCGCGGGTTCAATTACGCCTTGAATGGCGATCGAATGATCGGTAAGGTCCGGGATCGAGGTGCTCGCCGCATTGCAGCCGATCAACAGATGATCGACCCCTCTCGTCTTAAGAAATTCGATCGCATTATCGAGTCGATCGGCGAGCTCACGTCGAGACATTTTTCCGTAGGGTGTCGCTCCAGTGTCAGACAGGTACGTTACCGAAAGTTCGCCGAGCTGTTCAATAAGGACCTTGTAAACGCTGATCCCGCCGATGCCCCAGTCAATTATGCCGAGTCGATTCATTTACGGATAAGAAAGTCTAACTTCAATACCTTTTTCAACGGGCCCGCTGTCAAATGCCACGATGCGCGAGTTCCATGCCATATTAAGCGTTTCCATTTTCTGGCCCGGGAAACGGCTCTCGAGGTACCATTTCATCTCGTGTTCGGAACGGATGGGATTATACTCGAGCATCTTTTTCCAGTCGGGATGTGACACAAGCTTTTTAAGTGCGGCGTCAAACTCGACGTTCGATGTTTGATCCCTTTTCGTCCGCATTTTGTCTTTGAAAAGCCGTGGATATTCGCCTAACGCGACCGGAACCGTGACCATGTCGATGATCAGGAATCTCCCGCCAGGCTTTGTCACCCGCTTTATCTCAGCAAGCAGCGGATCCCAGTCGAGATAACGAAACGACATCAAGGACGTCACCACGTCGAAGGTGTTGTCGGCAAACGGGAGCACCGGCCCGTCTATCTTCTGAAAGTCGAGATGTGTGTTGGCCGCATTTTTGATCTTGGCCCGCTCCACGATACCGGCGGACTCATCCACGCCTCGGCCAAGTTCCAGGCGGTCAGCCAGAGCGTAGAGTAGAGCTCCGTTACCGCATCCGATGTCGAGCATCGCGAACTTTCCGTCTGGCAAATGCTCGCCGAGCCATTTCCACTCGTCTTTACGAACGCGAATGTCGACGAACGCGGAATCGTATAATTCAGCAACGTGGTCGTACGAAGTGTCGCCGTCCGGCGGCCGCGGTTCGAAACGCTTCATTTCTTCGGCCTTCATTAGCCCGAGCCGTTTCTGGGCCGACGCGGCCAGGCCGTGTGATTTACGCCCTTTGCACCCGATCGTGTACAGATCGCCGTCGGCGCCGTCGCCCGCGGCAGCAAACTTCTCCTTAGAGCGGGAGAATGTCGTGTACCAAAAGAATCCATAGGTCGGGACGTTAAATGTGCGGGCGAAAAACGGAGCGAACCAGCGGGCGGAGCGACAGCAAAAAAAGTAAGCCGTCGCGCTGTCAGCGAACGGAATGTCCATCTGCTCCCATTCATACGGCGAAAACTGCTCAGGAAACTTCACGGTCCCGTACATCGGCCCGTACATGCCGGAATGGCCGACAAAATGAAACTCTTCGATCTTCTGTCCAGCACGTCGGATCTCGTCGACGGTTTTTAGGATCTCCAGCTTGCTCTCGACGGCCCGCGTTATGATCTCGCCTTCGAAGCCGTTCCGCCGCTTTTCCTCCGCAAGAGTTCGGGCCACGGCCGGGAACTGGTGTCCGCCAAGGCGATATTTTGTCGTGAATATGATCAGGATGACATTGTTCTGCGGCATTTTTTCGTCAAATTAAGATGATCGCTCAACGACGACCCCTAAACTATCTTTGTACGATCGCGGCAATTATTTGCCGCGCCAATCGTGCTTTTTCGGTTTCTGTTATTGTGCTCGCACCGCGATGCGGTTCGGTTTTCGCGTCAAACCATTTCGCCGCGACTGACCTTTTCGAGGCGGTGGACCTTATCCAGATAGCTCTGGGCAGCTTCGGATTGGAACATCTCGCGTTCTTCTTCGTGGTCGGTCACCGGTTCGAGAGCAATGTCCATGTACTCAAGCTTGCGCGGATCTTTACGCACACGAAGGTAGATCAACCGCATCCGAACGTAGAGCTTGATCCACCGAAGTTGCTTCCAGAGCATGTTGGCGAAATATTTCGGGTAAAACAACAGCGGACTCTCAAGCGGAAGTTCTGAACGCCTGTTCTTACGAGCCTTTATCCGCAGAAAGCCGCCCTCGAGCGGATGGATCCCTTCGATCCCAATGCAACCCTTAAACCAAACGATGAAAAACATCGTCTTTCCCGGACTCGTCCCGGTCGCGATCGATCGCTTGAGAACGGTCTCGACGTGCTCGTCCGTGTAATACGAAGCCCAGGCTTTGCGATATGTATCCCGCCACGTGCCCCGCGACATGTCGGAATGGCCGGTCACATCGTGGTTGAGATCGTATTTATTTAGGTCAACATCCATGGCCACGCCGCTTTCATGAAGCTTTTTGTGATCTTCGGAGCCCGGCAGCGGCGTCAGGTAAAAGAACTCCAGCAGGTCGACCGGCAGTTCACGTTTTATTATTTCGATGTCGTTAAGGATCGACTCCTGCGTGTCGCCGGGAAATCCAAGGATATATCCGCAATACGTCACAATTCCCGCGTGCTTCCACGCAAGCAGCATCTGGCGATAATCGGTGATCTTGTTCTGGCGTTTCTTAGCACCGAGCAGGCTGTCCGGATTGATATTCTCGAGGCCGATAAATACACGTTTTATACCGGCCCGCTTGGATTTTTCAATGAAGTGCGGAAGCTTGTGGCAGAGCGTGTCGACCTGAATAATAAAGCTGATATTCAGCTTTTCAACCTCGCGAAGGTCGATCAGTTTGTCGAGAATGATCTCCCAATCTTTGTTACGCGCGAAATTGTCGTCGGTGATGAAAAATGAATGCAGGCCCTGATCGACATTGGCCCTAACTATGCGTTCGATATCGTTGGGCGAGCGCCGCCGCGATTTGCGTCCCTGAACATTGATGATCGTGCAAAACGAACATGCGAACGGACATCCGCGGCCGGCGTCGAAGCTGGTTGTCGCACCGGCCGTCAAGTGAACGCGCTCGGCCGGGAGCAGGGGTGATGCGACACCTTCGATATTGGGCAGGTCGTCCATGAAATTGTAGACGGGAGCGAGCGAATCGTTCGACGCGTCGATCAGCACCTGGCCCAAACGTCCCTCGGCCTCGCCGGCGAAAAGTGAAACTCCCATATCCAACGCCCGCTGCACATATGGGTCGCGATCCTTGAGCATGGCCATCGTTCCCGAAACGTGAAAGCCGCCGATCGCGACCTTGATCCCGCGGTCCCGCAGAGGCCGCGCCAGATCGAGAGAGCGGGGAAATTGGTTCGATTGAACGCCGACCAGCATTACCATGCCGTCATCAGCTGCCTCGACGAGACGTGCCATCTGGTCGATCTTTATTACGGTATTTGTCTCGTCAAAAGCATGAATTGTCAGTATGGTGTCATCGCCCAACACCTTTTGCTCGGAGCACTCAAGCGAGAGGCCGTAGAGTGCAGCCAGCGAATTCGAAGGTATGGCAGAGCGGTACCATTGAATGACGTAGCCGTCATCGTCGTAATGCGATGGCTTAATTAGCACGAGACTGAAGGTTTTTTTCATCGACGCCGTAATTTTATACGTGTAGTCCTGCCAAAGCAATCGAACTCGGGGACGACGCCCGCCAAGCCCGCCAACTGAGCTCCAACTCCGCGGCGATCGCTTTCAAAAATGCTCCTGTTTCACCGGCCGCAAGTATCAAACCGATCCTGTACGGCGGGATCTACTTTAAGTGGAACGGCTTAAATGATGCATTCGTTACGGTTAAACGCAAAATCGTTCCATTAAGGATGTGGAACGAGCTAAATGGAACGATCTTGCTGGTGGAATTCCAATATACAGCCGTAACTATTTGAAAATAAATGCTTAACATCTACCGATAGACAGTGCGGTCTCGCCCAAACCTAGATTAGCGTATCATAAATGCGACAATAATGTAACAATAAAACGCTCATTGATTTATAAAAGTCCTCGCTCTTTTACCCGGAGGTAACTTTCGAGCAGCCGCGGAGCAAGCGTTTCGCCGGTGACGTCCAGAGCGAGGCCGCCGATGGTCTCGACCAGACGGAGCGCGGATTCGCGCTGATGTATGATCTCTTCGGCGGCGGACTGTGTAAAGACGTCTTTGATATCTCCCGGAGCGGAACTCACAGCCGAGTTAAGATCGCGGTCTCCGATGGTGGCGACAAGAGGCAAATGCCTGGGCCGCAAAAGCTTGAGCGAATTGATCAGCTCTTTCGAACTGTCTTTGTCAATTACGTCCGTCAGGATAACAACGAATGCTCGTTTTTTGAGATTCGACGCAATGAACTGAAAAGCACGGGCATACGATGGTTCGATGAGGTCCGGTTCAAGGTCGTGCAGTGCCTCGAGCACGGCGTCCATGTGCCGAATGCCGCGCGTCGGCGGCAGGAACTTTTTGATCTGCCGGCCAAATATTACGAGCCCGCAATTGTCTCCCGCCCTGGCACATGCCGACATCAAGGCAAGCGCCGCGTGGATCGCCGTATCGAACTTGGTTTCGCCGCCAATACGTCCTGTCATCAGCCGGCCGGCATCGATGGCGATCATTACGGTCTGGTCACGTTCGATCTGATATTGTCGCGTGGTCAAACGTGAGCGTCGAGCCGTGGCCGTCCATGAAATATGACGCAGCTCGTCTCCGCGGACATAATCACGCATTGATTCAAATTCGCGTCCCTCGCCCCGCCTGACCGCTCGACGCTGCACCGCGAGATACGAGCGGGCACCGAGAGCCTTGAACTCCATTTCGCGGGCACGCCGCATGTTTGGATAGACCTTGACCGTTTGCGGCTCCGACAGATCGGCCTGACACCATATGAGGCCCAAGCGGGAAAGGATGCGAACCGCGGTACGGCCAAATTGGTAGCGGCCTCGGCGTTGTGGTGTTAGGTGATAATAGAATTCGGCGGAAGTTTGCGCAGCGATCTCAAACTCGGCCTCACGAGATTCGTCGAGCTTCATCTCGGGAGGAAATTCATCCTTGATCCGCAGGCGAAACGAATGCGGCGAAGTGTTTTTCACGATCAGGCTCACCCTTGTAGGGTCGCCGATCGCGAAACGCCGATCGAATGCTCGTTCCACATATAGTCCGACCCAGAGCTTCCGGCTCAAGATCAGATCCGCGGCCGCGGCCCCGATCAAGAGGATGTCGAAGATGAGCACCGCGTAACGAAGAACCGGTATGTTCCAAGAGACTGAGAGCGGCAGCAGGCCGGCGGCCATCAGCAAATAAGATCGACGTGAGAAAACAAACCGCATAGGATGCTCGATTGTAGCATCGATATTGGGTGCGAATACCTTATTTCAAGTGATCGTCAGATTTATTCGATCTATAAAAAATCCTGCCGCGATGCAACTAAATGGACACTTTCCGTTTCCAACGAGAGTGGCTTGACTGGAGATGTTTGTGCGACAAAAACTCTTAATACTTTGCATGTTGTTATTGGCGAAGGCGGTGTCAGCTCAGTCGAACGTGATTCCCGCCGCGGTCGTGTCCGCCGATGCTGCCCGAAGCGGGATCGAGCAAGTTTACCTTGCCAAGGACGATGGAAACGGCAAAGCGGGCGAGCCGGTCGCGAGCTTTTTCACGAACGATATCCCGATCTACTGCGTTGTCGTTCTGAGCGTGCCGAAGCCGACGACAGTGAAGATGAATTTTGTCGCGGTCTCAGTCGCTGGCGTAAGATCAGAGACCAAGGTCGTATCCACGAGCTACATCACTAAGGAAGGCCAGAGCAGGGTCAATTTCACGGGAACACCTTACGACACGTGGAGCTCGGGTAAATATCGTGTCGACATCTTTATCGACGGCAAGCTGGTTACGAACCTGCCTTTTGACATGCGGCCCGCTTCGGGCGTCTTCGATGGCTCTGCGAGCTATCAGCCAAAAACGAGGCCCAGGCCTCCGCTCAAAACCAAACGCAATTATTGAACGGCATTCCCCGCGGACTGCATTTGGGATCTCCGACCGGTCGCGTCAGCGGATCAGGTCATCGATCTCCGTGATCCGAGCACGTGCGGCGGCCTCACCGAGGGTGATGAATTCGTCACATTTCGATATTTGGTCCGGGCGCAAATGCGCTATCGCGGGTTCGATCACTACGTCCGCGAGATGGTGCTGAGCGATCGATGCCGAACGGATCAGCGAGAGCGACGAGCGAACCGCAATTCCGAGCGCCGTCCATGGACGGCCCATCAACGTTCCTCCGCACGAAAGCACGTCCACGCCGATCACGACATCTGCTCCCATTGCTCGTGCGGCAGCCGCCGGAAGCGGTGACGATACGCCGCCGTCCACCAGGACGCTTCCGTCCAGGTCTTTCATCGGGCAAAATATGCCCGGCACAGCGCAGCTCGCCCTGATCGCGAAAATGAGATCGCCATTATTTGACATGAGTCGCTCTTCGCCGGCGGATAGATCGTAAGCGACCGCACCGAAAGGTAGCTTTAGATCTTCGAATCGCGATACCGGAAATTCACGGTTGAGAAAGGAGCCCATCGGAGCATTCGACAGCAGCCCGAGCAACGAGAACGACGGCCGCATCATATTTGCATACGTAGTTCTGCGGGCCATCGACTCGATCTCATCGATAGACATTCCAGCTGCAAGTGCTCCGCCGATGATGGAACCAGCCGACGTTCCGGTGATGATGTCGAACCGCAGTCCGTGTTCGAGCAGCACCTTGAGCACGCCGACATGTGCGAACCCGCGTGCTCCACCGCCTGAAAGTGCAAGGCCGATCTTTTTAGCCATAGCTATTTGTTCAACATATTGATTTTACCTGCCCTTTGTGGAAAACTTAAACTCCATCAAATGACCGTCCAAGAATCTATCCCATTTCCACGAAAAAGCACGATCGCTGATATCGCCGCAGGCCAGATCTCATGCCCGGTTTGCTCGCGAGCCACCCACGATGAATATGTACCGCTTGCCTCGCTTTCGGATGACCTACAAAAGCTGATCAAGGCAAACGCACCGGACACTGTCGATTTTCGGGCTGTGTGTGCCCGATGCGTCCGTTTGTTTGACAGGGCCAAGGACCAGATCAGCAAGGACGCGGCGATGCAAAAGGACGGCTCGCATGTGCTCTCGACTCCGCTGCGGCTCGACGCCGACGATCGTTTTACCGGAAAGGGCGTGACGATCGCATTTCTGGACTCGGGGTTTTATCCGCATGTCGACCTGACGACACCGCGAAACCGCATCCTCGCCTATCGCAGTATGCTGGATGGCGATGGCGATCTTGCCACGCTCTTCCAGCCCGATGTTGCAAGTTGGCACGGAATGATGACCTCGGTGGTCGCGGCCGGAAACGGTACGCTCTCGAACGGGTTTTACCGCGGACTGGCACCTGAGTCAGATGTCGTGCTGGTAAAGCTTTCGCGAACGGGACGTATCACCGATCAAAATATAATCGACGGCTTGGAATGGGTTCTCGAGCACCGCGAACAGTACAACATTCGGGTCGTGAATATTTCGGCCGGCGGCGATAATGAATCGAGCTATTTGCATGATCCACTCTCGCAAATGGTCGAACAGTGTTCATCGGTCGGGATCACGGTCGTATGTGCGGTCGGCAACGCCGGTCATCTGCCGCACCATCCGGTCGTGCCGCCGGCAAGCGCTCCGTCATGTATCGCGGTTGGCGGCCTGGACGATCATAACTCGATCAATCGAGCAAAACGCGGAATGTACCGCTCGTCCTATGGCCCGACGATCGACGGGCTTCAGAAACCGGAGATCATAGCGTCGTCGATATGGGTGCCGGCACCAATCTTACCCAATACGCCGACCGCACAGCAGGCCGACCTGCTCGCTCGTTTGGACAAGGCACCGGACGAGGATCTGCATCCGATCATAGACGCAAATCCCGGCGTCGACCCCGAACTTGATGCGGCTGCCGACCGCGAGACCCACAGCATTCGCCAGATCATCACGCTTAAGATCCGCCGCGAAAACGTCATCACTAAGTATTATAAATACGTCGACGGAACTTCGTTCTCGGCCCCGATCGTCTCATCGCTCGCGGCTCAAATGCTCGAGGCAAATCCGTCGCTGGAGCCATCCGCGATCAAACGAATATTGATCTCGACCGCCGAACGATTACCTCACTATGAAGTGGATAGGCAAGGTTGGGGAGTGATCGACGCCCGCCGCGCCGTGGAAATGGCTCTCGAATCTGCTTAACGGCATCCTTGCACGCCGCTGAAAACAAACAGCCCTTACTGCTTTAATTCCTCTTAACTATTTATTAGGAGTCGCCTCCGGATTTGGCGTCGGCCGTGGCCCCATTCGCGGAGTCGGCGATGGGCTCGGGCGCAGAGATGGTGACGGACGCGGTGACTGCGTGGGAGATGGCGATTCGGACGGAGTCGGCGACGGCGTGATGCTCGGGCTCGGCTTGGGCGTCGGTGTCGGACTCGGCGTTTTCATGTTCGCGTTCATGTTAAAGCTGCTGTTAACGTTATATCCCGAGCCGTAATTCGTATTGTAATTGGGCATCGAGTTGAAGTTAAAGTTGCTGTCCAGAGCGTTGTTCGCTCCAAGATTTCCGTTAAAAGAACCGAGATTTGTGTTTACGTTTACGTTGGAATTTGTCGGCCGGTCCTTCTGCAAAAACCAAAACAAGGCGGCGCCGATCCCGAGAACGGCGATTGTTCCCAAAACGGTCAGAGCGATCACCTTCATCGTGTTAGATTCACGTGCCGGCGGATAGTAGACCTGAGTCGAACGTGCGCGGACGACCTGGTCCGCGTCCTCAGTCGTTGGAATGACGATGCGTTCAGCGGGAACATGCGTAGCGATGTCACGATTAAGGTCCTCGATCGACGGCGGCGGCGCGACCGATTCCTTACGGCGGATCACGGTAACTTCGCCAAGGTCGTCCTCAGATTCCTCGAGGCTTTCGCTCGGAAGCTCAACGAAACTCGGTTCGGCAACGTCCACCAGCGGCGTTCCGTCCTTGGTGCAAAAACGAATGATATCTTCGTCAAATTTCGTGTCGCAGATCGGACAAACTTTCATATTAATATCGTAAAGGCGAGATCTTTCTACGTGAACCCGCCAAAATATTAACACGAAAAGCCTAACAAAATGAACAAACGTGCGGAAGCCAGAAGATACAACCGGACCTCCCCAGGAGACACGCTCCGCCCATTTTGAATAGATCAGCAGACGCTTTACGGTGCCTTGTAAGCCGCCGTCGAGGGAATGTCGCCCGGAGCTCCCCACTTGAACCCGGTGAACTGCTGGTCGGAACTCCGCAAGATGTACCAATAGTTTTGAGTCGGATCGCTGCTCGGGCGGAACACGGCAATGTCTGCCTTTTTGTCGCCATCGTAGTCAGCCGGCTGCGGAATGTCGCCAGCGAATCCAAAACTGACCGCTTGCGTTGCGCCGCCGGGAGCAGAGCCTACGATATACCAGACGCCGTTCGACGGCCGGAACACGGCGACGTCGGCCTTTCCATCACCGTCGTAGTCGGCGGGCACTGGCTTGTCGGTTGCAATTCCCCAAGTGTTTGAAATATAAAATCCTAGGTTAAAGTTGCTCTCAAGCACATACCAGGTCGCTCGATTGTTATTGCTCGCATCGTTGGGCCGAAATACGCCGAAATCGCTTTTGCGGTCGCCGTCAAAATCCGCAGTGAGCGGAATATCGCCGGCCGCACCCCATGAGATCGACTGAACCGATGAATCGGACGATCGGAAAACATACCAAGTTCCGTTGCTTGGTCGAAACACGGCTACATCGGTCTTGCCATCGGCGTCGTAATCCGCCGGAATTGGGACATCGCCGACCGCTCCAAACTGTCTCGCGGTGAAGTTCTGGCCTGGGCTTGTATGATTGTTGCCGTAATACCAGCTGCGGCTGCCAGGCCGAAATACCGCCACGTCGGATTGACCATCGCCTGTCCAGTCGCCCGCAAACGGGACATCACCGTTCGCGCCGAAGTTTTCGGATGTGAAGCCGCCGGCGGAGTTTGAGGTAAACCAGTCACCAGTGGACGGCCTGAAAACGGTCGGATCGGCCTTGCCGTCGTTCGTGCGGTCAAATCCCGTCACGCGGCAGCCAGTGTTGTAGCTGACCGTAAAGCTGAAATTCGAGCAGCCAGAGTTTGCAGCGATCTCGTGAACGACGATCGTGTAACTCTGTCCGGCAGCTACCGCGAACGAGAAACTGCCGATTCCCGTCGAACTGAATCCCGGATCGCCGATCACGTTTGAAGCCGGCGTCGATGCCAGGAACGTCGAGTAGGCCACAAGCTCGGTCGTATTGAGCCCGCAGCCTGTATTATCAAAGTCGACGGTCACGCACGCATTCTGGCCGGTCGGGTTTGTAAAGTTATATGACTTGTAATGAACGGCGGTCGCGTTCTGCAAGGTGTTCGTCTTGCCGGTGCAGGATGACGGGATGCCGTCACGGACAATGCGGCCGTTCATGGTCGGATCGGCGGTGGTTAATGCGCCCGAGGTCGTGCTGCCGCCAGCGGCCGGCTGGCACGCGAACTGAGCAGCGATATTGGCGGGGCCATTAGTAAAGTAGATCGACACGACTAACGTCATAACCGCAAATATCTGTTTTCGATGTTTCATTTTTACCTCGCGAAAGTTCCGATGGACCTGACGACCGATCGTCCGGTTCCAATTAATGAAGGTGCCAAGCGAACAAGAGGGAGCTGAGTTCTACCCCGACGAGGTTAACCGCAAATGTCGTTATTTTCAACCCGAAAAGGGCACGAACGCGTGATGGGAAAATTGAGTCCGCCGATGTTTAGCCGTCGCCGTGGAATGTCGTTCGGATATAGCTGTGGTACTGCGGGCTCGAAAGAAGTGTGCCATTCATTTCCTGCAGCAATGAGCTGTCGGGAGTGCCGGTCCGGATGATCGAATCGACGATCAGCACTCCGAGATACGGTTGGCCGAGTTCGTCCAGGCGGCTGCGGCTAAATCCCGAATTTCGAAGATAAAAGCCTTGCGCGATGTACGCCGCGGCCTCGTTGTCGACCCACGGCAGAGTGCTGGAGCTCAGATCGAACGACGCGTGGACCGATTCGTGAACCAACAATGCGTTGTACGCACGGGAGTATTCCTGGCCGGTTGAGACGTTGAATGTGTTGTTCCGTGCGTTGTATTGAGCCCATCCCGCCGCGATGCCGCCCTCGACCACCGAAATGCTGTTGCTCTGGATCGCGGCGGCGACTCGCTGAAAACTACCGAAGTCGACCGAGATAGTGCCTCCGCCGCTGCCGGTAAAGCTAAATCGAATTCGCCGTGTTTGCTCGTCGCCGAGCACCCTGATCATCTGCTCCTTCAGACCCATTTCAACTCACCTCCGTTTGGGATCACTAAACAAAGACGAGCATATGGTACAGCGTTTGCGAAAAGATCAGTTAATAAATTCCTGCGGCTCGGCGGTGAGCTGGATCGGGTCCACGTTAAAGGCTGACGATTCTTCCTCTAGATTCCATATCTCGTAAAGTGCGGCGGGGCATTCGCTGATAAATCGCGAAGGTTTTTGAAGGATGGTCTGGCGGTTATAATCGGTCATTAGCAGCGGATAGGTGAGGTAGAGCTCGTCTTTAGCTCGCGTGAGAGCGACATACCAAAGACGGCGTTCTTCCTCCTCGCTGTCGATCTCGCGAAGCGACTTGGGCGAAGGAAATTTGCCTTCGGCAGCCCATATCATGAAGACCGCTTTCCACTCGAGGCCCTTGGCCTGGTGCACGCTCGTTAGCGTCAGCAGCTCGTCTTCCTCGCCGCCCTCGATGACCTCCTCGCCGACGAGCGGCTGCGGTTCCTTGAATCGTTCCGTCGAAAGCAGTGCCAATTCGGAGAGAAAATCTTCGGTCGAGGTGTACCGGTTGGCATATGCGGCCAGACCTTTGAGATCCTCGACGCGGGCGTCGGCGTTCTCAAAATTCTCCTGGAGGTACTGTTCGTAGCCATGGAGCAAGATCAGCTCGATCTGTTTGGACGGCTGATCTCGATTTTGGTCCGCAGTCAGCAATTCAAGCAAAACGACAAAGTTTCGCCAGGACGCGCTTGAACGAAGGCGTTCGAGTTTTACCGACTTGAGTGCAAGCATACCGGCTTGCAGCGTGGACGTTTCGGCGATCTGTTGACCACTCGCGTCCTCGCTCGATGCCGGTATGGCAAGAGCCGAGCCCACCGCATCGGTCACGATCGTTTCGAAAACGCGGTTCGCGATCTTATTGCCAATGCCGGGGATCATCTTGAGTACGCGTTTCCAGGCGAGCTCGTCGCGAGGATTAACGATAATTCGCAGGTATGAAATGACATCCTTTATATGTGCCTGCTCGAAAAAGCGAACGCCGGATTGGATACGGTACGGAATATTTCGCCGTGAAAGCTCCAATTGCAGCTCGATCGAATGATAGTGCGAACGGTACATCACGGCGATATCTTCGAGATTCGTTCCCTCGTCACGGAGCTCGAGAATTCGCGATGCGACGAACGCGGACTGCTGTTCGACATCCGAGCAAGGGACCATCGCCGGCTTGAAATCGCGTGAACGGCGAACGGCTGTCAGCACCTTTGGGAACTGTTTGCGGTTCGACGCGATCGACGTGTTCGCCAGGCCGAGGATCTCGGGCGTGGAACGGTAATTTGTCTCGAGTTTGAAAACTTGAGCTTCGGGATATCGCTTTGGAAATTCGTAGATGTTCGCAAAGTGAGCGCCGCGCCACGCGAAGATCGACTGAGCGTCGTCGCCGACCACCATTACATTACGATGTTTTAAGGCGAGCAGATCGATGACCTCGGCCTGCAGTTTGTTGGTGTCTTGGTATTCGTCGACGAGAATGTGCTGAAACTGCTCGGCGTAGATCTCGCCGATAGTGGGTTTTTCGACGAGGAGCCGCTTCACGTTTAACAAGAGGTCATCGTAGTCCATCACGTTGCGATCCCGTTTCCGGTCCTGATACATAAGGTCGACACGCTTTATCTGCTGCGATAGCGGTTCGAAATACGGATATTTTAATGCAATGACGTCCTCGATCGGGAGGTCGGTGCTATTGGCGTACGATATGATGCTCTGGACGACCTCGGCCTTTGGAAAGCGCTTTTTGGTCGTGTCGATCGCCGCGTCGTCGACGCAGACGTTGAGCATTTCACGTGCGTCTTCGCTGTCGAGGATCGAGAAATTTTGATCGTATCCGATACTTGCCGCATGACGGCGGAGGATCATGTTCGCGATCCGGTGAAATGTGCCGCCCCATACACGATGAACGTTCTGTGAACCCGTCAGCGATTCGACGCGGCGAAGCATTTCACGTGCCGCCCGATTCGTAAAAGTTGCCAAGAGTATCCGCTGCGGCGATACGCCGTGCTCGATCAGGTACGCAACGCGGTATGTGATCGCCCGCGTCTTGCCGGTGCCGGCACCGGCGACGACCAGCGCCGCCTGAGGTTTGGCGGTAACAACCCGGAACTGCTCGTCGTTGAGCTCGGTGCGGTAGCGTGTGAGCTTTTCGGGCAGAGCCTCTTTGTCGCGTTTTATGACGTAGCGTGCCATCGTTTCATTTATAACACATCATGCCGAGTGTTAAAAGACAGCGGCTGTATTCGACAGTTTTTATCGAAATAGCTGGGAAAGATAGGTGACGAATGGGACGTATTGCTCGAGTTGGCCAGGATTCGCGAGTGATCGCGTGTTATACAGCAAAACCACATTACCTGAGCCGGCGGCGCTGAGAGCCGCATTTTTTTCAAAGA
>JBDTZO010000128.1:0-5768 GCA_040005135.1 Acidobacteriota bacterium | reverse complement strand
ACTGTAAACTATTTGAGCGATCTTGAACAGCGATTTTCGGATATCAGGAAGGAACTGGATATGGCGGGCCAGATAGATTTCCAGACGGTCGTTATAGGTGAGCCAAGACCGCTGCTTTCGGCGGTCGGAGAGGAAACTCACCAGATCTGCCGTGAGGCCCTGACAAATGCATTTCGGCATTCAGGCGCGACTGTTATTGAAGTTGAGATAGAATATTCGGCGAGGCTTTTTAGGATTGTCGTAAGGGATAATGGTCGCGGCATCGACCCTAAAATTATCAGCCTCGGACGTGAAGGGCATTTTGGGCTTTCAGGAATGCGTGAAAGAGCAAATGGTGTTGCGGGTCAGTTTAAGGTATTCAGTCGGCCCGAAGGCGGCACGGAGGCGGAGTTGTCTATTCCCGGTCGATTCGCCTTTGAAGCACATTTTTCGAATATCGTGTCTCGTTGGTTTCATGGTCGGCGGCGAACAAAGCCTAAAAAGGAGGTTTCGGAATAATGACAGACGACACCCAGATACGGGTTCTATGCGTTGACGATCATCCATTGATGCGTGAGGGCATCTCCGCCATGGTTAGCAATCAGCCGGATATGCTGATCGTGGCCGAGGCGTCGAACGGCCATGAGGCGCTCGAACAATTTCGTGCGATCCGTAGCGACATAACATTGATGGACCTGCGTCTGCCGGACATGAGCGGAATCGATGCGATGAGCTCGATCCTGGCCGAATTTCCTCATGCTCGGATCATAATGCTCACGATGTCCGAAGGCGATGTTGAGATACAGCGGGCACTCAAGGCCGGAGCCTGCGGCTATATGCTCAAAACGATGCCGCGTAAGGACCTCATCGACACGATCCGAAAGGTTCACAAAGGCAAAAAACATATTCCGGCCGAGATCGCCTCAAATCTTGCCGAGCATATGGGTGATGAAACTCTGACCGAACGAGAGGTCGATGTCCTCGCCCTGCTTGGCGGCGGAAATCGGAACCGTGATATCGCCGACCAGCTATTTATATCCGAAGAGACTGTAAAGGTTCACGTTAAGCACATCATGGACAAGCTCGGTGCCAGCGACCGTACGCAAGCGGTCTCGATCGCCATTCGCCGGGGCATTATTCAACTCTAATTGCGGCTATCCGTCCCTCGATAGTGGTACTGAAAAGTGCCAAGTTTTCGTGATTTCGTCGGAGCTTGTAAACGCTATCCTATTGTTACTTGGGACTTAGTTCCCGAAGGAGGTAGCAGTTTGCAAAGAATATTTTCAACATTTCCCAGTGCAATGCCAGGAGTAGGGCTTTTGATGCTGCGGTCATTTCTGGGCATATCGGTTTCGGCCCAAACCGCATTTTACCTGTCTGCCCAAGAAAATCCGTCGTTTTGGATCGTTTTAGGATGTTTGGCCGGACTTGGCTGTGGATCATTTCTTCTCGCAGGATTTTTAACTCCTGTTGTTGCCTCAGTGACTTGTCTCGCCGCTGCCTATATCCTCGCGTCGGGCGTTGGTTCGTCTCCTCCTGTTCTCAGTGGGATAAATCTTTCCGCAGTTTGCAGTGTCATTGTCAGCACGGCCATTATTTTTCTCGGCCCGGGAGCATTTTCGGTAGACGCACGCCTTTTCGGCCGTCGTGAGATCAGAATTCCCCCTTCCAACCGTCACCCCGAAGCCTAATTCAACCCCAAAATAAGCCCTAATTCGTAAGCGATACCACTTTGCGGTTACGTGGTGCTATCGATATTTTGTTACCTCTAATCCATCCTTTTTCGTGATGTTCAAGAAACGGGAATCCGGCAAAGTATACCTATTAGATATCTGGGTATTAGTTTTGAGGTTTGCGATCAGGAGGAGAACAAATGAACAAGATAAGGGTGATAAAGAAAAGTGACCAAGGGGAGAACGGTCGATCAACCGAGACGTGCGGGCCGGGATCGAAACCGACCAAGCGGGAATTGACAGAGGTCGTGGGCGACTGGATCGCGGATTGGCGAAGCCGAACGCAGATCGAAACCCGCAGGGCTCTCGACGAGTGCTCTCGATTCAGGATGGGATCCTAGTTGGAGATGTGAGCGGGCAATGGTATCTCGTTGCTGTGGAACGGAACTACCAACAAAGTGGTAACCCGGCATATAGAGAATTAGCTATTGAAAAACCCTCCTATTTCGTGACGACCACCCGCGGCGAAATACTTAAGATCAAACCATGGGTTGGGCAATTGAGTAGAGAACGGCAAGTCAGCCAAACGGGTTATTGGATCAAATGAGAGGAGTATATATGAATATGCAAATAACACAGCCAACTCGTCGCGATGTCCTGTTGGCAGGTCTCGGGATGATGTTTGCGGCGGCGATGCCGACGTTGGCAAATTTGGCCAATACAGACGAAAACAATTCAGTGGAAACAAACGGGATAACACAAAAAGGAGAACGTTCGATGAACACAATAACTACAAAAGACGGTACGAAGATATTTTTCAAGGATTTCGGCAGCGGCCAGCCGATAGTTTTTAGCCACGGCTGGCCGCTGAGCGCGGACGACTGGGACGATCAGATATTTTTCTTTGCGTCGCGCGGTTTTCGCTGCATCGCCCATGACCGTCGAGGACATGGCAGATCAGGCCAAACGTGGGACGGAAACAATATGGACACGTATGCCGACGATCTGGCCGAACTGACTGCCGCTCTTGATCTGAAAGACGCGATCCACGTTGGCCATTCGACCGGTGGCGGCGAAGTGACCCGCTACATCGGGCGTCATGGCACAAAACGTGTCGCGAAGGCTGTATTGATGAACGCGATCCCGCCGCTAATGGTGAAGACTGCAGCGAATCCCGCCGGTCAGCCGATAGAGGTTTTTGATGGCTTCCGGGCCGCGCTCGTCGCGGACCGATCGCAGTTTTGGCTGGACGTGGCGTCGGGGCCGTTTTACGGATTTAATCGGCCGGGAGCGAAGGTCTCGCAAGGCCTGATCCAGAAATGGTGGCAGCAGGGAATGGCATCGGGCTACAAGGCGTCTTATGACTGCATAAAGGCATTCTCCGAAACGGACCTGACCGAGGACCTGAAAAAGTTTGATGTACCGACGCTCATCTTACACGGCGACGACGATCAAGTCGTGCCGATCGGAGCTTCGGCATTGCTTTCGTCAAAGCTTGTGAAAAACGCGGTGTTGAAAATCCACAAGGGAGCCCCGCACGGAATGGCATGGACGATAAAGGATCAGATCAATGCCGATCTGCTTGAATTTTTCAAAGCTTGATCTCCAATGTCACGGGATGCAATTGATCGGGTTTCCCGCATCTCCGACAATTATCGGTTTTGTTTAAAAAGGAGTTTTTATGTTTAGTCACGAAAAGGCAGTCATTTTTTTCGCCGCGGCGCTGGCGACAATCATTTGCACGGGAGCGGTTGCGTTGGCCCAATCAAAATCGACGCCAGAAGGGTCGTCGAAGCCGAGCATCGTCCTCGTCCATGGAGCCTACGCCGATGGAACGAGTTGGAGCAAAGTGATCGCTTTACTTCAGGCGAAGGGATATAACGTAGTATCCGTCCAGAATCCGACAACCTCACTTGCAGACGATGTCGCGGCCACCGAAAGGGTCATCAACCAGCAGCCCGGGGCGGTGGTCTTGGCGGGACACTCGTGGGCCGGTGTTGTGATCACACAGGCGGGAAATAACCCAAAAGTAAAAGCTCTCGTTTATGTGGACGCTTCAGCTCCCGATAGTGGCCAGTCGATTCTCGATGCGGCGGCGGCACTACCAGCGGCGCCTGGTGCAAGTGCTGGGGTCAAGGACGAAAACGGTTACCTTTTGCTCCCCGAGGCGGCTGTGCGGAAATATTTTGCTCAAGACCTCTCCCATGCCGACCAGGGGATAATTGCGGCCACGCAAACCCCTTGGGCGATCGGCTGTCTTACTGACAAGGTTACGAAGGCCGCTTGGCATGAGAAGCCGTCGTGGTGGGTGATAGGCGAGTTTGACAACATGATTAACCCAAAATTACAGGAGAAAATGGCCGCAACTCTCAAGGCAAAGGTCACAAAGCTTAAGACGGGTCATCTTGCAATGCTCGCAGATCCGAAAGCGGTGACGGACGTGATCATCGATGCCGCTAACAAAGTTCAATCCGGGAAATTGGCGGCCGGATTGACCACTTCCAATGGCTCCGCTGTCGAAGACACCGCTCTAAATGCCGCCGTGCCTGCTATTGCTTTGCAGCCGCTCGACGATCGAAGCGCACGCGACATTCGTGGCCCGGCAAGTGTCGTCCCTATCTCAAATGAGCCGCCCGCAAAAATAATCATTGATCCGCCGCTGGCGGATTCACTTGCCCATGGCCGGATCGTTATTCAATACCGTGCGGAAAATGTCCGTATCCAGCAGGTGTATGGACAAAACGCGTTGGACGTGTCACCGCGCATTGGCCACATTCATGTGACCGTTGACGATTTGCCGTGGCATTGGTTAGACGCCAGCGGAGAACCGCTAATCATAACCGGTATGACCGAGGGGCGGCATAAGATCCTGATAGAACTTGTCAATGCGGCTCATCAGACTCTCGATTACGGCGTCGTGAGCTTTAACGTACCCGTTCGCTCGTTAACACCAAACGATCCGAAGGCCGATGGATTCCGAAAATTACCGGAATAAAGAGAAAAAGGTGAAACCTGTGTGTGATACATGTACAACAATTAGCGAATTCTTAACTCGAATAAGTAATTTCGACGCTGACGGAGCGAGTAATTTGTTTGCCGACGAGATCGAGTGGGATGTTCCAGCAGCGGGCGGTCTTCCATGGGGTGGCCATCGGACACGTCCGGCGGAAGTAGCAGATTATTTCAAGACAATGTGGTCATTCTTTGAATCCGAGAAATCTGTTGTCGACGTCACCCGGATGATTGTTGAGGGGATGGACGGGGTAGCCCTCGGCACTTTTAAGCATGTCGCGAAGACAACGGGTAAATCGTTCATAACAGCGTTTGCCCTGCACGTAAAAGTCATTGCCGGCCGAATTGTTCAACTCCGGCTTTATGAGGATACCTACACGGTAGCTAAGGCATTCAGTATCTGAGGCCGGACCTTCGGACAGTATTGAGGGACTAAATAGCGAGGTTAACTATGAAGAAAATGGAAGGAAAAATTGTTTTGGTGACTGGTGGGACGAGCGGTATTGGGTTAGCAACAGCGAAACGGTTTGTAAATGAAGGAGCTTTCGTTTTTATAACTGGCCGCCGGCAAACCGAACTTGATGAGGCTATTAAGGATATCGGCCGAAATGTATTTGGCGTTCAAGGCGATGTTTCCAACATGGACGATTTGGATCGCCTGATGGAAGTAATAGGCAATGAAAAAGGCAAATTGGATGTTGTTTTTGCAAATGCGGGCTTGGGTGAGTATCTGCCGATCGGGTCCATAACTGAAGAGCATTTTGATAAAACGTTCGCCGTCAATGTGAAAGGTGTAGCTTTTACGATTCAAAAAGCTCTGCCTCTGATTGTGGACGGAGGCTCTATCGTCCTGAACGGTTCAATTGTGGGGTCCAAAGGGCAGCCTGCCTTTAGCGTGTACTCGGCTACAAAGGCAGCCGTTCGATCTTTCGGACGAAACTGGGCAGTCGACCTAAAGGATCGCAAGATCCGCGTGAACGTGGTTAGTCCTGGATTTGTACCTACCCCGGCTTACGATCATTTAGGTATTACGACTGAAATGCTCGAAGGCGTGATAGGAACTATTCCGCTAGGGCGATTGGGAGTTCCGGATGACATAGCCAA
>JBDTZO010000201.1:0-1744 GCA_040005135.1 Acidobacteriota bacterium | reverse complement strand
ACCTGCTCGCCGAAGCCGGCGCCGACCTGCGTCAGGGTGTCGACGCCGCGTTGATAGAGAGCGAGAGCAGCTTGGGTAAGCAGCTCAATGACAAGGCTCAGCTTCTGATGCAAGCCGACAAACCCGCACGGGTTGACGCTTTGAAAAAGGAGATCAGCCAGCTCGAAAACGACTATGAGCGCGCGCAGGCCGCTATTCGCAAAGCAAGTCCAAAATATGCAGCCCTTACACAGCCTCAGCCGCTCAAGCTCAAAGAGATCCAGGCGCAACTCGACGCCGACACCCTGTTGCTCGAATATGCCCTCGGCGAGGATCGCAGTTATCTCTGGGCGATCACAAGAGATTCGTTAACCAGCTATGAGCTCCCAAAGGAAGATCTGATCAAGCAGAGTGCTTTACAGGTTTACGTAATGCTGACCGCCCGCAACACAATAAAAAATGGCGAGACGGACCTGCAGCGGAAGGCACGCATCACCGACGCCGAAGCGAAACTTCCAATGGCCGCGCAGGCATTAAGTCAGGTGCTGCTCGCCCCCGCCGCTGCGCAGCTTGGTACCAAACGGCTCGTCATCGTCGCTGACGGAGCGTTGCAATACATTCCGTTTGCGATGCTGCCCGACCCATCAGTTGTCGTGGAACAGTCGTCAGTTAGAAAAAACATCGGTCAACCACTGATCGTCGGACACGAAGTCGTGAGTTTGCCGTCTGCCTCGGCGCTTGCGATCCAACGAACTGAACTGGCCGGGAGACAACTCGCCCCCAAAATGCTGGCCGTTATAGCCGATCCGGTTTTCGATCGAACCGATCCTCGAGTCAGATCGACCGCAGCGGAAACGAGCGACAACGCCAAAGCCGCCTCCACCCTCACGGACACTCGCGGCCTGGAGCATATCGCGGACGCTTCCGACGACAAATCGGGCAGGCTTGTTATCCGGCGTTTGCCGTTCACCAGACAGGAGGCTGACGGACTGTTGGCACTCACGCCGAAAGGGTCGAGTTTCGCCGAGACCGACTTCCAGGCAAGTCGTGCAAATGTCCTTAGCGGCGACCTCTCACAGTACCGATATGTCCACTTCGCGACCCACGGTTTCCTGGATACTGAAACGCCAGGTCTGTCGGCACTTGTTCTGTCCACAGTCGATGCGTACGGAAAGCCGCAGAACGGATTTCTGCGTGCCAACGATATTTACAACATGAAGCTGCCCGCGGAACTCGTCGTGTTGAGCGCGTGCCAAACCGGCCTTGGCAAAGAGGTAAAAGGCGAAGGCCTGATCGGCCTGACCCGCGGCTTTATGTACGCCGGTGCAAAACGCGTCGTCGTCAGCCTATGGAGCGTCAACGACAAAGCGACCTCGGATTTGATGACCAATTTCTACCGTGGAATGCTAACAAACAACGAACGCCCGGCCGCAGCCCTCAGAGCCGCACAGATCGAGATGTGGAAGCAAAAAAAGTGGCAATCGCCCTACTACTGGGCCGCATTTACCATGCAGGGCGAATGGCGATGAACCGCGTGCTTGTGACGCCGGCCTCGAAATTTGGCATGCCTTCCTGGCGAGGCCCCAGAGCTAGTTGATGCCGTTGATAGGGTTACTGGCGACAGCAAGTTCAGCCTTCGGGCCAGACACCGAAATTGCATCCAAAAGGATCGCGACCTATATGAAAGATGATTTTGCTCGACGATAATCCTGATTACGTTATTTGCTTCGGAGTGATATACAGTTTTTTCACGCCATCAGATCCA
>JBDTZO010000002.1:0-5791 GCA_040005135.1 Acidobacteriota bacterium | reverse complement strand
CTTTTCCACAGCCCGATCGCTGCCGTCCGTGGCACGCACGCCAAACTTTTTTCCACCACAGACAAACCTTTTTCGGACTTACGGTATCCAACAGGCTAAAGACCGCGGTCCTTTCGACTTCTACGTAAACTGTTAGAAATAGAGGAGTTTTGTATGCGCAAAATAGTATTTTTGCTTGTGATATCGGTGTGTCTCGCGGCCGCGGTCTATGGCCAGCAGACTACCGAAGGAACTCTGTACGCTGTCGGCAAGCAGGGTGCAGAGATGGTTTCGTGCCCGCTGAAAAGTACTGCGGTCAAGGCCGATATCAGCGGATTTGTTTCGCGGGTGTCGGTACGCCAGGAATTTGAGAATTCATTTGCCGAGCCGATCGAGGCCGTTTATGTGTTTCCGCTATCGCAGAACGGAGCGGTCGACGCTATGACGATGACAGTCGGCGACCGTGTGATCCGCGGAAAGATAATGCGTCGGGAAGATGCAAAGAAAACCTACGAAACCGCTAAGTCCGAGGGCAAAACGGCGAGCCTGCTGGATCAAGAGCGGACCAATATTTTTACCCAATCTGTCGCGAACGTTATGCCGGGCGAGCGGGTCATCGTCGAAATAACGTACGTCGAGACGCTCAAATATGAGGACGGAGCTTACGAGTTCGTCTTCCCGATGACAGTCGCTCCGAGGTATATTCCGGGCGGCGTCAATGATGTCGCGCGGATCTCACCGCCGTTCGAGCCGATCCGAAACGGCAGTGATATCACGGTCGAGGTTAATCTAAATGCCGGCGTTCCGGTCGAGGAGATACGGTCGATCTCACATGACATCTCGCAGATCAATTTTTCAGCAAACGCCGCAAAGATCACTCTACGCGACGAAAAGGTAATTCCGAATAAGGATTTCATCCTTCGTTACGACGTGACAGGCAAGCGGATCGAGGATGCAGTCTTAACTCACCGCGACGAACGCGGTGGCTTTTTCACACTCATTCTTCAGCCTCCCGACAAGGTCGCGACCGAGGATCGAACGCCTAAAGAGATCGTTTTCGTGCTGGACACGTCGGGCTCGATGAGCGGATTTCCTATCGAAAAGGCCCAAGAGGCGATGAAGCTGTCGCTTGACGGTCTCTATCCGGAAGACACATTCAACCTGATCACGTTCGCCGGCGATACGGCGATACTTTTCGACAAGCCGGTGCCCGCGACACGAGCGAATCTGGACGCAGCACGGAAATTTCTGGCCGAGCGTGAGGGCTACGGCGGCACCGAAATGATGAAGGCGATCAAGGCCGCGCTTGAGCCGTCCGACGCTCAGGACCATCTAAGGATCGTGTGCTTTATGACCGATGGCGAGGTCGGTAATGACGACGAGATCGTCGCTGAGGTCCAGCGACATCCGAATGCACGTGTTTTCAGTTTCGGTATCGGGCAGTCGGTCAATCGAGCGCTCCTGGATAAAATAGCGATCGAAGGAAAAGGCGAGGCTGAGTACGTCGCGCTTGAGGACGACGGATCTAGGGCCGCAAAGAAATTTTACGAACGCGTCCGCACGCCGCTTCTTACGGACCTCTCGGTCGACTGGAACGGAATGCCGGTCGCGGATGTCTATCCCGGCAGGCTCACCGACCTTTTCTCGGCAAAGCCCGTTATCCTCCACGGCCGATATACAAGAGGCGCGAACGGTATCATTCGCCTTCGGGGGAAACTTGCCGGCCAACCGTATGTGCGTGAGATCAAAGTCGATCTCCCTGAGAACAACAGCGGAAATCCCGGGTTGTCGACACTTTGGGCTCGCACAAGGATCGACGAACTGTCCACGGCACGCCTAAAGGCTCCGACCGAAAAAGCCGGTGCCGACCTCGACGCCTTGATCACCAATATCGGACTGGAATTTGGACTGATGACACAATTTACGTCGTTTGTTGCCGTCGAGGACCGCATCGTAAATCCGAACGGATCACCCGCATCCGTCGCGGTACCGAGCGTCCTACCGCAGGGAATGGACCCCGCGAACGCCGACACGTCCGTCGCGAAATCGCAGATCAACTCAGGAGCTCAGACGGCCACCATTACTGGCGGCGGCGGCGGCGGAGCATCCGCACTACCGATAAACGGCCGTCGAATCAGCAACCTAGCAGTTGTGACGGCGCGGCGTGGCAGCAAAAGCTCTGCCAAGGGAAAGGGCCATGGTAACGGAAACGGCTCCGGATCCGGATCCGGTTCCGGAAACGGCAGCGGCAGCGCCGGTCTTGCGACGGTGAATGTTACCTCTAACGAAGTCGTAACCGTTGATTCGTCCTCAACCCAGGTCAGCTCAGCAGTCACCAACGTTCAGGTCCAGGCACTGCCGCGTGGAACTGGCTTTACGAGTTTGCTCAAGCTCAATTCGAAAGTTCGTCCGCGGCCGATGGGCGGGCAGTTTTCGGTCGACGGCTCGAGCGGGTCCGAAAATTCGTTCGTCATCGATGGACAGGACGTCACAGGTGTTCGTCCGGGCCTGATCAACCCGACGAGCCGTAATCCGCTCGAAGGACAAATGATAAATGTCGGGAAGCCGGAGTTTTCGCCCCCGCCGAAGACGGAGGTACACGCAACGGTGGCGGTACGAATTGACCGTGATGGAAAAGTGATATCCGCAATGACGTCCGACGCCAGCGGCCTGCTAAAAGAAGCATGTGAAAAGGCGGCCGGCGAGTCGACGTTCAACCAGGTAACAGCGAACGGCAGGCCGGTTCGGGTCGCAGGAGAGATTGTTTACGCTTTCGGAAAGGACGGCAAGCTGTATATTTTTCTCCAGAAAATGCATGTCGAGCCGCCGACGCCGGAGGAGCGGCGGCTGAACGCGATCAGTGAGAAACTGCATTTTTGGCTGTTCGATCTGGTCGAGCGGATCCAGAAAGGTGACCCTGAGCCATCGGCGAACGAAGCCAAATTCGTTCACGAGGGCAAAGCCGACGTTCAGATCACGCTGAAAGCGAACACGCCGGCGATCAGGGCCAAGCTAACGGCCGGAGGGTTCGAGGCGGTCTCAACAAAGGGGCTGAAAATGAGCGGTAGCATCGCCGTCGCGCAAGTTGCAGGACTTGCGACGATCGATGGGGTCGTATTGGTTACCCCGCGGATGTGAGCTGCCCCTTATTCTAAAACGAAAAAACCGCCCCGATCGCTCAGGGCGGTCTTTTCTATTTAGTTGTGTGTTAAATGATCCGCTGACTATTCGGCGGCAAATACCTGGATCGATCGTCGTCCGAATCGCCGTGCTTCCGCACAGCTCGGAACCCAAATATCGAGCCTTTTGCCTTTGATCCCGCCGCCAGTGTCCGAAACCAAATACGTTCCGCTCCACGGGCCTGCGTTGATCGTCACTTTCGAGCCGAGTTTCAAAACTCTCGGATCCGCAGCGATGATCCCGCGTCGGACCCCGTGGCCCATTGCGGTCTTTCCTGAAAGACAGTACGCAGTCGCATTAAACGATCCGCGGCTTGCACCGGCTGCGACCTTTCGGACCGAGGCGGTTGTCTTGACCAACTTTTTGTCATCATCCTGCTGAACGATAAAACTGCTATCTATATTATTTTCAATTTTAATACGCGAATCATTCGCTGGGGCGAGGGTGGCGACGTCCAGGGTCTGTGCGTAAATAAACATTACGAACATACCCGTCATGACGAGGGCCATAGCGCCTCTAACGAGACTTTTCATTATCAATTTTCTCCTGGGGTTTCCGCCTTTGTTTAGCGCAATATCAGCGTCCGAGACCGGAGGCCGCCAGCGGCCGAATTGCAAAATCAGTGATGAAAAACAAAGACTCGTTTCGGCGAGCAATTTCGCCTATTTTCAACCGATCGCGACTGAAACATAGAGGGATAGTAGCATCTCAGAAGCCTGCTGTCTACCCCATCAAAGACCGCAACCCCTTATGATATATGCAATTGTTGGCTTTTAAGGTATTTACGCGTGTGAAAGTTTTTTGTTTTTGGTAGACTTCTGTTGCGAAATTCGCGTATATTTTCGGTACGCCAGGACACATTCACCGGGCTATTTTCAGGGGTAATTATGATCCAGGACAGACGCGGCGGCGCACGGCATGTCATCTCATTTCCGATCCGTGTTCGGTGGAAAGACGAAGATGGGAACGAGGTAATTCAGGATGGCCTGACAGAGAATGTCGGCCCAACCGGCACACTCGTTTACCTGCCTCGGCACCTGCCGCGAGTCGGTGGCAAGGTCGCCCTGACCGTAACGGAGCACCCCGACGACGAGGTAACCGTCACCGCGTCCGTCATCCGGCTCGAACGCAATGCATCCCATCCGCAGGTCGCTCTCCAGCTGACCGAAGGGCTGAGGCTTTGGAAAAAGAAGGTTTGGGAATACGCCGGAGCGACCCTCGCTGAGCTCGAACCCGATCCGCCGGATGAATGGTAAAGTCGCTGTTAGCCATTGAAATGGACGAACGCTGAGAGCTGATCGCCTCGAACACCGATGAAGATACTCGTACTTGGCGCAGGCCGAATGGGACACGGCGCCGTTTTTGATCTAGTTTACAACTCTCCGGACGTCGAGAGCGTTACCGTAGCCGACTTTGACCTTAAAAAGGCCGAGGCGGTTGCCGAGGCGGTCGATGGCCAGCGGGTGAATGCTCACCACGTCGATGCTTCAAACCAGTCCGATGCCGCCAAACTGATGCGCGGGCACGATTCGGTTATCTCATGCGTCAATTACTGGCACAATGCATCGCTTTCGAGGGCTGCGATCGAAGTTAGAGCCAATTTCTGCGACCTTGGCGGCAATAACTACATCGTCGACGAACAGCTCGCGCTCGACGAGGACGCTAAATCGGCGGGGATAAACATCATTCCGGACTGCGGGCTCGCTCCCGGGATGGTATCGGTCCTCGCGATGCACGGTGCGGCGAGGTTTGACAGCATCGACAGGATCCATATACGCGTCGGCGGCCTGCCGCAGCACCCTCAGCCGCCGCTCAATTACCAGCTTGTCTTTAGCGTCGAGGGCCTCATCAACGAATACATCGAATCGGCACGCGTCATACGCGGCGGTGCTATTACCGAGGTCGAATCGATGGGCGAGCTCGAGACGCTCTCGTTCGACGGATTTCCGCCGCTCGAAGCGTTCCAAACCTCAGGCGGCACGTCGACGCTGCCGGACACATTCGCCGGTCGGATAAAAGAGCTCGACTACAAGACGATCCGATACGCGGGGCATTGCGACAAATTCAAGACGATGATCGACCTCGGGCTGTGCTCGAGCGAGCCGCTTGACCTGTCAGAACCGGGAGCGATAGCGACTGGGCTCACTCCACGCAAACTCTTCGGCGACCTCCTGCAAAAACATCTGCCGGTCGATGGGCCCGACTATGTGCTCGTTCGCGTCGATTTTGCGGGAACCGCCGACGGCGCACCGAAAAAGCTCCGTTACGACATCGTCGACCGGTTCGATCCGGCGACCGGCATGAGCGCGATGATGCGTACCACTGCTTTTCCTGCCTCGATCATCGCCCAGATGATAGCCCGCGGCGACGTCCTGACCCGCGGAGCCACTCCGCAGGAAAAAGCGATCGACCCGGACAAGTTCGTCGCCGAGCTGGCCCGCCGTAATATCAACATCACCGAATCGTGGCTAAGCTGATAACTATTTCGCCACTTACTATCTCGCGTCACCGCCGCCGCCGATCATGGATCGACGAACCAGCACACCTACCACTGGTCCTTCGATACACTCCTCCATCGAGTTTGTCCCAGCTTGTCCCAAGGGTGCTTGGGACAGGGAAGTCGTTGACCTGT
>JBDTZO010000121.1:0-19584 GCA_040005135.1 Acidobacteriota bacterium | reverse complement strand
ACTCCTAAGATCCTGATAATCTCATCAGATACCGGTGGTGGGCATCGGTCTGCTGCCGCGGCAATTTCTGAAGGCCTCGAGAAATTTTGGCAGGGCGATTCGTCGGTTGTTCGAGTGATCAAGGCCGTCGAGGAATCTCATCACGTCACCGACAAAATGGTAGACGTTTACAATTGGGTGCTGAAAAATAAGCAGCACTGGATGAAATACCTTTATTGGTTCATCAACAAGATCCGCCCCGAAACACGCGAGTTTTTCCATAAGCGATGCATTGGGTATGTTCGCGACCAATTTGAAAAATGGTGCCCGCACGTCGTGGTAAGTGTTCATCCGCTGACCCAGCATATTTTCGGCAGGATCCTGAGGGAACTTAATCTGATAGATCAGGTTCCGCTTGTAACTGTTGTTACAGATCCATGTTACGGTTTCTGGAAGGGATGGGCCTGCGACGACGTCTCGCTCTATCTCGTCGCGAATGAGGACGCCCGCGACCAGCTTTTGGATTACGGCGTTTCTCCGGAAAAGATCAAGATCTCGGGCATGCCGGTCAATCCGAAATTTCACGAGGTCGACGAAAAAGATGCTCAGAACGCGCGGCTTTTCTACGGCCTCGACCCTGATAAGTTTACGGTTTTTGTGAACGCAGGCTGGGTTGGCGGGGGCAATATCCCGCAGATCTTCCGAGAACTCGTACGCGGCGAACTCGACGTTCAGGCGATCTTCCTGGCGGGCAAGAACGACGCACTTCGGCGCGAGGCCGAGGAGCTTGCGCTTACGGCGAAGTTTCCAGTAAAAGTGATCGGCTATTCAGACGAGATCGAAAAGCTGATGCACTCCGCCAATGTAATGGTTTCCAAGCTCGGCGGGCTTACAACCTTTGAGGCACTCGCGTGCCGGCTTCCGATCATCGCCGACGCGACTACGCCGCCGATGCCGCAAGAGGCCGGCACCGTCAAGCTGATCGAACGCCGCGGTGCGGGAATACTGTTGCGGCGTTCCGTGGACATAGTTCCAACGATCCAAAATCTTCTGAACGACAATGGCGATTATTCACGTATGAAAGCCGCGACCGCCGGCCTGACGATGCCGAATTCGACTGAGCAGATAATTATGGAGATCAACGCTCTCCTGCCTTATCCGTTCACGGCGGCAAAGGCGGCCTAGTCTTTTCTCATCTGGGCGCTTGTCAGCGAATCCGCTTTTCTTTAACCTTTTTATTTGTATCTTTAGAGTCCAACTAATTGGAGAAACGGCAATTGAGTCTTTTACTTGAGGGAAAACGTGCATTTGTGTCCGGCGGAACGCGGGGCATCGGCGCGGCGATCTGCGATGTGTTCGCCCGCGAGGGTGCCGACGTTGCATTCAACTATCATTCGCGTGAGGACCTGGCTGACGAGGTCCGCGCCAAGATCGAGGCCCATGGCCGCAAAGCACTCAGTTTTAAGATCTCTGTGACCGATCGGGTCGGGCTGAAACACATGGCCCGTGAGATAAAAGACGCTTGGGGCCCGATAAATGTGCTTGTTAACAACGCGGCCGTTAATAAGCCTGACAATTTTGCGACGACAACCGATAAATCATGGGATTGGGTCGTGGATACCAACGTTAACAGCCTTTTCGCTGTGACAAAGCCGTTCTACAAACAGATGATCCGTGCCCGAAGCGGATCGATCCTAAATATCACATCCGTCGGAGCCATCCGCAGCCTGCCGACATCGGTTCACTATGCGACGTCAAAGGCCGCGATGATCGGCTTCACAAAATGCCTTTCCCGCGAAGCCGCGAATTTCGGCATTACCGTCAACGCCATCGCAGCTGGTATTTTCGATACCGATCTGGGCAACACCCTGCCGGAGCGTCTATTGCAGATGCACGATTTTTGGGTGTCGAAAGGCCGCTTGGGGCGACCGGAAGAGCTTGCCGAATATGCGGCGTTCATGACGAGCGACCGAAACAGTTTTATGAGCGGCGAAGTCGTCATCGTGGACGGTGGAGCAATAACCTAACGGTCACGGATCACAAAGATACTAATAAAACCCGCCTGATGCTTTCGTCGACGACGCAAGCATCAGGCGGGTTTTTCGCGATTCGAGAGGGGTTTTGATCGCTACGGCGTCTTGATCTCGACGTTGACCTTCTGAGCCGGCTGGATGCTTGGCCGAGTGCGAAGAATGCCGCTATAGTAAACAGCTCCTGCGATCAATGCAACGATGATGATCATGGCGATCGCCCAGATGGCGCTGCTTCCGGTGCTGTTTCCGCCTCCACCAGTATCCCTGACAACCTCTACGTCCCTTTCAACTATTAGTTTGCTCATTGATTCATATACCTCGACGGAGAGTATCTCAGATCCTGGCCGCAGCCAATGTAGAACCGCATACATTTGATGTCAATTAAGCCCTATCGTGCTCAGCCTTCCAGCTTTAGCTTTGCACGGTCGATAAATACCCTGATCATTTCGGTGATCCGTTTGGTCATCTCACTGCTGATAATTGATTCACCCGCCATACCGGCCAGATAATGAAGGTCACGAGCAGATTTACGGCGGAGCTCGACCATCTGCGAGAAATGGACCATCGTGGTGTCTTTAGCCTTTTCGAAGAAATCTGCGGAAAACCGCAGAAAATTCTCAGCCTCGGTCCGCAGCGGCAGCCACTCGATGCGTTCACCGGAGTCTTCGGCGAGTTCGAGCGCAAACTTCTGAAGCATCTTACCGACGAAAGGTATCTCTGCCTGGACCTTCCAATGAGCGACACCTTTGGCGTCCGTGTGAATGTCGATCACGCCGGGCATTAGTTCGGCGAAATTAGTAAAGTCCGCAAAAAAGCGCCGCACTTCGTCGACCGGCGATTTGATCTCAATGTCGTTGGCGTAACCCGCCTTGATAGTGAACATATAATTATATTGGACTAGCGAGCCGCATCGATTATGTTCGAAAGCTGACCAAAGACCGCGATTTATTCCGTCGCCTGTACTCCTAAAATACTCCGTTGAATAGGATCGAGTTAAAGAACGGCCGTGTGTTCGAGCGAAATATTCCACGAAAAACAGGCTCCTCGGCAAACAGGATCACGTGGCCCGCACCGAGCGGTTCGTCGATCACATAAGCCGTGCCGGCGAGCAGCCGTTCTGTGTTGCCCTCCCACACGAAGCCCGATAATGTCAGCGGACGCTTAGGTTTGGCGTCGAATACGAGAGCGTTATTGCCCTCTTTTGAATAGCGGAAAAAGAAGCCGCTGGCAACCAAGACCGGCAGGTCGTTCTGTTCGAGCCCGTATGTAAGATAGGTCGTCCGGTCGACCGTCGCACGCATTATCGAGCCGGGAAGTGCGACCGGCACCTTGTTCGAATCGGCTGACGGCGAGGCGATCGGCGGCAGGCCAGGAGCAGCCCCGTCCGCTTTGTCCGAACGAAGCTCTTCGCTCGATGGATTGGGACTTGCCTCGACAGGCTGGCTTTTGCCCTCAGCCTTTTTGGCCACGGGCGTCGGCGTCGGTTCGGGCTTCTTTTCCTCGTCTATCGCCGAACGGCTTTTGTCTTCGTCGGCGTCGCTGCCGACCAGCTTCGCAGTCGTAAGTCCGACATCTTTCAGGGCCGCGAAGACAGACGCTCCGCGCGCTGTAATGATCGTGCCGCCACCTCTCGCGAATTCTTTCAGGTCGGACACACCGCCGGCACCGAACATGGCCATGTATCGGCTGGCCGAACCGTCAGGCAAAATGAGCACGTTGTAGCCTTTCAGCCCTCCGCTCTTGAAAGCGGAAACAGTCATCGGCGTGAAATTGACACCATAGCGGTCAAGTGTCCACCAGATCGAACCGAACGAAGTTTGATCGACCGCGTCATCCGCGATCATGGCGATCTTGGGGGCTTGAAGTGAGATGACGCTCTCGCCGCCGACACCCGTATCGCCCTCATCGGCAAATCCCGAGTTGACCGCGGTTACATTAACGCCCAAGTCGACCGCCAGTTTTGCGACCGTATCGTGTATCGTTTCAGGATTTCGAGTGACGCGGACGACAAAGGTGCCCCGCGGCCAGTTTCGTCCGGCGGCGTTCATCGTCTTGGTCGCAACGGCAATTCGAAAGCCCTTTTGGAGGAGCTGAGCGACCATCGCGGCCGCCGAATCGGTGGTATAAGGGATGATGTACGAGATCTGTGCTCGTCCGGGGTAAGTGCCTCGCTTTGCCGCGGCGATCGTTTCGTCCGTTACTGCCGGTCCCGCTGGGGCGGCGGTGTCCTCAGTCCAATAGGCATCGAGTCCGAACGCGGTCGGCAGCGACCAGGCCGTAATGTCGTAAAATCCGTAGTCTTCCTTTGCCTGTCCGCTGCCCTTCATCTGATTTCGCTTGAATCTGCCCATATTATCGTCGACGAATGCCTTGTCCTGCGGCGTATCGGGCTCGAGGATCGACTTGATAAGTATGCGCTGCGGCTGGTTCAGATCGACGATATATGCTCCGGCGGCAAAGGTCCGCGTTTCGGCGGGAGAATTGCGGGCCGCATAAGTATGAGCTGTGGACGACGTGATCGGGCTCGATGCGATCTTGACCTCGATCCTCGAACACCGGAGTATTTCGACCAGTTCGGCCGCCTTTACAGGATCCTTGTCGGGCAGGATCAAAACGCGTTTCATCTTACCGCCGGCAAAATCGTTCATTGCGCGAGCGCGGAAATCGTAGAAATCCTTGAGCCGCTCGACCCGATTCTTCGCGGTCACCTCAAGCGTGGTCATCGACGCGGTAAAGTGCTTGGCAATGGCAGACCGCAGCGTCGCGATCGTGCCGTCGTCGCGCGTGTACCTGAGCCCTTTCGTTCCGCCTCCGTCCGTCTCAAATGTCATCCCGATCGCGCCGTTCAGGCTCGGGTACATGTCCCAATATCCGGGATAAAACGCGTCATATATGTCCCGAACATAGTAATCCCAGCGGTTCGCGTCGAACGCCTTGGCATTAGCACGTCCGTACATATTGTTCCACTTTTCGGTGACTGGCTGGGGCAGGTTCGGGTTGATCGGAAGTGCGTTCGGCGGAAAGAAAAATTGCGACGGCTGTCCATGGTGGTCGGCTGAAACCTGCGGGTTCCAATCGAGAAATGCCCGCTGCATATTCTGCGTTTCCTTTTGCGTAATTGCCAGCGTGTCACGGTTTAGGTCAAAGCGGTAATGGCTGAGGCGGCCATAGATCGACCATGGTTCGCGATGCTCGAGAGCCAAGCGATTCGCGTCACCGATCCCGACCGAGTTGTACCAGGTCACGAATCGCTCGTGGCCGTCCGGATTTTCGCCCGTCAGAATGAGCGTGACGCAATTTTTCAGAATATCGAGCGTTGCCGGCTCATTTGACGCGGCGAGCTGGTACATCACCTGCATCATCGCTTCGAACGAAGCCGATTCGTTACCGTGGATCGTGTAGGCCATCCACGCGATCGCGGGTGTGTTTTGAATTATGGCATTTGCCTGGGACGGAGAAGTCGTCCGCGGGTCGGTGAGCTTTGCGATGCTGCCCTTGATGTCATCGAGCCGAGCGATGTTCTCGGGCGACGATATCGCGACAATATGCTGCATTCGATGCTCGTTCGTCTCGCCGATATCGTAGATTTTAACGCGGTCCGGCGAGGCGGCGGCAATTGCTCCAATAACTTGCTCCATTTGAGCGTAAGTCGTGTGAAAATCGCCCACGTCGTAGCGAAGGATCGACTGGGGCCGCGGCACGTTGGTGCGATAGTCGCCGCGGGAGTAAAAGTCGAATTTTTCTTCGGTTTGCGGATAAACGGCAACAAACAGCGAAACGACCAACAAGGCGAGAAGTGCAGTTCTTTTTTTCATCGGTTTATGGGCAAAGTGGTAGAATATCGGCAACTTCATAAGATAGTAAACCGTAGCCGTAGAAACGTAAATACCGTATGAATGGTTTAGAACACGCCACATCATGTCCCAAATGCGGATCGAGGCACTTCAAACCCTGGATGGAATTGACCCACGACGAACTTTTCGTCGCTAAACGCCAGCCGAATTCAGCCCGCTACACAGACGACGAGCGGCGTCGCCACCGCATCTGCACACAATGTTGGTTCGAAGCGACTGGACGTGGAGAAACGCGAACGTAAGTAATCGTGCCTGGGGCCCTCGATCAGTCTAACAAAAAGAGCCGCTCGGCAAGTCTCGGTCGCCCCCGGACGATGAGCCGCCGCCGCGAAGTCGGGGGTTCGAGATCCGGCATTCGAAGATCTCTCTTGACCGTATTGCAATTACACCTTACACTCCTACTGGTCTTTAACGGCTCTCGGACCAAACCTAAGCAGATCAGATCCTGATGAGAGCGCGATCGAAGGCCGTTGTGTTCTCAGGGCTCAACGGACTGCAGGCTCTAACTCACCTTTACATTCAATAGGAGATTCTTAATGCATATTTTCCCATTCGCGAATACCTCGTTTAGCGCCCGGAGACTAGTGATCTCGGCATTTTTGTCGACATTGATCATGCTTACCACCGGCGTATTTAGTGCTCACGCGGCCGCACCTCTCTGGACCTATAAGGGTGCCAAATGGTATTCGCTGATGGAGACGGGCAACATCACTGTTGGGCTGCCGGCCGGCGTTGCGATGCTCGACGGTTCGTCCGGAAAAGTGCTGTGGCAGCGAAATGACCTTGGCGAGATCTCCGAAAACGAATACACGGAGCTTCCCGGTACGCCGCTTCTGCTAATTTCCGACAATTCAGGTTGGGCCCAGCGAAAGACGAAGCTTACGGCCATAGACACGCTTTCGGGTGCAACTGTTTGGCAGACCGATAAATTGCTCGGCTACACCGTTCAGGTCTCGCCCGTCTATCGTCGCGACATGATCGTATTCCTGACCATCCGGGACAATCGCATAACCAAAGATAAGCCGGACATTTACGCTCTAAAAATGTCGACCGGCGAGCTAATATGGCAAAGCGAGTACACCGAAAAGGTCGATCTTTATGGCGTTGAAAAGAAGAAGCGTGGTGCGGCTGCGTCAATGTTCCTGGGCGACGGCGGCGGTCGGAGCGACCGGTTCGACCTGAGCGGTGAGAATTCTCCGATCACGGACGGCGATTCGCTATACATGACATATGCGGGTCTGCATCGATTCAACATCAATGATGGAAAGTTAATTTGGAAAACGCTTTACGATGTTACCGACGGCACGATGAAGAACACTAACGGTCAATGCATATTCGATGGTGACATTATTTACACCTCGTCCCAAGGCGTCGTGCGGGCCATTGATAAAAATACGGGCACGATCAAGTGGACCACAAAAGACTTCGGGAAGGGTGGTATCGCCGAGATGCAGGTCTACAACGGCGTATTGTATGGCCGTATGGGTGGCCAGTTTTTCTCCTGGAAACGGGGCGAATGGCTAAAAAAGGGCCCGATCGGCGTAGTTGCCCTCGATAAATCGACCGGCAATACGAACTGGATCTATACCGGAGCCAAGGACTCGATCACGAACATGATGATCCTGCCCGAAGACAATTCATTGCTCATTGGCGACGAAAAGAACCTGATCGGTCTAGACCTTTCCAGCCAGGGCAAGGTGAAAGAAGCTTATAAGGTTCCGCTTAAATTCAAGATCAAGGTCGGAGCGGCGGCGACCGCCGGGCGTGTTGCGGCCGTGGCATTCGGCGGGATCGGCGGATTAATGAAGAAGGGACCCGATTCGACGGACAATCCCGTTTCGCTCGTGCGGCAGGAGAACGGCACGGTCGTGGTGAGGGGAATGAACCACTTGCTGGCATTCAACCCTAAATCCCACGACATCGCTTGGGCGACCAAATACGATGCTCCGGGTGTGAACGGATGGCAATCGATCGTCATGACCGCGATCACAATTACCGCAGCGGCTATGTCGCAGGGAATGGAAGCCGGATACTCGCAGCGAGGCGATTATAACTCCGCATACCGTGAAAACTCTAGCTTTCTCAATTTAATGTCCAGCTATCAGAACTTCATGGCGCGGAAATACACAGCCGCCAAAGATAGTGGGAACGTCTATTACGTCCTCACCACGATCAAGACAAAAGGGGACAAGGGTTCCGGCCTCGTGGGCGTAAGTCTCATGACCGGCCAGCCAGTAAATCAGATAATCTTTAACGACAAAACGCCTGACTATGAGGTGGATGACGCAGCCGGCCGCTTGATCAATATGAACAAGGGCGAGCTAGCGGCTTATTCGATCACGGACCCGGTCGAGTCCTCTGCCGTCGATGATAAGAAAGAAAAGTGAGTCTACTCAACCAGTTTGGTATTTGCCGCGGTCGCTAAGACCGCGGCATTTTTCGTTTGAGCATCGAGGCTAATGTTTGCGTTTATCAGTGGCCACGGGTCCCTGAGAGGGAGGAGCTTAACAATGAAAAAGGCACCGTCGCCAACGGTGCCTCAGAGTTCTTAAAGTACGGGGGTGGGACTACGGTGTTACAACCATTACTGTTTTCGCTTCGTCAGTATATGCGGAAAGAAGTGTTCCGGCGACGATCTTGGCATCCTTACCGTGTTTGAGCAATCCGAGCGGCCCGAAGAGAACGACGAGACCGACGGTCGTGCCGGTATTGTTGCCGCCTTGACCCGATTTGGCCGCACGTAGTTTGATCGGTTGTCCGTCCGCTGCGATCGTCGATTCGATTCGTATGCTCAACTTACCACTGGTTCCAGCGAAACCGGGCTTTTTGGCGGAAGTTACCGTGGCTTTTACTACAGCTCCTTTCGCGATCACGACTTTACCGTTTACGAGGACGTCGTCAGCGACTTTGAATGTCAGTTGATCACCCTCGACTGAACGCTTACCGCTGACTTCATCAACCGTTACGGCTTTTATCTCAGTTCCGTCTGGTACCAAGACCGGCGTGCCGGGGCCGGAAGGATGCGATAGATTTGAAGGTATTCCCATGGAACCTCCGCTTTTCGCTATTAACATCGCGTGAACGACCTCATCCGAAACGCCCGCCTGCTTGAGCTTTATCAGCTCATCGGTGGACATATTGAAATTGGTCTGCGAGGTATTGATCTTGTTTAGGATAACTGCTTTGTCGAGTCCCGCCTTTGTAAGTGTGATGACCTCAGCATTCGTCACGACTTCGTCCTGCGCGGCGGCAGTGAGGGTAAACGTAAAGAGAAACAAAAATACGAGAAACCATATCGAGGTTTTTTTGACGATCATTTAGTAATTCCTTTTGCTTTTGAGAGTAGCGATTTGGGTCGCATCGAAGTCTATCGGAAATGCTAACCAAAGGCAACCTTATGTCGACCGTCAATCGGTCCGCCAATCTACCGATATATCGGCTCTTAAAACGACTTTCCGATAGCCGTAGGTCATGCACATAAAACTCTTACCGGTGACCGTGCGGGAGCTAAGGCCGAACGCATATGGAGATTTGAATACCTCGTGCCGATAGGGCGATCGCAGATGCTCCGCCGAGAATTACGCCGGTATCATGTTCCTACGATCGCGTCGAACGCCGAGCGGATCTCGATGCGGTGGAGCGTCAGGTTTTCGGCGAGGTCAGCGGGAGAGGCGACCCTCATTCGACGTGCGATGGCATCCATCGCGGGTGTGTTGCCGAGCGGGACTCGTGTCGTGCGGCCGACGGTGAGTCGGATGTTGTGATCGAGGTCTGATAGAAATGCGTAGCCCGCGGACAGCGAACCGTAAGCTTCGTCCGTCATCGACCCGTTCCCTTTTAGAAGCTCGAGCATATATTCGGTGGAACGATCGCCCGGATGGTCCGGAACATTGTCGCGAAGCTGCAGGAAGCGCATCGCGAAATAGACGTCGAGCATGCCGCCGGAACCATATTTGATATCCACGTCGGCTCCGCGACGGGGCCGGACCCGCCCCGTTTCAAGGGCGTTGCGAATGCGAAGCGTTTCCCCGGCGAGCATTTGGGCGTCGGTTTTAGCCGCTCGGGCGTGTATAGCTCGGCGTGTTTCGTCCTCGACTCCGCGTCCGAGAGTAAGGTCGCCGCCGACAGCCCTCAGCTTGACGAAGGCGAGCATTTCCCAGATCTCAGCCGTATCGCGAATATATGTCAGAAACGCCTCGCTAGACGTGGCGATCATTCCTTTGGAGCCGTATGGCCGCAAACGCAGGTCGACGCGATAGAGCGAACCATCGCGGGTCATCGACGACAGGGTCGTCACAAAAAGCTCGGCGGCCCGGCTGTAAAATTCAGAATGGGTCACGCCTTCGGGAACCGGCTGCAAGTCGTCGTAAACCAGGATCAGGTCGAGGTCTGAGTCGTAATCAAGGCCCCGACCGCCCAACTTACCGAGAGCGAGCACCGCCAAATGCAGTCTGACCGCTGAATTGCGGTATTTCGCGGAGAGTTCGTCGGTCACGATCCGGATCGCCGCGGCGATGCTCGCTTCGGCAAGCAGCGTCTGCAACCGTTTGCATTCGCGGATCTGGATCGCTTCAAAAACGTCGGCGACTACGATCGGGATCAGATTTCGCGACCAGGTTTGACGAAGCACGGCGAGCCGCGGGCCGAATCCGAAAGCATTCTCGACAGCCGAGAGCAAAGCAGAGTTGTAATCCGGTTCGCCGAGGTCTTGGTTCGGGTCCGGAAGCTCCGCCGCAAGCTGCGGATTCGCGGCAAGCATGCCGGCAAAGTGCGGCGAAACGGCAGCAAGCCGGTCAAGCACGCTAATGTCGCGAGCGTTCGCCGCAAAATGGACATCCGATTTTTCGATCGACGCCATTAGGTTCGAACGCGCGCGGTCCAAGGCGGTCGGTGGAAATGGAACCACGTCTTCACCCGTCTCGGTAGCTGCTCGATCGCCGAAGACTCGTGTAAATACATGGGCAACATTGGCAGAATGGAGTGCGAGGTCGTGCTCGAAATCGCCGCCCGCAGCAAAGGTGATTCGACGCGCCAACAAAGCACGTTTTGCAGCTTCGTCGGGAACAGTGTGTGTCTGAAGGCCGTTCTCCATCTGCAGAACGTGTTCCGTCCGGCGAAGAAATTCGTATGCCGCCGAAAGCTCCGAGAACTCGCTCGTGTGCAGCAGATGGCGGTCGGCCAACCGTGTCAGGCTGATGAGCGTGTGCGGGCTGCGCAGCCATCGATCGGCGCCGCCGTATGCTAACTGCAGTGCCTGGGCGAGAAATTCGATCTCGCGGATGCCGCCATGGCCCAGCTTGACGTTATAGCCGCGACGTTCGATGTTTTCTCGATCGATCTTTTCCTTTGAGAGCCGAACGTTTCGAAGGGCGTCCTCGACAGTCTCGCCGGATTCGAAAATGAGCGGTTCGACCGCGTGAAAGAAATCGGCGAACAATTCGATGTCGCCAGCACAGCCGCGGGAACGGATCAGCACCTGGCGTTCCCACGCACGGGCTTCGGTCCGATGGTATTTGATCGTGTCGGCCACCGATAGGGTCAGGGCGCCGAGCGAGCCATGCGGCCGAAGGCGAAGATCGACGCGATATGCGGCACCCTCGGCGGCTTGGTGGCCGACGAGCTTGGTTGTGTATTCAGCGACCTTGATGAAATATTCGCGATTGCTGGCGGTGCCGCGCGATCCGGTGCCGGAGGTCGAGCCTTCGCTCGAATAGAGAAACAGCAGATCGATGTCGGACGAGTAATTTAGTTCGCGGGAGCCAAGCTTGCCTAGAGCCGTAATGCAAAATCGTGCGGGCCGCGGTCTGCCTTTCGCGTCGGTCTCCTGCGGCACACCAAAACGATTATCCATTTCACGACGAGCAAGCTTTAGCGCCGATTCGAGTATTGCGTCGGCGAGATTTGAGATCTCCTCGGTGATCTCGGCGATCGTCGCAAGCCGCCGAATATCACGCAAAAAAATACGCATCAGCTCGCGGCGGCGAAATCGCGCGAACAGCACCTGAGGATCGAGCTGCGAATGTGTCATCGAGAAGCGAGCAAGCGATTCGAGCAGTTCGTCCTTTCCGCGGACACCCGAATCAAGCCGCTTTCGGCCGAGCCACCAGAAATACTCCGGATTTTGCAACAGTGTTGAGGCAAGCAGAGGGCTGAATGCAGCGAGCGTCAGAACGTCGGACAAGAGGCCTTGATCCTTGGCAAGCCTCGCTACGGCAGACGGATGAGCCTCGGTAAGTTGCCCGAGAAAACGCCCGGCGGCCTCAGGGTCGGGCAGGCCGCTGATAAGGTGTTCGTCAATATTCATCTGCGATAACGCTTGGGGTCGACGCCGTACTTCTTTATCTTATAGCCAAGTATCCGCTCGGTCGAATCGAGCATTTTTGCAGCCCGCGCGACGTTGCCTCCGGTTGATTTGAGCGTGTCCTGAATCAGGTCGCGTTCGAATGCCTCGACTGCTGACGTAAGCGTGACGCGAGTCTCGGTTCCGCTCAGCTCGGCAGTCTGCAGCGTCGGCGGCAGGTGATGTCCGTGGATGACATTTGAATCGCAGACGATCATTGCCCGCTCGATCACATTCTCAAGTTCGCGGACGTTGCCGGGGAAATGATACGCCGTTAGCATATCGATCGCCGGCGTCGAGATGCGGCGCACATGTTTTTGGTGCTTGCGTTCGAGCCGCTCCAGAAAATGTTCGGCGAGTAGGAGAATATCCGACTTCCGTTCGCGAAGGGGCGGCAGATAGATCGGGAACATATTGAGGCGGTAATACAAGTCTTCGCGAAAGTGCTCGCGGGCGATCTCCGCTTCGAGATCCTTTGCCGTCGATGCGATCAGACGGACATTTAGCGGAAGCAGTTCGCCGCCGGGCCGTTCGATCTCGCGGTTCTCGATCACTCGCAAAAGCTTTGCCTGTGTTGCTAACGACAGATCGCCGATCTCGTCCAAAAGCAGCGTTCCGCCGTCCGCCTGTTCAAGCCGTCCCTTTCGCTTAGCGGAACCGTCGCCGAACAACTCGAGCTCCACGAGAGCTTCGTTAAGTCCTGAGCAATTGAGCACGACGAACGGCCGCTTGGACCTGAGACTGTTGTAATGGATCGCGTTGGCTATCAGTTCCTTGCCGGTTCCGCTTTCGCCGCGGAGCAGCACGGTAGCGTTTGAGCGAGCTACATGGCTGACGAGATCGAAGACCTGCCGCATCGGGCTCGAATTGCCGATAAGGTTGTGAAAGTCATATTTTTCCTTGAGCTCCTGCTTAAGGATCAGATTTTCCTCGGCGAGCTTGCGGCCCTCCTCAGAGATCGTACGTTCGGCCCGCACTGCCTGTGCGAAAACGGCGGCGATCGCATTGAGAAACTTGTTGATCTCTGTATCGCCAGCGACCCCCGATCCTGGAAAGCCGACGGCGAGCAATCCGACGCTCGATCCGCGGACGGTAACCGGAACGGCTAAAAGCGACTGGGCGCCGGTGCCGAACGAGAGGAAATTAAGCACGTGGTCGCCGCCCAGCGGATCGATAGCAAAGGGCGACGTGAGGTGCAGCATTTTCCACAAAACGCTCTTTGAAATGCGTTCCTCGAGCCGACGAAAGTCGGCAACTCCGAGCCCGCTGGCCGCGAGGATATCGGCGATATCGCTGTCGCGTCGTCGGCGGGCGAGAAATGCGAAGCGACCGGCGACAACTCGCGTTAAGTTTTCGACAACGGTCGCCGAACCTGAGCGGATGCCGTCGGCGTCGACAAGTGACGCCGACGCCCGGGCGATAAATTCGATGCGGTCAAATTTCATTTCCGACAAAATTGTAGGGTATCGCGGCGGCAGCGGCAAAATATTGATGCTGATAGTTTAGAATCGACCTATGGACAGCCGGATCGAACTCCAAGCCACAGATGAGCACTTCAAGATGCGGCTCGACGACTTTTTGTTCGGAAAATTCAACGGACTTAGCAAAATGTACCTCCGCGAACTCGTCAAGAACGAACGCTGCGAGGTCAACGGACGGCACGAAAATCGCGGATACAAACTTCTGCCGAATGACTTGGTCGAGATCCACATCGACACCACGCGCGAGACCGCGATGCGCCCTGAAAATGTCGCCGTAGACATCGTCTTTGAGGACGCTCACCTCATCGTCGTTAACAAGCCTGCCGGAACGCTCGTCCATCCAACGCACCGCGACAAGAGCGGCACACTGCTCAATGCTCTCGCGTATCATCTCAACAAAGCGAAGATCGAGGACACAGACGACCTTGAAAAGGCGACAGCTTTCATTCGGGCAGGTTTGATCCATCGGCTCGACAAACAGACGTCGGGGCTGATGGTCGTCGCCAAGACCTCGCGCGCTCATCGAGTGTTGTCGGACCACTTCAAGAGAAAAATGGTTGCGAAACGCTATCTGGCAATGGTCGACGGAATTTTAGAGATCGACGAAGGCACGATCGACCGGCCGATCGGCCGCTTTGCCGAATTGAAATTTTGGGATGTTAAAGAAGACGGCAAACATGCCGAGACGCGGTTTTGGGTTAAAGAACGGTTCGCCGACAGGACGTTGGTCGAACTCGAGCCGATCACCGGCCGCACCAATCAGCTGCGCATTCACTGCTCGTCGATAGGGCATCCGATCGTCGGTGACCACGCTCGCGGGGGATCGGAATTCGGTCGACTTTGCCTGCACGCGTATCGACTCGAATTTCATCATCCCGCGGACGGATCGATGATGAAGTTCGAACGAGCGGTCGATTTCGATGAGTCAGTTTAGTCTGCTGACGCATCCGGTGAAATGACGGTCGAGCCAGGCAACCTTGGCGACGTCATTGGAAACTAAAATGCTGACCTATCGCGACTTCGGATTGCCGGCCGAAGTGATGGGTCCCAAAGTGGCACAATTTTAAGTTCCTTATTAATTAGGCGCGATCAATAATGAAACGAAATATCTACCTTAAACTGGCCGCGATCGCGGTCGTCCTTGGAGGCATTCTCTCCGTCACAGCTTATTCGTCGATCAACGCGAATGAAATGGCCGCAAACGCCGATCCGGCATTGGCATCGGGTGCGGAGATTTATGCGAACAACTGCGCCCGTTGTCACGGTGACGACGGCGAGGGCGATAAAGGCCCGGCTCTCAATTCCGCCAAAAACCAGGCGAAATTCAAAGCAAATCCGCAGAGTCTGATCAACAAGATCTCGAATGGCGGCGGCAAAATGCCCAAGTTCAAAACGCGTCTCACCGCGTCCGACATCCGAGCGGTCGCTCAGTTCGTCAAGACGCTTTGATCGCGTTTACGTCGAGCGGTGTAACGCTTTTTCTTCGTCTTCATCGGAGAACGGATTGTGCAACACGACGGGCGGCGTTTTTTTGCGAAGGCGAATATTAAGCATCTCGACGAATACCGAGAACGCCATTGCGAAGTAGACGTAGCCTTTTGGAATGTGAAATTCCAATCCCTCGGCTATCAAGGTCGTTCCGATAAGCAGGAGAAATGAAAGTGCGAGCATCTTGATCGTCGGATGCCGCTGAACGAAAGCGCCGATCGAACCCGCGAACAGCATCATCGCAATGATCGAAACGACGACCGCTGCGATCATGATCCAGACGTTGCTGACCATCCCGATCGCCGTTATCACAGAATCGAGCGAAAAAACGATGTCGAGCAGCATGATCTGAACGATCACGCCCGCAAATCCGGCGTACGGCCTGGTGGACGCTTCGCCTTCGGTGCCCTCGAGCGATCCGTGGATCTCGTGAGTGCTCTTAAAGATCAGAAACAGCCCGCCGATCAGTAGAATAATATCGCGACCGGACACGTGTTGACCGAGCACCGTAAACAGCGGGGCGGTCAGGCCCATCACCCAAGTAAGCGAGAAAAGAAGGATCACCCGCATCACGAGGGCCAGCGAGAGGCCGATGAAACGAGCCTTTGGCTGATCCTTTTCCGGCAGCTTGCCCGATAGGATCGAAACAAAAATAACGTTATCGATCCCGAGAACGAGTTCGAGGACGGCGAGCGTTACGAACGCGATCCAGATCTGCGGGTCACTGATCCATTCCATTAAAAGATCTCCGAATTGCTAAACGCGGTTGCCACGCGAAGAAGTTCTACTCCTGTCCCTTGCAGGGTTTTGACGACGCTTTGTCGGCGAGTGCGCGTGCCTTTTCGTTTTGCTTTGCTCCGGGCAGTACGACGTCGGTAACACAGGACGACGACTTTGAGACCTTGGCGATCATCAGATAAGAGGTGTTCTTGGTCGAATCTTCGGCATCAGCGACATTGAATCTGACGATAAGTGCCACGGGCACGCCGGCCTTGGTTCGCCACTCGACCTTCTCGCCGACCGTTGAGAATCCGCTGTAAAAACCCCAAAAATCCAACTCGAACTTCTTTTTCGCAGGCGTGATCACGTTCAACGACTGACGAATGTCACCCTCGAGCAGACGCAGCTTGTATCCGCCGACGCCGGGGCACTCGCCTTCATACGAACCGGCTTCGTTCGGGTTGGATGAGATCGTCCGGCATGCCTTGGTGGTCGTACTCGTATACGAACTCTTGTTTTGCCCATACGCCAGGCCGGTGAACGCGAACAAAGTGATAACTAGCAAGAGGGTGGTCTTCATCGTGGTCTCCTTTGTTTTTTGAACACTTTGCCACAGTTAGCGGCGATACACAATGCGGCCGCCAACGATGGTCGCTACGGCTGCACCGGTAAATTCCCAGTTATCGAATGGGGAATTTCGCGACTTGGATCTCGATCCCGAATTGCGAAAGGTCCATTTTAAGTCGGGGTCGAGGATGGTCACGTCGGCGATCGATCCGGGAGCGAGAGAGCCGCGGCCGGCCAATTTGAATATCTTAGCGGGGTTTGTCGAGCAGAGTTCGACGAGACGGACGAGGTCGATCACGCCGGTGTGGACGAGGCGGTCAAACGCCAGGCCGACGGCGGTTTCAAGGCCGGTAATTCCAAAAGGAGCTCTGTCGTACTCGAGGGCTTTTTCGTCCGCGTGATGCGGAGCATGGTCGGTCGCGATCGCGTCGATCGTGCCGTCCCTTATACCTTCAATGATCGCTTCCAAATGTTCGGAGCTTCGGAGCGGCGGCGCCATCTTTGTGTTGGTGTCGTAGCCCTCGACGGCGGCGTCGGTGAGCGTAAAATGGTGCGGGGTCACCTCGCACGTTACGTTCAGTCTCTCGGCCTTGGCCCGCCGAACTGCATCGATCGCTCCGACGGTCGAAACGTGGGCGATATGAACGTGAGCTCCGGTATCGCGGGCCAAGATTATGTCGCGAACGGCGTCGATGTCCTCGGCCAATGCCGGCATTCCCTTAAGCCCGAGCAGCAGCGAGATCCTGCCTTCGTGCATCACGCCGCCAGCCGACAAAGATCTGTCTTCGCAATGATCAATAACGGGAAGGTCGAAATCGCGTGCGTACTGAAGTGCACGCCGCATGATGCCGGCGTTCGGGACCGGCCGGCCGTCATCCGAAACCGCAACGGCCCCGGCGGCCTTCATCTCGCCCATTTCCGCCAGCTCGCTGCCATCGGTAGATTTCGTGATCGCTCCGATCGGAAAGACATTTGCGAGTCCGGCCCGCTCAGCCTGTTCGATCATGTATCGCGTGATCGCTGCATTATCATTGACCGGATCGGTGTTCGGCATAGGGCAGACGCTAGTCCAGCCTCCGGCCACCGCCGCCGCGCAGCCGCTCGCGATAGTCTCTTTATGCTCCTGCCCTGGCTCACGAAGATGCACGTGCATGTCGATAAAGCCGGGAGCTACCACAAGACCTGTCGCGTCGAAAATCTCCGCGTCCGACGGCTCCGCTCCGTTTATATCGATCCATTCGGCGACCTTACCGTCTACAATGAGCACGCTTTTGCCGCTGTTCTGACCGCTTGCCGGATCGATGAGATGGCCGTTTTTGATCAACAACTTCATATTTAAGAACTGGAGCCCGACCCGCCTGTCGCCAAATAAAGAACTGCCATTCTAACCGCCACGCCATACTTCACTTGGTCCAGGATCAGCGAACGCGAGCTATCGGCGACGTCGGATGCTATTTCGATGCCGCGATTCATCGGGCCCGGATGGAGGACGATGGCGTCCTTTTGGGCAAGCTGCAAACGCTCGCTCGTGAGGCCGTAATGGATCGCGTATTCGCGCAGCGTCGGGAAGTAGGCCGAATCCTGGCGTTCGCGCTGGATTCGGAGGATCATGACGACATCCGCTCCGACGATCGCATCCTCGATGTGCGGACAAACTTCGAGCCCGTCCTCCACAAGATGCTGAAAGTCGTCCGGCACAAGAGTTCGCGGCCCGGCAATCCGGACCGTCGCTCCCAGCTTTGTCAACAGGTGGATATTTGAACGAGCGACGCGGCTATGGATAATGTCGCCCACAATGGCGACCTTTAGCCCGGCGATCGTCTTTTTATGCTCTCGGATCGTCATTGCGTCGAGCAGAGCTTGCGTCGGATGCTCGTTGGCACCGTCACCTGCGTTGACGATGGCCGCCTTGCTTACCTTTGCAAGCTGATGCGGAACTCCGGCGCTCGAGTGACGAACGACGATGCAGTCTGGTGCCATCGCGTCCAGATTCATTGCCGTATCGAGCAGAGTTTCGCCCTTGGTCAGACTAGACGACGAAATGCTGATATTGACGGCATCGGCGGACAGGCGCTTGGCAGCGAGTTCGAAAGATGTGCGTGTTCGCGTCGAGGCCTCGAAAAAGAGATTGATTATGGTTTTGCCGCGAAGTGCCGGGACCTTTTTGACCTCGCGGAGCGATATCTCACTAAAAGTTTCTGCGGTGTCCAAAATGCCGGTGATCTCATCGGCGGAAAGGCCGCGGATCCCCAACAGGTCCCGTCGTCGAAATGGTTTTTCGGTTGTCGCTTCTCTCACAGCGTTGTGGCGTATAAAGCGCGAATGACAAGATACAAAAAAGCAAGGCGTTTGCCTTGCGTTGATAACTACTCACTGGGCCTTTCGAAAATGCCGACACCTTCGACATCGTCTAGCTCTTTAAACATGACCTTGATGATCTCGGTCGGTTTCGTCTGGACAAGCTTGCCGATAAAATCGGCCTGTATGGGAAGCTCGCGATACTCTCGGCCGCGGTCGATCAGCACGGCAAGCTGGACCCGTTTGGGTCGGCCAAAATCCATAAGCTGGTCCATCGCGGCACGGATCGTGCGTCCGGTATAAAGGACGTCGTCGACGAGGATCACGGTCTTGCCCTCAATATCGTGTTCGAGTTCAGTGCGATTGACGATCGGATTTGTTCCGACAGTCGAGAGATCGTCGCGGTAGAGCGTAATATCCATCGTCCCGTAAAGCGGCCTGACACCCTCGAGGGATTCGATCTTTTTGACGATCCGTTCAGCCAGCGGGACTCCGCGGCGGCGGATACCGACGAGATATAGATCTCCCGCTCCATGATTCGTCTCGATGATCTCAGACGAGAGGCGCGACAACGCCCGCTTGATCGCGGTTGCGTCCATTATCCTCGATTTTTCAATAAGATTTATCTTGTCACCCATTTGCAAGCAAATCGTAACAAACGAAACATCAAAGTTCAAAGATCGGCTCGGGAAGTTTTGATATTGCACGCCTTCAACTAAAATCGTCTCGGTAATGATGCGAAAACTTTGGGAAAAACTACTCCGGCCGGCGATGTTTGGGCTCGATGCCGAACGAGCGCATGAGTTCGGGCTCGAGGCAATGCG